>JAFGTD010000019.1 GCA_016934295.1 Acidobacteriota bacterium
AAATGAGCAAGATTATCGGAATTGACCTTGGTACAACAAACTCTGTTGTTGCTGTAATGGAGGGAGGAGAACCGAAGGTTATTACAAATCCCGAGGGAAGCAGGCTTACGCCGTCTGTCGTGGCAATGGGTAAGAACAACGAGCGTTTTGTCGGTCAAGTTGCCAAAAGACAGGCTGTAACAAATCCGGAAAACACGATTTTCTCGATCAAGAGATTTATGGGTCGGAAGACGTCCGAAGTGGGGGAGGAAGTGAAGCTGGTTCCCTATAGGGTGGAATCCGGACCGAATGACGATGCCAAGGTCAAGATGGGGGACAAATCCTATAGCCCGCCTGAAATATCGGCCATGATCCTGCAGAAAATGCGCCAGTCGGCGGAAGAATACCTTGGAGAAAAGATTGAAAAAGCCGTTATAACCGTGCCTGCGTACTTTAATGACAGCCAGCGTCAGGCAACCAAGGATGCAGGGAAAATCGCCGGATTGGAAGTCCTCCGGATAGTCAACGAACCGACGGCCGCAGCCCTTGCCTATGGCCTGGACAAGAAAAAAGATGAAACGATTGCCGTATTCGACTTTGGAGGAGGCACCTTTGATATCTCCATTCTTGAAGTGGGCGAAGGCGTGGTGGAAGTGAAGTCCACCAATGGAGATACCCATTTAGGCGGAGATAACATCGACCATCGATTGATGGACTGGATTATCGATGAATTTAATAAAGACCAGGGGATAGACCTGTCCAAAGACAAAATGGCGCTGCAAAGGCTTCGTGAGGCCGCCGAGAAGGCTAAAATGGAGCTATCAACCGTGATGGAAACGGAAATCAATCTGCCTTTTATTACAGCGGATGCTTCGGGACCAAAGCATCTGAATATGAAGATGACCCGGTCAAAATTTGAGGCGATGGTAGAAGATATCCTTAAGAGAACCATACCTCCGGTAAAGCAGGCTCTCACAGATGCGGGTTTAAAGCCGAGTGATATAGACGAAGTGGTGCTTGTGGGCGGTTCTACACGAATCCTGAAAGTCCAGCAACTGGTGAAAGAATTTTTCGGCAAGGATCCACACAAAGGGGTGAATCCGGATGAAGTTGTTGCCGTAGGCGCGGCTATCCAGGCGGGTGTGCTCGCAGGGGATGTTAAGGATCTGCTCCTGCTCGATGTCACCCCGCTGTCGCTGGGAATTGAAACCCTGGGCGGTGTTTCGACAAAGCTCATTGAAAAGAATACGACCATTCCAACCAAAAAATCTGAAATCTTTTCAACGGCGGCAGACAATCAGACTTCAGTTGAAATTCACGTTCTGCAGGGAGAGCGTGCGATGTCGAAAGACAACAGGACCCTTGGCAAATTTCACCTTGTAGGGATTCCCCCGGCTCCTCGCGGCATTCCTCAAATTGAGGTGACTTTCGATATAGACGCCAACGGAATCGTGAATGTTTCGGCAAAGGATCTGGCAACCAGCAAGGAACAGAAAATTACCATCACTGCTTCAAGCGGGTTGAGCAAGGATGAGATCGACAAGATGACGACCGATGCGCAGGATCATGCAGAGGAAGATAAGAAAAACAAGGAAAAAATCGAAGCCAAAAACAAGCTCGACAGTCTCATCTACAATACGGAAAAAATGCTGAAGGAAAACCGGGAATCCATTTCGGAAGGAGATGCCGCATCTCTGGATGAAGCTCTTTCTAAAGCCAAAAACACACTGGAGAATTCTACGGAAGCTGCGGATCTGAATGCCGCCACTGAAGAATTAACGCAAGCCTCACACCGTCTTGCCGAGATCATGTATCAGAAAACGGCCGGACAGGCCCAGTCTCAAGGCGATGCCGGCTCCGCGACAGGAGAATCCGGTGAAAAACCGGAAGACGGCAACAAGGAAGATGAAGTGATCGATGCGGAATACGTTGATATGGATAAAAAAGAATAAATTATCCAAAAGCAGGGAATTTGTAGTAAAAATTCTAATTCCCTGCCTGGATCGACCGTTATCATCGGATCGATGCCTGCGATATTTTTGCATGACATGTGGTCTCAATCCCATGTGAGACATAGAAGAACGGCACGGGTCTCCGGAAAATAAAGCGTAAAAGGATGTCGGCCGGATTATACTCCACACCGAATGGTGGTCTAAAGTATGGCAAATAAAGACTATTACGCTATCCTGGGCGTCTCCAGGAGGGCAAAAGAGTCGGAAATTAAAAAAAGCTACAGGCGGCTGGCAAGGAAAAACCATCCCGATGTGAATCCCGGTGATAAATCGGCAGAAGAACGCTTTAAAACAATCCAGGAAGCCTACGATGTATTAAGCGATCCCAAGAAGCGTGCCATGTACGATAAGTACGGATTCTATTCGGAAAATTTTAAGGAACCGCCGCCAGGTCAGGGAAGGGGTTTCTCCGACGGTTTCACGAATTTTACCGGAATGGATTTCGGTGAATCCGGACAAAGCAGTTTCCGGGATGTATTTGCGGAGTTTTTCGGAGGCGGGGCGGCCAGGAGCCGGAGTGCCGGCCCTTTAAAAGGGGAGGATATTGAACATCATTTGAATATTTCCTTCCTGGAAAGCATCACCGGTTTATCTGCACGCATGGTTCTTAATCGCAATAAAGCCTGCAGTGCCTGTGGGGGATCGGGACAGGATCGTTCCGCCGGGCAGCAGGTGTGCCCGAGGTGCCAGGGATCCGGACAGGAAGCAAAAGCACATGGATTTATGCGGTTTTCGAGTGCCTGCCGCGGCTGCGGTGGAACCGGAAAGATCGGCCAAAGATGTAAAACCTGCAGCGGGACCGGGAACACGCCGATAGAGGAAAATATCACGGTCCGTATCCCTGCCGGAGTGGCCAACGGATACAGGATGCGCGTTGCCAATAAGGGCAATTCCGGGAAGAACGGTGGTGGAGCGGGCGATCTCTACCTGATCATTTCAGTCCGGCCTCACGAATTTTTCCGGAGAGAGGGAAATGACATCGTCTGCAGCGTTCCGATAACCGTTACGGAAGCGGCATTGGGCGGTAAAATTGAAGTTCCGACCATCAATGGAAAGACTCTGCTCCGAATTCCCCCCGGCACACAGAGCGGCCAGAAATTTCGCATGAGAGGAAAAGGAGCGCCTTCCCTGAGGGGGGAGCAGGTTGGAAACCAGATTGTTGAGGTTCGTGTCGTCGTTCCGAAAGTGGCCGATGAACGCTCCAAAGAAATTTTGAGGGAACTTGCGAGTCTGAATCCCGATAATCCTCGATCAAGCCTTAACTGAAGGTGGTGGGAATATGAGTCCGCGAAAAAAAGCCAGTTATATGATCAGCTCAGTGGCGGAGTCTTATCAGATACATCCACAAACCCTTCGTCTTTATGAAAGATTAGGATTGCTGAAACCTTCAAGGAGTGAAGGGAATACCCGACTTTATACCAGCGAGGATCTGAAAAGACTTGAAGTTATTCTGACGCTGACGCGTGAACTCGGTGTCAATCTTGCCGGGGTTGAAGTGATTCTCAATATGCGGGAAAAAATGGAGAAACTGCAGCAACAGGTAGAGGAAATGGTCCTGTTCGTTCAGGAGCACGTTTCTCAGGATATGGCCGGGAAAATACAGAACGGACTGGTGCGGGTGCCCGCATCAAAAATTGTTCGGAGCAAACGATGATTCCAATGAGAAAAATCATTTTGTTCATACTTGCCTTCTGCGGTTTAACGGGATACGTAATCGCCGGTGACGAGGCAATCGCCTACTCTCAGACATACGTTATTTTTTTAGACGGCTCCCGGGCAGGGAAAGAGATTGTTACGGAGAAGATCGAGCCAAACGGGGACCTTGTCGCTGAAACCGAAAACGAAATATACGTCACCGACGGACTTGAAACTAAACGGATGGCATATGCGACACGGATGGTGCTAAAAAAGAAATCGTTTAAAATTAAATCCTATGATTATCGGTATCTGACGGGAAGCACCGGCGATTCCTACGAAGTGACCATTGACGGAGACGAGATTACACGCACCCTGCACAGGGGAGGGGAAACCAGTGTCGTAACGGCAACGTTTAAGCCCGATACCGTAATCCTCGATTTCAATGTATACCATCAATACGACTACCTGGTACGGAAATACGACAGCCAGGTAAAGGGGAGACAGCTGTATTCGGACTTTATACCCGTCATCGGCAACCATATTGCGGTTGCATTGACCTATATTGGGGAGTCGAATCTGCCGTATTCCGGGGGCAATTTACCGATAACGAATTATAGAATAGAGTTTGTCGGGCTGCGAAACGGAACCATTTCTGTCGATCCCGACGGCAGGCTTGTCCGGGTGGTAATTCCCGATCAGGACCTGGAAGTTATAAGGGAAGATGTGCTTCCCGCCAACCGATAAAACCGTTCAAGGTTCAGAGTTCACCGTTCAGGGTTAACGTTGAACCTTGAACGGTTTTATATAGAATTTCGAAGTTCATTCCGTACGATAGCGAATACTTTCCGAATAACATACTGCCTGCGCTTCAGGTCTTTGGGGAAAATTATGGCGACGGTATCCATAATGCTCTGGAGAGCGGACTCCATGGTTGGAATCAGCCTGGCCGTGACGGTGGGATCATAGGGCAGTCGTATGGAATGGCAGCCCAGCTCTGAAAAAAGCTTCAGATATCTGGCTGTAACAAGATCAGGGCAATGGATGCGCTTATGCACCGCCTGGACTTCATACCCGAGAAGTGTCTGAATAATTTTTGCAGCGCATTTTACCCCTAAAAGACGCACCGTACGCGTTTTTTGGGTCAAAACCTCCCTGCGATAGATCTCGATAAGACCGCCGTGAAGATCGGCGGCGCTCTGAGAAGCCTGGAAAATTTTATGGTGCATTACCTTACGGCTGCTGTTTATGAAAGCTGAAGGGGTTCTTCCGAGGGGATTCCAGATATCCATCACTTAGATCCTTGCTTGGAGCGCTGGGTTAAAGTTCGAGTCGCATTGAAACGAACGGCATCGGGAATACTCCTGTCCCGTGTCAACAAGGTTAAATGTTGTGTGCGGAGTCGGAAAATCAGACGTTGTGAAATCGCCGGCGGGGTTTTAGGATTCCTTACCAGATTGTGCACAACGTTATAGCCTTTCGTAAATTCTTTACTGTTGCCGATTTCTCTCAGGATATCGTCTCCGACACCGCGCATTGCGGAAATGGATTCGATCTCAGCCTCCGTAATTTTCGGACTGCGCAGGACCATCCGTGAAATTTCCTTGTTGGTATCGCGTATCAATAAGGCGCGAACTTCGCGGTTGCCGAAAAGGGCATAGCGGATCTTGTCGCGAAAGGAAAGGGTGGACAGCTTTTCACCCAGTACGGCGTTTCGGGTTTCATCGTCCACCGGAAGGCCGTCGAGAGATAAATCCTCAGGGGGTATTTCAAATTCAAGGTCGGGAATGGCCGCAGGAGCCTGTTCCTTCTCAGAATGCTGTTCGACGGTATACTCTGTTTTTTTATCCCCGAAAAATTCTGTTTCTATTTCATGAACAAGACGTTGAATATCCTGGGTAGTCTGAGGATTCAATTTGATATTTCTCAGAATACCCGGATGTTCGAGAATTCTTACCCTGTTGTCCAGCACCGTTGCCAGCAGTTGCGGCCGCAGAGTCAAGGCAAGGGATTCGATAAGGGATCCCGGCGCGGAAGGATTAGTAATAATTGCCTTCAGTATGTTTTCGGAACCGCTGGTAATTCCGAAGTAATTCAGCACGGAGGGATCGCAGCTTTGAGATTTAAGCTGGGATAGAATCTCTTCTTCATTCATCCCGGAGAGAGTTTTTCTCGCGGAAGCTGCAATTTCACGGTCCGTATCATTCGTCAGGAATACCAGCGCCCGGCAGGCATCTTCCGGTGAAAGAGGCGCCATCCCGCGTGCTACGGCACTGCGGACATTAGCGGGAACTTCCCCTGAAAGTAAGGTTTGGAGTATATCGTTCGGGGCCATTCTCTAGCCCGTGGATTTATCTAGAAATTGTTGAAGGTTATCCAGATCAATATTCATTTTGATGACCTCGCCCGGGTCTCCAAGTGGTTTTGTCGGCTTGCCGTTGATCTTCATCTGCACGCCTCCTGCATTTCCAATAAGGATGAACAGGCGCTCCGCCGCATTAAAAATCCGCTCTTCTCCGGGTTCCATTAATCTTCGGCTCGAAGGTCGGCCATCGACGTCGACGGAAATCCAGCATGGATATTTTGCGACGATTTCCATACGGAGTTTTGCGGCAACAGTTGTGTCGGACCGCACCGGTTCCGCAACGGAAAGGTTTGAACTGTCTGTAACGATTTTGGCCGATTCCAGGGCAGGGACCGTTTTGCCTGTGGAAATATCGGTTGCGGCGGGCGATTCCGAATCGGAGGCGGTAGGTGTTTTGGAAGGGGCGGGTTGCGAGTCCGGCCGGGAATCAGTCGGAGTCTGGTACCGCACGTCCGCTACAGGTTTATCAGCAAAATAGGGAGAGAAAAGCTCGGCTATCCATCCTCTGCTGAAGAAGATACCGATAGCGGAAATCAGCAGCATTATGCTCCAGATGAGAAGCGGTATAGGGATAAAAAAAGAACGCTGGAGAGGGATAAATTCTGTTTTCTGAGTTTTTTCCGGGAGGGAGGACGGTACCTGCGCATCGTAATGCTCAAGAATTTCGCGTGGATCAAGATTTATACTTTCGCAGTAGGCTTTTATAAAGGCTCGGCTGTAAATCCCTCCGGGCAAATCACTGTAGCGTCCTTCCTCGATGCTTTCCAGGTAGTGCAGACTGATACGCGTATCGGAGGCTACCTGGGCCAACGATATTTTCTTTTTTTCACGCTCTTTCTTAAGGTCTGTCGCCACCGTGAACTGTAGTTTCTTATTTACAAAGCGTTTTAAAAGTTTATACTGGCCTGCTTTTTGTATTCAGGCACCATTCTACTTTCCTGTCGCGGATGTGTCAATTGCTTGTAAGCCTTGATATAATATATTTTAGCCATGCCAATCGCGCATTTAATCCATATGTTACTCATCGGCGAAACCCCCTGGTTATTTAACATGGGCAAACATATCACCGGTATTTTTTCCGGGTATGGTGGTGTGGCCGTCCTGCTGCTCGCTATCGCCGATTCCTCTTTCCTAAGTTTCCCGGAAGGGAATGATCTGCTTATCGTAATTCTGTCGACCGGTGGATCCTGGGGGAATATGGCTTATTTTGTTGGTTTAACGGTCACCGGCTCCGTTATAGGATGTCTTCTGTTGTATTCAGTCGGACGTAAAGGCGGCCGAGCGATCTTAAAGAAAAAATTTTCCAATCAAAAAATTGAACGTGCGGAAGATGCGTACCGGAAATACGGCATCCTGGCAGTATTAATCCCAAGCGTTCTACCTCCGCCGCTTCCTTTCAAGATTTTTGTCCTGAGCGCGGGGGTTTTCGGCCTGGCTCCATACAGATTCTTGACGGCGGTCGCCATCGGCAGGAGCATCCGGTATTCCATGTGGGGGATTCTGGCCGTTCTCTACGGGAACTCGGTAAAGCTGTTCCTGCAGGAGAATATAAGCACAGTGGGTACAGCACTGTTGGCAGTCCTTGTACTGATAATTACTGGCACGGTTGTTTTGCATCTTCGCAGGAAGAAAAGGAGAAGGGAGCTCGATTGTCTTTCAGACAACCGGCAGTGAACATCCGGTAGGCGGGTCGATACCCGGTTCATTGACAAGACCGGCGTATTCTGTTAGATTCACCCCGCCCATGGCAGGATCCTGATTTGATGAGACAAAACCAGAAATTTCCGATATTTACAGTGACCTTTAAGAAACAAAATATATCTTTCGGATTGATTTTTATCTTAATTACAGTAATTACAGGTTGTACCGGCTGTAAGAAAAGGGCAACCATAAAGGTTCCACAGGCGATCCTTCATGCCAGAAGCGCTACACTGGACGAACTGCTCCATATTGTGAATCGATTGGATGAGATTAAGGCGGCGAAGGCCAGCAACATAAAAGTGGAATATACTTCAGAGAAAAAGGAAGGAAGCCTGATTGAACTGGAAAAATATCCCAGAGCTCCTGGGTATATTTTGCTTAAACGTCCGGATTCCATTCGCCTGGTGATACAGAATCCTGTTGTCAAAAACAAAGAGATAAGCCTCGTTTCCGAAGGGGACGAATTCCGTGTATGGATTCACGGCAGACATAAATTCTACATAGGAAAAAACAGTTCCGAGGAATTGATTTCGGACGATTTAGAAGAAGATACGGAAATACCCATACGCGCCGGGCATATTTTCGAAGCTATCTTCCCCGAATCTATCCCTCTGGATGACCCCGAATTGGGCTATGCTGTCATCGAAGAAGAAGACGCACATGCAAAGTATTACGTTGTGAGGGTTTCCCGTATCGGCTTTTCTCGTCAAATCCTTCCTCTCCGTGAATTCACTATCGAACGAGCCGGGTTGACAATCTCGAGGCAAAGAATATTTAACGAAGACGGTCAGGTCGTAAGCGACATAACCTATTCAAACACCGTGCCAATCGATAAATATATGTTGCCGCGAAAAATTAATATTGAACGTCCCCCGGATGGGTATACTCTTGATCTGGAGTTTAAAGACTGGGTGGTGAATCCTGATTTCAAGGACGACACGTTCAGGCTGGATCCCGTAGAGGGTGTGAGAGTGATACGTTTTAAATAAGAAGTGGAGCGACGTTTCTTAGATGGAAAATCTCATTACCGCAAATATCAAATCCCGGCCTACCCGCGCCGCCATCAGTGTTCTCGCCGTCGCGCTGGGCGTCATTTTACTTCTAACAATCGGCGGTATTATCACGGGGACGTTGAACGATTACCTGAACCGCACTATTTCCATCGGATCCGATTTCATCCTGCAGAAGGAAGGAGCTACGGCGCTTTTCGCTTTCAGCTCCGCGAACCTGAATATGAAGCTTGCCGACAAGATTCAGGAGGTGCCCGGTGTGGAGATAGTTTCTCCGGTTCTCGCGAAGGCCGAAAAACTCGGAGTGGTATTCGGAATTGATCCGGAGAGCTACAATAAATTTCCCGGCGGACTGGACATCGTAGACGGCACCGGTTCCTTGCGGGGCTTCGAGGTCATCGTCGACAAATATTATGCGGACGCGAACAAGTTAAAGCCCGGAATGATCCATACGCTCCAGGGAGATCATGAATTTACCGTCACGGGAATCTGCCGGCCCGGGACGGCCGTCCGGACTTTTCTGCCGTTGGAAACCTTGCAGGAACTGAACGGATCTCCGGGCAAGGTGAGTATGATGTTCATCAAAGCCGGACCTGAAACGGATCTCGACCTGCTCCAATCGCAATTGTTGGAGAAATTTCCCGGTTACTCCATTATGCGTTCCGATGACCCCAAGTCCCTGATGGCCAATATGCACCTGCCGGGACTGAAGGAATTGCGCATCACGATTATTGCGATTTCCATGCTTCTGAGCTTCATGGTCATCCTTCTTGCCATGTATACTACGATTTTTGAACGCACAAGGGAGATAGGGATATTAAAATCACTGGGGGCCTCCCGGCGATTTATAGTTGGAATAATATTGAAAGAATCTGCTATTATATGCTGTTTAGGCGCGGTAGTGGGAATCATCATCAGCGAAATCATACGCGGACTGATCATTAGCCAGTTTCCGCTCCTGCAGGTTTCCATGGGGCCGAGGGAATTAATGATCGGTTTGATACTGGGGATGCTTGCCGGAATTCTGGGCGCCATTTACCCGGCATACAAAGCGGCCCGAATGGATCCTGTCCGGGCGTTGAGCTATGAGTAGGAAATAATAATTGACTATGGAAAAATTTCCAAACAGGGCCATTGAAACTATCGATCTGAGTATGACCTACCATCCGGGGAAGATAGAGGTGCCGGCACTGAAAAGCGTCAGCTTTACCGTGGAAAAAGGAGAGTTCATAGCCGTAATGGGACCGTCGGGGTGCGGCAAGTCGACTCTTCTTCACCTTCTGGGCGGGCTGATGCAGCCTACCGGCGGAAGGATTTTCATCGACGGAATTGATATTTCCTCTCTTGAGGATTCGGAGCGTACCGCTGTTCGACGGGAAAAAATCGGATATGTGTTTCAGCGATTCAACCTTTTGCCGACTTTGACAGCGAAAGGGAATATCGAGCTGGCAAAGAAGATTCACGGAAACGGTTCTCTCGGCAGGAACGGGATAGGCGAGGTCATTGAAATGCTCGGACTTACCGAAAAGATTAATTCCCGGCCCGCCGAACTTTCCGGAGGCGAACAGCAGCGGGTTGCCATAGCGCGCGCCTTAATCAATCAGCCGTCGATTATTCTCGCGGATGAGCCGACGGGTAGCCTGGATTCAAAAAACGCCCATACGGTTCTTCATAAGCTCCAGACTCTGAACGAAAAGCTGAAGCAGACCATTGTAATGATTACGCACGATTCCGAAGCGGCCTCAATTGCCAGTCGTGTGATAGAAATGAAGGACGGGCAGATCCATACCCCCACCTCCAAATATGAGTATGAATCGGAATTGAGAACTTCCATAAGCATCCATGAATAAATCCAGGCCTGTTACACAAAAAATTTTCGTCTGGACGTATGAGCGGGGCACGCTTCCATACGACATTATCTGTATCCTGATCCTGGCCTTTATTTTTTTTGTCCCTCCCAGTTGTTTCCATAAAAGGCAATATGCCGCAAATCAATCCCTGAATCAGCCTTCTCAAGTTCCTCAGTCGGTCGACAAGGCTGCGAATCAAGGGGATTCGGACCATGAAGATAAATAGCCCCATATCCACGCAGCGCACAATCCCCAGGATCGCGGCAGTTTTTATTTTGCTGTTGATCCCGGGTTTTACCTTCCCGGGCGCCCAGGAGGATAAGGCGGACAAAATGGATTCGGTTTTAAGGCATATGGAAGAATCCAGCGGGAATTTTCAGAGCTTTACTGCGGATATTACTAAAAAAACGTATACGGCCATCCTGGAAGAGTTCGATCCTCCCGAGAGCGGGAAATTCTATTATAAACGCGCCGGTGACGGATCTGCGCTCATTCGAGAGGAGATTACGGATCCTGCAGAAAAAATTACAACGCTTAATGGTGGCGAAGCATTGATTTACCAGCCGAAGGTTAAATCCGCAATCAGCTACGAACTGGGAAAACACAGGGATAAAGCGGAGTATATGGCTCTTGGAATCGGACAGTCGCCCACGGATCTGAAGAAGACCTTCAATATTGCCTACCAGGGAAACGAGACTGTCAACGGCGCGGCATGTTCCATTCTTGAATTGAAACCGAAAGATCCCAAGGTCGCTTCCATTTTTTCATCCATTACAGTCTGGATCGACGAAGCTACCGGTGTTTCAAAACAGATGAAAATGGAAGAGCCTTTCGAAGACTACATTCTGGTGATCTTCTCAAACGAAAAGTTGAATAAAAAAATCAACGATTCAATGTTTGAGCAGGAACTGCCCCAGGACGTGGATATTCAGAGAATAAACTAGCCCGCATTTCTTAAAAAGTTGTTACTGCGGTGACGTGTCTGTGAATGTCTGCTGCGCTCCCGATTTACTGAAAGCACCTGAAGCGAAGCCTCGGGCCGCCGCGCGCGGTGCATACATCACTGTAATTACAAAAACGAGTACTAACCCGGATTATTCATGAGGCAATTACGAGGAATGAGATATTGGCTTCGGTTTCGGAAGCTCTTTCCAGGTATAGTAAATCCTGCTGATCACGGTCCAGTTTCCCAGGGTTGCCAGAATCCACAGGACCGCTTCCATGCGGAGTGCCAGACCGCCGATTATAAGGAGCACAATCCTTTCGGGGCGCTCCATAAAACCGACTTTACAGCTTGGAATCAGGGATTCCGCCCTCGCCCTGGTGTAGCTGGTCAACACCGCTCCCATTATCACGACGCCAACGAGAACGACATACCCCAGCATTTGATGCCGCGCGTAATATACTAAAAGTCCCTGCAGGATAATAATGTCCGAGTAGCGATCGATCACGGAGTCGTAAAACGCGCCGAACCGTGTTTCGGTTCGGCTGACTCTCGCCACCTCGCCATCGAGCATATCGAAAAGGCCGGCAAGGATAATAATCAGCCCGCCTTTACGCAAACTTCCGTAGCCGAACTCAAACGCCGCCCATAAACTGATGAGGACGCCTGTAAAGGTAAGTATATTGGGATTGATTTTTAAAAGAGTCAGGGGCCTGACTATCTTATTCAGGATGAATTTTCCCCCACGTCCAATAGCGTCGCTTATCATGGCGTAAGGCTAGACAGATTCAAAAACCTTGTCAAGATCAAAACAAGCGTACGCGGATGGTCATGTATTTTTTGGGATCCTGTCGAAGGTCATACAGAAACTTGCTGATTTCCGAAGAGGATTGCTCGAGGTTGTTGTAAAGCCCCGGGTCTTTTAAAAGTTTCCCCAAAGTGCCCTGGCCCTGTTCGATCTGTTCGACAAAGGACGCGAAGCTTTCAAGCGCCCGCGTGCTTCTTTCATAAAGGGCTTCGTCCGTTGAAAGCTTTCCAAGGGTTCCTTCGCCTTTCTCCATCCTGCTGACGATTGCATCGGTTTTACCCGCAGCCGAACGTGCCGAGTCGTACAGTCCCGGATCGTTGATAAGTTTCGATATTGTGCCGGAACCGTTCTGGATATTTTCGGCAATGGCGTTGAATTTTTCCAATGCTTCGGTCAAACGACTATACACTTGGGGATCACTGACTATCTTACCGAAAGTGCCCTGGCCGGAATGCAGTTCGTTAATCAGGATTGTCGCCTGTGAGAAAGCTTTTTCCGCTGCCGAGATTGTGTCATGCAGCGCGGTGACGGTGTCGGAGATATCAGTCCCGATATTTTCCGGGATTATTCTTGCGGCGATATCCTGAACCCGTTCTGAAAGCACGCCGAAATTCGCAATGACATCGTTTGCGCCGGTCATAATTTCCCGGAATCCCGGCTGTTGGATGCTTTCTATTAAATAAAATTCTCCTTTTAGTGGCGGAAGTTCTTCGGAGATACCGGGGGTAATATCGATAAAGGAATCGCCTATCAGTCCTCGGGAAGCAATACTGACATCCGAATCGGGACCGATTCGATCCAGGTATTGCATGCGGATGTCCATTCGGACTTCTACAAGCCTCAGGTCCGCTTGAAGTCTCCGGATATCATCCTGCAGGTTCTCTTTAATCTTTATGCCGGAAGGGTTCCGGGTGTCCACGTTTTGAATCTCTTCTTTTATTTCCTCGATCCGGGCAAGGATTTCGTCGTTTTCGGGATAGGTTTCAGGGGAGATGAGGTTTATCTTTCGAACTTTTCCTATTTCCATACCGGCCAACCATACCGGCGATCCCGGTTTCAAGCCGCCGACATCCGTCAGGTATGTGATTATTTTGGCCGATTCGGAGAACCAATTGATTCCCCAGCTCTGCTGAAGAATCAATACTGACAGTAGAATAAATGCAATTACGACAAATATCCCAAGCTTCATCTGGGCCAGTTTTACCTGTTTTTTCTTCGGCATAGGGTTCCTTTTCGCTTCCTGGATTTTATCTGCCGCCGGTAGTCATAATATACCCCGGGTGGCGAGCAGGACCTTCTTTTATCCGACCTTCATAATTAATTTACAAATAATTTCACATAGGGCACTTCGGAGGCTTTTAGCTCCCGGTACCCGCCATGGAAACAAATTCCGCCATCCATGAGCATTATAAAATTGATTGAAGACGGAAGACCGGACCCGCTGTCGGATTTATAGTCAATGTTCCCGTCTTCGGCGGAAGCTGCATATTCGGTTGCAATAATGGAAGCGGCATGCAGATCGTGTGTGACAAAGATACTGGTAACGCCCTGCATGTCGCGCAGCTTAATCATCAGTTCCACGATAGTTCGCTTGGTAATCGGATCCAGGCCTGCAGTGGGCTCGTCATATAAAATAATCTCGGGATTGCCGACAAGAGCCCGGGCAATGCCGACCCTTCGCTTCATTCCTCCCGACAGTTCTACCGGCATTTTTTCGAAAGCTTCTTCCAGACCTACGAACCCTAAATGTTGCTGCACTTCCGAATCGACTTCCGCTTCCTCCATGGCTCCTTCTTCGTAAAGCCTGTAGCCGACATTGTCACTAACGGGCAGGGAATCGAAGAGAGCGCCTTCCTGAAATACCATTCCGATATTTCTGCGTATCGCCACAAGTTCTCTCTCCGTCATGTCGGTTATATCGCTGCCTTCGATAAGGATCTTCCCTGAATCCGGCTTTATCAGGCCGAGTATCAGCTTTAGCACCGTGGATTTTCCGGAACCGCTTTCTCCCAATATAATCAGAGTTTCTCCGCGTTGAACTTTGAAACTGATATTCTTGAGAACTACTTCGTCGTCAAATGATTTTGTGACGTCCTGAAATTCGATCATGAATTTATAAAGGGAGCTAAATAAATAAGCAGATTGTTTAAGAAGAAGTCGGCAGCAATGACCAGAATAGAGCTGCTGACAACGGCCAGGGTTGTAGATTTGCCGACACCCTCCGTTCCTCCGCGGGTCCGCAAACCTACGTAACATCCAATCATGGCAATAGTGAAGCCGAACACTATGGGCTTTATCAGCGTTCCGACAAGGTCGGAAAGCTGCATGGCGTTTGTCGCGTCCGTCCAGTACTGATTAGAGCTGATAAGAAGTTTGTAGGCGGCAATAATCCACCCGCCGAGCATGCCCACGGCATCACAGATAATAGTGAGGATAGGCAGCATCAGCACCATGGCAATCATTCGGGGCGTCACCAGTCGCCTTGTCGGATCCGTGCCCAGAGCACGCATGGCATTGATCTGTTCCGAAACGACCATGGATCCGAGCTCGGAAGCTATCCCGGATCCCATTCGTCCGGCCAGCATCAGGGCCGACAATACCGGGCCCAACTCCCGGATCAGGGTCAGTGAAACGAGCTGGCCAGTCATGCTGACGGCGCCGTAGGTTCTGAGAACCCCTTCGGACTGGATCGCAAGCACGGCCCCGGTAAAAAAACCGGTTAAAATGACAATAGTCAGGGATCCAATCCCCACCCGATCCATTTGAAGGATGATCTCCCTCCAATAAATCGGCCGCGTAAAAAGATTCGCAACGGCACGGAGAGAGAGCAGGGTAAAAGATTGGATTTCCCAAATTGCCTTGGCTGAAAAGCGAAACGGGGATTCTACTAAGCTCTTTAGGATGTTATTCATATCAGTTGACGTACCACGGCAAGTTTATTGGGCCGTACTTTGGTAAGTCAAGGGCAAATGAAACAAATTTATCGCTTCAAACAGAAGACGGGTGACGCATATGGCCAAATAACAAAAGCATGTATTGATTGAATAAAAAAGATTTTAAGACCTTTGATCTTCAACATTGTCAAGGAATAGCTTGTCGTTTGCAAAGGGAAAGAATATATTTCATTATTCCGTTGGTATTTGCAGATCCACTCAGACATATCCGCATGGACCCATGCGGTCTTCGAAAGGAAAGGGAACGCTATGCTCCGCTTTATGACAGCGGGTGAATCACACGGCAGATCGCTTGCGGGAATTCTGGAAGGACTGCCGGGCGGACTGGCCGTTGATAGGGATTTCATCAATTTCCAGCTCTACCGGCGACAACTCGGTTTCGGGCGTGGAGAGCGAATGAAAATCGAACGGGACCGGATCGAGATAATATCGGGGATACGACACGGAAAAACTCTCGGCAGCCCCATTTCTTTTTTGATCGAGAACAGGGACTGGGTGAAATGGCAGCTTCCTATGAGTGCAGATCCGGTTCCTGAAGGTACAGATGTTATGTCCGTTATGCAGCCACGTCCCGGCCATGCCGATTTGGCGGGCATTTTAAAATACCAGACGGGCGACATCCGGGACATACTGGAGCGTGCCAGTGCCCGTGAAACTGCTTCACGGGTCGCAGCGGGAGCTTTCTGCCGTACGATGCTTATGCATTTCGGCATACGAATAGGAAGCCACGTTATCGCTGTAGGAAACGAACATGTTGCGGAAAGATTTGAAGATTTGAAGGGCACTGAGATACTGGATATCGATCCCGAATCTCCCGTTCGATGCGCCGATTCCGATGCCGCCGGGCGAATGATGGCGGCAATCAGTGCAGCTAAAGAATCGGGAGATACTCTTGGGGGTGTGTTTGAAGCCGTTGCCGTTGGGGTGCCTCCGGGACTTGGTTCGCATATTCAGTGGGATCGTAAACTGGATGGTCGCATTGCTCAGGCCATGATGAGTATTCCCGCAGCAAAGGGCGTGGAAATCGGGACGGCTTTTGCCGGGGCGCAAAGTTCGGGCTCCGCCGTACATGATGCAATAATATACGATGCCCGCAAACGGCGCTTTTATCACGAAACAAACAGAGCCGGCGGCGTCGAAGGTGGAATCAGCAACGGTGAAGATATCCGTGTGAGGGTACATATGAAGCCGATTCCGACCCTGCGCAAGCCTCTAAAATCCGTAAATATCGAAAATAAGCAGGAGACCGCGGCCGCTTTTGAAAGAAGCGACACCTGCGTCGTGCCGGCTGCAGGTGTTGTTGCGGAATCCATGCTCTCGTACATTCTGGCGGACGTATTTTTGGAAAAATTCGGTGGAGACTCCATCCGCGAAATTGAAGGCAATTTCAAGAATTATATAAATCTTCTGGAAGAATTTTGACCCTTTACAATCAATACTATCGTTATTAAAATTATATAGTTATGATTATTCCGATTTTGAAACTGGGAGCGCCCGAGCTGAGGAAGGTCAGCGAATCCATCCAGAACTTCAATGGGGAACTTGAAGACATTGTAAAGAATATGATGGAGACAATGTATGGGGCTTCCGGTGTTGGATTGGCCGCGCCTCAAATAGGGATCAATGTCCGGTTGGCTACAATCGATCCTTCCATAGGCGAGGATAAGGAAAAAATCATCGTAATCTGTAATCCCGAAATCATTTCCTCCGAAGGTAAGCAGTCGGGTGAAGAAGGCTGCCTGAGCATCCCGAATTTCAGTGAGAACGTCGAACGTCCCATGAAATTGGTTGTTAAAGGCCAGGACCTCCGAGGGGAAGAAATTACCTTCGAGGCCGAGGGGATTCTCGCGCGATGCTTCTGTCATGAAATAGACCATCTGAACGGGGTTCTTTTTATCGATCACTTAAGCGCTTTGAAACGCGGTCTGATCCGGAATAAAATCAAAAAACTGGCCAAAGCCGGTGAATGGTAGACCATGCGTGTCGTTTTCCTGGGCACCCCGGAAATAGCCGTTCCGCCACTTAAATACCTTCTCAATCATTCTTACAATGTCGCCGCTGTTTTTACGCAACCGGATCGTCCTTCCGGGCGCGGCCATAAATTGAAGCCGGCCCCCGTTAAAGTTTTCGCCGAAAAGAACGGTATACCGGTTTTTCAGCCGGGGAAAATTCGCCGGGAAGAGAACAGGAAAATAATTGAAGGCCTGAATCCCGATTTTCTCGTCGTTGCCGCGTACGGCCAGATTCTTCCCTCGTGGTTCCTGAAGGCTGCACGTCTAGCGCCGCTGAATATTCATTTTTCGCTGCTCCCAAAATATCGAGGCGCTGCTCCCATCGCCCAATCAATCCGGAACGGAGATTCCGTTACCGGAGTAACAATCATGATTATGCAGGAAGAGCTTGATGCAGGCCCGATTCTGATGCAGAAGAAGGTTCCGATATCAACGACGGTGACAAGGGGTGGTTTGGAGGAGGAGCTGTCAGTAACGGGCGCGGAACTGTTGATAGAAACAATGGAAAAGTATCTGGGCGGTTCTGTTGTGCCGGTGCCGCAGGATGACCGCCTGGTATCCTGGGCGCCCGCTATTTCAAAAACAGATGCCCGGATTGAGTGGGATGAAAATGCACGGAGGATCCACAACCATATACGGGCCATGAATCCATGGCCGGGCGCCTTTACGTTTTTCCGCGACGAGCAGGTGCGGATATGGAGCAGTATTCCGGAAACAGAGAATTCCGTTACTGTCGGAGCTCCGGGGACGTTTCTTGGAATCTCGAAACTCGGCTTGCGGGTTCTATGCGGAGAAAGAAGCGTACTGGAGATAACAGAGCTTCAAAAACCCTCCAGAAAACGTATAACGGGCCGCGAATTTGTCGGCGGAGTGCATTTGCGTCCCAGGGATCCTCTTTTTCACGACTAGGACCGCAATTCTCACAAGTTAATGAATATTATCGGACAACAAGCATTGTGATTTCACCTGCAAGACAGATTGGTTACAGCCTCCTGCAGCAAATTGAACACAATCGAATTTTCAGTGATGACGCACTGAATTCAGAGATTATGGAAACGGTCGATGCCCGTGACCGTCATTTGATTACGGAAATTGTATACGGTACCCTCCGATGGCAGTCCCGCCTGGATTATCTGCTTGCCGGGATAAGTTCCAGGCCCTGGGCGGATGTCGAAGTGGAAGCCCGGATTCTGCTGCGCATGAGCTTATACCAGATGTGGCACACGGATCGGATTCCGGATCATGCGGTGGTAAACGATGCCGTGGAATTGGCAAAGAAAAATCTAAAGCGCGGCATCGACCGCTTTCTGAACGGTGTTCTGAGGCACCTGGCGCGCAGCCGACCATGGGAAGAGCCGGGGTGTCTTCAGAACGCACCAAAATGGATCCGGGTATCGCTTCCACGATGGCTTTGGAAACGATGGGCAAGCCGTTATGGAGAGAATGCGGCCGAAGAATATGCGGTTTCCCTGAACCTTCCGCCTCGTCCGTTTCTGCGCCTCGGAGTGAAACCCGACGGCGGACAATTTTCCTTCAATGTTCAGCCTTCGGATCTTGTCCCGGGAGCTTTTTTGCTGGAATCCAAGCCCGATATTAATGAACAGGGCCGCTCAGTTCGGGTTGCTTATCAGGATGAAGCGTCCCAGTTGATCCCGCATCTGCTTGGGGATATACGCGGATGGACCGTGTGGGATGCCTGCGCGGCACCCGGAGGGAAGGCCGCGATCCTGTGCGGCAAGGTCGGGGAAACGGGCATGGTGGTGGCCAGCGACAGGAGCAGGAAAAGAATACGCAGAGTTGTGGATTCCGTAAAAGATTGCAGCGGGGGGAAATGTGGCGTCATAGTGGCGGATGCCGGTCTGCCCGCGCCGTTTCGACGGTCTTTTGATGCTGTTATTGTGGACGCCCCCTGTTCGGGGCTTGGAACCCTGAGAAGAAATCCTGAAATCAAGTGGCGGTTTCGCAAGTCGGATTTTTCGTTGCTTCAGAAAAATCAATTGAATATCCTGCGTTCCGTATCGGAGAATGTCCGTTTTGGAGGCAGGTTGCTTTATTCCACCTGCTCGACCGAACCGGAGGAAAACGAGCTGGTGGTAGAGAGCTTTCTGGACGGGAATCCGGACTTTCGTATTGAAAAGCCTGTTTTCCCCGAAGGAATTCAAGCCTGGACCGGCATTGACGGAATGGTTCGCACATTTCCCGGGGCGCGAATTTGGGACGGTTTTTTTGCCGCGACCATGGTACGGTGCCGCTGAATCGGTCCGCCCCGTAAGGTTGTTTGAAGTTTCCGCACAACGGTGTCGCCCACAATGGGACAGGGCAGGATTCTCGAACGCAGGAATAACACAAGTTATTGCCGTTCAAAACTTTAGAAGGGGCGCTTCTTGAATCGGTCTATTCGCTGTGTTACCCTTCAGCGAATAAATTTCCGGAAGGTGGATCAGAAAATTGGGAACAAAAATAGAAATCGCACCGTCAATATTAGCAGCCGATTTTACTCGGCTGGCTGATGAAATCAACAAGGTCGAAAATGCCGGAGCGAATATTCTTCATCTTGATGTAATGGACGGCCATTTTGTACCAAATATTACAATCGGTCCACCGGTGGTGGCTTCGATTCGTAAAAGCACACGCATGCTATTGGATGTGCATTTGATGATTGAGCGCCCGGAAAATTTCCTAGAAGATTTCATTCGGGCCGGGGCCGATTGGATTTCGGTTCATGTGGAAGCGGACAGACATCTGGATCGAACGCTGAATTTCCTGAAAGAAAAGGGAGTGCAGGCCGGGGTCGCGCTGAATCCGGCAACCCCGGTGGGTTCGCTGGACGAAGTATTGCACCTGCTTGATTATGTGTTGATCATGACCGTGAATCCGGGATTCGGCGGGCAGAAGTTCATTCCGTCGACTTTGGAAAAAATCAGGAAGCTTAAACGATTGGCCAAGTCAGACGCCTATCGGGGACGAATCGAAGTAGACGGCGGTATCGATGCCGGCAACCTGTCCAAAGTTCTCGACGCCGGGGCGGACATTATAGTGGCAGGATCCGCAATCTTCAGCCGGGAGGACGCGGCGGAAGCGATTCTGGAGATGAAGAAAATTGCGGGACAGTACGTTAAAATACCGGAAATAGTATAGTTCCATTTTCCGAAATGTGTTCCTGCCGACACTGCGATAAATGGAGACAGAGGAAATCAGGCGATGACATACACGGTACGTTCATGTTTTTTGTGCATCCTCCTGTTGTTTTGCTGGGGGTGTACTCAAAAAAGCGCCAGCCTTCAAAAAAGCGTTGTGCCTCCCGATCAAACCCTGTTTGAGACCGGAACCACCTTCCTGGACAAGGGACAGTATATTCGGTCCCGTCTGGCGCTGCAGACCATGATTAATACCTACCCTGACAGTGAAATGACAGCCGATGCCTATTACGCCATAGGCGATTCTTACTATGAAGAAGGCGGCACGCAAAATTGGCTGCAGGCAGAACAGCAATATAAGGATTTCATTATCTTTTTCCCGGCGCATCCCAAGGCTCCGGACGCCCAGATGAAAATAGTGGCCGCTAATATGAAAATGATGGGGCCGGTCGACCGGGACCAGCAGTATACGCTACGGGCCGAACAGGAGGCGTATAAATTCCTGGAAATGTTTCCAGATGACGATTTTGCTCCGATTGTCAGGCAGCATCTGCTCATTATTCAGGATGCGCTGGCCCGAAAAGAAGAAGGCATCGGCGATTTCTACGCCAGACGCAGGAACCATGGAGCCGCTGTCGGGCGCTACCTGGTCGCCCTGGATAAATATCCGAACTATTACAATACTCCGGAAGTTCTTTTCAAAATGGCGGATTCTTTGCTGAAAAGCAATAATCCGGATGAAGCCGAAATATATCTGGATAAACTTGTGTCCGAGTATCCTTTCAGTGAAATTGCCGAAGAGGCAAAACAGCAGCTCTCTGATATGGGCAAACCGATTCCGGAGGTCAATACGGATCTTGCAGAGGTAAACGAGGCTAAAATGAGGAAACAGGACGGCTTTTCGCCCGTGAAACCGCTCCTGGACTTCGGAAAAGCTCTGGGTTTTATAGGACCTCCCGACCGGTATGAAGAAGCCAGGGAAATTATAAAGGCCGAAAAAGCGAAGGCTGCCAAAGAGGCGGCAGCAAAGGCCGCGCGTGAAGAGGAAAAGCCGGAAGGAATCGATATTATAGAAGAAATCAGAAAGCCGGTTTCCGAAGAAACTCAACCGGAAGAGGAGTAGAATCTAAAGGATCCTTTCCATAACGTCGAATACTATATTGGAACTGAAAACAGTGAGCTCAATATGACTCTGAAACTGTTCGTAGCCGATGATAGCCAAACAATACATAAAGTGATCGGCCTGGCCTTTGCCGATACGGAGACCGTTGTCGAATTCGCCAGTAGCGGGGATGCGGCGATGGACGGCATCCTTAAATTCCGTCCGGATATTGTATTGGCCGACGTCTGCCTTCCGGGAATCAACGGGTATGAAATATGCGCCAGAATGAAGGATAATCCGGAACTGGATTCGATTCCGGTTGTCCTTTTAGTGGGAACATTCGAGCCCTTCGATGAGGCGGAAGCATCTCGCGCAGGGTGCGCTGCCTGGCTGACGAAACCTTTTGATACCTCCGAACTCATCGACGTCGTCCAGAAACAGGTCGGGAGGAATACCATGTCGCCGGAGAAAGAATCCGAAGCAAACCTTAATGCCGAAGTTGCAGAAGCATCCAGTGCCGCTGCGCCGAATGAAGGAGTCCCGAATGCAAAAATCCCGGTAACCAGACAAGCCTGGGATTCTTTTCTCGGAACCGACCGTGTCCTGGATGTTTTTGATGAAGGTTCCGTTGCGGCTGCAGAGCGTAAAATGGAATCAAAGTCCCTGTCGTTCGGAGGCTCGGATGCCCTGAGAGGCTCTCCCTCAATGCCTCCGGCCGTTTCCGCAGATCAGTTGCCCGATGAAGTGCTGGATAAGATAGTAGAAAAAGTCGTGGAAAGAATGTCGGCGGACATTATCAGTGAAATAGCCTGGGAAGTGGTTCCGGAACTCTCTGAAATTTTAATTAAACGGTCGATCGAAGAAAGCAACAAGTCCGGTTAACGGGAAACCGGAAACAATACCCTCTTTCTCATTCCGGCAAGAGGGAAAGCTTGCCTCTGCCCGCTTTATACAGAAAAACTGCACTCCCGGGAATTGTAGATGCATTACAGGTTGTTTGAGTATGCAGCCCGTCGGCGTTCATCCGCTCAGTCGTGTCGTTATGGTCACCCCCCCATATTTTTCAGCCGGATCGCCACGAAACCTTGTGGGAAATGCGGGCCAGTGATAAGCGCGGGCTGGAAATGTATACTGGACGGGCCCCTGTATTTGGAATAAAATTCCACCTTTTATCCGATATCACCAGCGCGTATCTGCCGTTGCTGCCGGTCATATGCATAAAGAGGACCGCTACGGCCTGATATCATGAAATAGAGGTTTTAAATGTCCTGCGAGCCCCTTGCCAAATCTTACAGCCCGAAAGAGGTCGAGAAAAGGTGGTATCTCTTCTGGGAGGAAAAGAATTATTTCTTCGCCGACAATACGGCCGGGAATCCGCGTTTTTCGATTGTAATCCCGCCTCCCAATGTGACCGGGTCTCTTCATATGGGACATGCATTGCAGCATACGCTGCACGATATCCTTGTGCGATGGAAGCGAATGAGGGGATACAATACCCTCTGGCTGCCGGGAACAGACCATGCCAGTATCGCGGTGCATTATGTCCTCGACAAACAACTAAGCGAAAAAAACAAAAATCGTTTCGATCTCGGCCGGGAAGAATTCCTGAAGCTCGCCTGGGAGTGGAAGAAGACCAGCGGAGGGACAATCCTTAATCAGATGCGGCGCATGGGAGTGTCCTGCGACTGGAGTCGTGAACGTTTCACTATGGATGACCGGCTTTCACGTGCGGTTGTTGAAGTGTTTGTCCGGTTGTACGAGGAAGGCTTGATTTATCGGGGCGAGTATATCGTCAATTGGTGCCCTCGCTGCAAGACGGCTATTTCCGACCTGGAAGTTGTCTACGAATCCGAAAATGGAAAACTGTGGCACCTTAAATATCCCGTGATTGGAAGTACGGAATATGTCAGCGTCGCCACAACGCGGCCGGAAACCATGCTTGGAGACGCAGCGGTCGCGGTACATCCGGAGGACGAACGGTACCGGCATCTGGTAGGGAAGAAGGTCCTTTTACCGGTGATGAACAGGGAAATTCCCGTTGTTGCGGATTCTTTTGTCGATCGGGAATTCGGTACCGGAGTCGTCAAGGTGACGCCGGCGCATGATCCGAATGATTATGAGGCCGGCAAGCGCCATGGTCTGGACCGGATAACGGTGATTGACGACGGCGGCATCATGACGGCATCGGCCGGGATTTACAGCGGGATGGATCGATATGCCTGCAGAAAGAAACTTCTGGATCAGCTTGCGGCGGAAGATATTGTTTTGAAGACGGAGGACCACGTCCATAACGTCGGGCATTGTGATCGCTGTTCCACGGTGGTAGAGCCCAAAATATCCCTGCAGTGGTATCTGAAGGTCGATTCTCTTGCAAAGCCGGCCATTGAGGCTGTCGAAAGCGGGAAAATCCGGTTTATCCCGGACATTTTCAAAAAGCGTTATTTTGAATGGATGTACAACATCCATGACTGGTGCATCTCACGACAGCTCTGGTGGGGGCACCGCATACCTGCCTGGTATTGCGATGCGTGCGGCCACATCGTCGTATCCCGCTCCACACCGTCAGAATGCGACAAATGCGCGGGGCCTCTGCGCGAAGAGAGCGATATTCTGGATACATGGTTCAGTTCCGCCCTCTGGCCTTTTACAACAATGGGCTGGCCCGATAAAACGGAAGATCTTAAAGCCTATTATCCGACCGATACATTAATTACGGGTCCGGACATTATCTTCTTCTGGGTAGCTCGAATGATTATGATGGGACTCAAATTCACGGGCGAAGTTCCTTTCCGGGAAGTGCACATTAACGGAATTGTTCGCGATGCCAACCGGAAGAAAATGAGTAAAACAAAAGGGAATATCATCGAACCGCTGGAACTTGTCGATCAGTACGGAGCCGACGCCGTGCGCTTTACACTCTCATCGATGGCTGTTCCGGGAACGGACATCCCTTTCTCGTCCGACCGGATGAAAGGTTACAGCGCTTTCGCAAATAAAGTCTGGAACGCGGCACGCTTTGTTCTCATGAACCTGGCGAAAGAGGATTCCTATGTCGATCCGGATGAAATCGACAGCCTTCTTAAAAATAGCCGGGAAAGCCTACCCATCGAGGATCTTTGGATTCTGCATCGTTTGAACCGTGTTTCTACGGAAGTCTCGGAATCCCTTGAAAAGTATCGTTTCCATGAAGCTTCAGCCCTGATATACCAGTTTATCTGGCATGAGTTGTGCGACTGGTATATTGAACTGGCGAAGCCGATTCTTACCGATCCCGCAGCGCCCGTAAAGGAAAGGGAATTCCGTTCCAAGATCCTGATTCACGTTGTCGATTCCGCCTTGCGGATCCTTCATCCGTTTATGCCGTTCTTAACCGAGGAAATCTGGCAGAAAATTCCCCATAGGGGCGATTCCATTATGGTTCAGGCCTATCCCGTTTTCAGAGAGGCAAGGGAGTATCCCAAGGCGGCTCAGAAAATGCAGGATCTGATGGAATTGATCAGCGAGATCCGTTCTTTGCGTGCAGAGATGAACATCGATCCCAGGCGGCTATTGGATGCAACGCTTCACATTCCGTCGGACGACGACAAAGATCTGGTGGAAAGGAACCTCGAAAAGGTTCTTACTTTGGCGAAGATTAAATCGGTTCAATTCTCGAACTCGTTGCCGGCGGAGATGCTTCGGGGTGTATGGCGGCTTGGGGAATTCGGCCTGGATATTAAGGGCGCGATTGACGTGGTGGCGGAAAGGGAAAGACTGCAGAAAGAAGAAGCGCGGATCAAGAAACAGATTGAGAATATAGAAAGGAAATTGAACAGTAGTGAATTTCTGTCCCGTGCACCGGAAAAAATAATATCAGAGAATAAAACCCGATATAAGGAACTGGAAGAAAGATACCTGAAAATTCAATCAAATTTAAAATATTTACCCGTTCAATAATCATGTCCAATATTCGAATTCCGGATATCCTCACCGACCTGTCTCATGTGGGAACGGCCGGACTGTTTTTTGGAGGATCCCCGGTTGTTTCACAGGAACTGGAGATTTGTCGCCAATGGGGCTTCCGTATAGAACTTGAAAGCGACCGTGTTGTTCTTCGTTTCGACGACGACCAGGTTGTTCCGTATTGGATACAACGTGAAACACCGGATCTGGCATGGGACGGGCTGAGAGTCAACGGATTTCTGAGGGTCGATTCCACCAATAAGGAAGCCCTGTTGCAGGCGCGCATGGGTGCACCAAGCGGCACCCTGATATGCGCGGAAGAACAGACCGAAGGAAGGGGACGAGGAGACCGGATCTGGTATTCCCCCGCGAAAACCGGATTGTATTATTCGTTGATTGTCCGGCCCCAGCAGGAGCGCCGTTTCTGGCCTTTACTGACGCATTGTGCTTCCATTGCGCTGGTCCGGACCTTGCAGGATCTTGTTGATACTCAAGTTATTGACCATCCTCTGGATATCGATATCAAATGGCCGAATGACGTACTGATTTCCGGGAAAAAATGTTCGGGAATCCTGCTGGAAACGATAACGGACGAGAACAATCCGGCAGTGGTAATCGGTGTAGGCATCAACGTGCGTCGGGAAAGCGTCGCGGCTGAAATGTCCGATGACGCTATCTGCATTGATGAGCCGGCGCAAACGGTCGTGCCGCGGAGAAAGATTCTTGTGGGTTTCCTGCAGCATTTTCAAGTTGTTTACATTTCTTTCGAAAAAGGAAAGTATGGAGAGATACTGGATAGCTGGAAGCGCTGCTCCACAATGTGGGAGAATGCGCGGATATGGATTGAGAAAGGAGGACGCCGCCGCTCTGCCGTGACGTGCGGCCTCAATGAGATCGGCGCTTTGTTGGTAAAATACGAGGACGGATCCAGGGAAACCATCGTCGCCGGCGATGTCCGCATTAAACATTCCCAGTCAGGCGTCGCCGATTGAAGAACTCTCCCAAATGTATCATAAATGCAGTCGGGGAACCGCTAACGCTGCTCTGCCTTAACTATTCCGGAAATATGAGGCATTTTATAATCGTATGAACTGAAACCGTGAATTCAGTATTAAAGGAGATGCATGTTATTTAAACGGTCTTCCGAAGAACGGAACGGGAAAAAGCCCGGCTTGTTCGCGAAAATGAAGGAAGCTCTTGGGGCTACCAAGGATAATCTCGTCGGGAAAATTGAATCGGTTCTTTCTTCGCGGCCGACAATTGACGAAGAAGTGCTCGACGATCTTGAGGGCACATTGCTTTCGGCAGACCTCGGGGTGCGGGTAACGGAAAAAATTATGCATGCCATCCGTGAGAAGCAAAAGAAACAGCTCCTGACGACGGCGGAGGAGGCAAAGGAAGAGATCAGAAGCCAGCTTTATTCGATTCTGAATGTTAAGGAAGTAAAGGAACCTTCTCGGAGGGGCGACGCTATCCAGGTATGGATGGTTGTCGGAGTGAACGGGACAGGGAAGACGACCACAATAGGAAAGCTGTCGGCGAGGGTGTCGCAAGATGGAAATAAAGTTCTTGTGTGTGCGGCGGATACTTACCGTCCCGCGGCGATTGAACAATTGAGCGTGTGGGCCGAACGTTCCGGAGCTGATCTGGTTAAAAGCAGGATCGGCATGGATCCTTCGGCCGTGCTGCATGATGCCCTGGCGGCGGCGACGGCAAGGAAAAGCGACGTTGTAATTATCGATACTGCAGGCAGACTTCATACCAAGGAGAACCTGATGCAGGAACTGGAAAAAATGCGTCGTGTCGCCGGGAAAAAGATACCCGGCGCTCCCCACGAAGTGCTTCTGGTCATCGATGCGACCACCGGGCAGAACGGTTTGTCTCAGGCGCGCGAATTTATGAAGTTTACGGGCATCACCGGGCTCGTTATCACAAAGCTGGACGGGACGGCCAAAGGGGGGATTGTATTCAGCATCAGCCAGGAACTCGGCATACCTGTCCGATATATAGGCGTGGGAGAATCATTGGAGGACCTTCTGGAGTTTTCTCCGGATGCCTTTGTCGGGTCCCTGTTTAACGAGGCATCCCTGCCTTAAGGAACGGTTTGTCTCCCCCTGCAATTCACAATGCGGGATTTATGGTTCGTTCCTTCTTTCCATCTCTTCAGTGCATGATTAATCAGCGGATAAGGGAATTCAACCCGTGGATATGACAGCTGCAACAACACAGGATCAAGTTATCCTCCATCACAATTCCTCTTCGCAATGGCTTCGTTTTAAAAATCCGTTCCAGGTAATAGAGGCAAGAAAAATTGAAGACGTGCAATCGATTCTGCAGGATATTGAGGCGAAGGTGAGGGAACAGGGCCGGTACGCCGCCGGTTTTATCAGCTATGAAGCGTCCGCGGCTTTTGATCCCGCCATACGAACGAAAACGACCGCGGATTTTCCATTGCTCTGGTTCGGGCTATACCCACCTCCGGAAAGAATCCAACTGCGCGAACCGGATTTCATGGCTTATTCCATGGGCGACTGGGTGCCTTCCATTAACAAATCGCGGTATTTCAACGCGATATCCAAAATCAAGGAACATATTCAATCCGGGGATACCTATCAGGTTAACTACACGTTTCAGCTGCACGTCCCGTTTTCCGGGGATCCCTGGAATCTGTTTCTCTCAATGGTGCGTGCGCAAAATCCGGGGTATGCCGCATGGGTGGATACCGGACGCTATGCAATATGTTCCGCTTCTCCGGAATTGTTTTTCGATCAGAGGGGGAGTCGACTGATCTGCAAACCTATGAAGGGAACGGTTAAACGCGGGCGTACGCTCCATGAGGATGAATCCCTGGCCCGGTGGCTCCATCATTCTGAAAAGAACCGCGCGGAAAACCTTATGATTGTGGACATGATACGTAACGATCTGGGTCGCGTTGCCGAAGCGGGGAGCGTGGAAGTGGAAAAACTTTTTGAGGTCGAACGTCACCCGACACTGTGGCAGATGACTTCGACCATACGGGCGGAATCCACAAAATCATTGGCCGAAATCATGGCTGCACTTTTCCCCTGCGCTTCGATAACCGGCGCTCCCAAGATCCGGACCACGCGCATAATTGCCGATCTCGAACAGTCGGGTCGAAACATTTATACAGGCTGTATAGGATATATCGGTCCGGAGCCCAGCGCTCAGTTCAATGTCGCCATCAGGACGGCAGTGGTCGATCGATGGAATGCAACGGCGGAATACGGCACCGGAGGAGGCATCGTGTGGGATTCGGCCAGCAAAGAGGAATACACCGAGGCCATACTGAAAGCACGCGTTCTTACATTACAGCAGCCTGATTTCTCTCTGCTGGAATCCTTGTTGTGGACACCGGATGAGGGATATTTTTTATTGGAATATCATATGAAGCGGCTGGAGGATTCGGCCCGATATTTTGATTATCCCGCTGATATTCAGAATATAAAAGACGCCCTGCATGCGAAGGCTTCTGTTTTTGGAGAGGCGGATCGGAAGGTTCGTTTGTTGGTCGATCGGAATGGTTCCATCGAAATCCAGTTCTTGCCGTTGATTCCTGAAGAATCGCCGAAGCGCGTGAAGGTGAAAATAGCCGCAAAGCCGGTGAACTCAACGGATATTTTTCTTTACCATAAGACTACTTCCCGCCATATCTACGAATCAGCGCGATTGGCGTGTCCCGATTGCGACGATGTTTTGTTATGGAATGAACGTCAGGAGTTAACGGAGTCGAGCGTCGCGAATATTGTAGTGGAAATTGCCGGAGAGCTCTATACGCCCCCGGTGGAAGCAGGACTTCTCGGAGGTGTTTTTCGCGCCTGGTTGCTCGAACAGGGAAAAGTCCGGGAACGCGTTCTTCATGTTTCCGACATCAAAAATTTCAGTAATATCTACCTGATTAATTCCGTCCGCAAATGGCAGGAAGCCGAACTGTTCGAATAGAAACTATATCAAAAAAGTTGAATTTCCTGAAGCATGCCTCTTCACGTGGACTGCCCGCAGGAGGACGATCCTGCAGGCTGTTCGGCTATTCTTTTAACAGCGCCTGGGGATCCAGCAGCGTCATGCGGCGCTGGTCTACTTCAAGAATGCCTTCTTCGCGGAGACGGGCTATAACCCGGGTGACGGTTTCCCTTGAAGTTCCAACCATTTCAGAAAGTTCCTGGTGCGTTATTTTAAGATCAATGATCGTTCCGTGTGCGTCCTGTACTCCGTGTCGTTGAGCCAGATCATAAATTCCCATACGGATTCTGGCGTCGGCTTTGCTGGAACTTAAGCTTTGCTTCTGCCAGACCTGGCGGAGACGTGTGCACAACACATTGATGATTTGCAGCAGGACTTTCTCGTTATTCATAAGGTATTTATGAAAGTCGGTGCCGCTGACTGAAATTATCTTGGAATCTTCCATCGCGGAAACGGTTGCAGGGGAGGTTTTGCCATCCAGCAGGGACATCTCGCCGAAAAAATCGCCGGCTTTATGAATGGCCAGGATGGTTTCTCTGCCGGAAGAAGTCGATTTGGCAACCTTGACCTTCCCGGTGAGTACCAGATACATATAATTTCCCGTCTCTTCTTCCATGAAGATAATCTGATTCCTACGATAGGATCGTTGTATAAATATATGCTGTAACGCGTTGAATTCTTCATCCGTCAAAGTAGAAAACAGCGGGACTTTACGAATTTGTTCTGCTTTCATGGTAGTTTCAACCTGGTAATGTCGGTTCTTTTTGGATTATCCAAAGGATTTTTTGGAAAAAATTGACGCATTAGAAGCCTGCATGCAGCGAGTCCGATTCCGGCTAAAATGGAAAAGCTGCAGGTCAGAACAACAATGAAAAATGCCAGCACCGTGGAGCCGAGGATGCTGACGGGAATTCCCCAGACCGTGGCGGGCTTGGAATTTTTATCGTAAATCCACTGGACGGTGTAGCTGTATTGAATGGGATTCAGGATAACGTTTGCGGTGTCGGGACTGAAAGAACCTTCAAGAACGCACAGCAGGGGGCCGATTCTACGGAAGTACGATCTTGCCTCTTTTTCATAGGAGGGCGCTGTCCTGGAAAGTTCGCTGAAATATTCCTCTGCAATCTGGTGCGTAGGGAATTTCAACAGGGAAAGAGTGCCCGACTGATTTTTAATGAAAAAACGAGCGCGGGCTATTTCCATATCGGAGAGAACTTGAATGATGCTCTCTGAAGTTTCCTTCCCGAAGGATTCAAAAGGCTTGGATCCTGGGAAATATTGAATGGTTGAAATATCCAGGCCGTGTTCGGGAAAAAGCGAAATCAAGGAGGGAAGCTTCTTTTCGGGTGGGCCTATCCGATTGCTGACCGACCCGGCTACGCGCCGGATTAGCGCATCGGAGATTCCGTGTCCCAGGATGCGAACCCATCTCCGCCCGTGGCAAAAGAGTAACCGTCCGGGGGCGGAGACGAATGCGTCTCCGGGAGGGCCTTCTTGAATGTCGGACGTCCTGAGAAGGGTCAGAAGCGAGTAGGCCGCGCGGGTATCCAGAAGAGACAACACTTCTATGGAAAGTGTTCTTGAATTTTTCACATTATATATGCGTTGTTTATAGCTGTCGAAGCCAACGTCCGCGATCAGTTTTCCGTTTTCAATGTCAACTAATCCGCCCGGATCGGTAATACGGTTTTCAGACGCAATGCTCTGTAATTCCTCGAACTCGAATTCCGCAGGGAAATAATTGTCGGCAACAAGTTCAATTTGTGCGATCGCGGGTATGGTCGCAAGGCATATGGTAAAGAGGAGAGTAAGGGTTTTCATTTATTTTGGATTGTCCGGTACGCGATAGGATAGCTTCCCAGCTTCTTCATGTAACCTTCAATCCCGGAAAACAGCGCGTCAGCCAGTTGATCACGATTTTTCTCTTTATTCAGAAGTTTTTCATCGGTCGGGTTGCTGATAAAAGCCACTTCCGTCAGAACCGATGGCATATTGGCCCCGATCAGCACTACAAAAGGCGCTCGTCGAACACCGCGATTACGGGTGGATGAAAAGATCGTTCGGGCTTTCTGGTAGAGGCTTTTTTGGATCACCGAGGCGAGTTCCTTCGATTCGGTGGATTTATCTGCCCGGGTGATCTGTTTGACCAGGTTTTCAAGATCGCTGATGCTGTTGCCGGCACCTGCATTTTCACGGGCGGCCACTTCGCGTTCCGAGTCCGTTTCTGCGAAATCAAGATAGTATGTTTCCACGCCGCTGATGGATCGATGGCGGCTTGAATTGGCATGGATCGAAATAAATAGATCCGCTCGATGCTGATTGGCTATCTCCGTGCGCTTTTCAAGGGAAACGAAGATATCCTTATCCCGCGTAAGGATTACTTCCGCCCCGAGTTTCTGCTCCAGCATTTTTTTAAGCTTAAAGGCCAGAGAAAGGACCAGGTCTTTTTCAAGTAATCCCCCGGGGCCTACTGTGCCGAGGTCGTGCCCTCCGTGTCCCGGATCGAGAACAATGCGTCCGATTTTCAATCCAAGCATGCGCGTAAGGGTTTGTTTGCCGTGGCTTGTCGGTTCCGCGGCCCGTGGAGTATCGGGAAGGTCTTTCAGGATCAGTTCGGAAAGCAGGACTTTTTTCCCGCTGAGCGGTTGTGTTTCTTTATTTTCAGAGGCGGCTTTAGAGGGCTTCTCTCGAGAAGTCTCCTTGGAATCCATGCCCTGCCTGGAAGGGAACTCCCTCTCGGATGGTTTGGAGGTTTCCGGCGATATCGATGTCGCCGGTTTCGGTTTTGTGGTTTTGGCCTGTTCCCCCGGGTGGTTATGCAGGTCGATCACTATCCTGGGAGGGTTCTGAAGATTGAATACCGAGTAGGCTTTGAAATTGGAAAAATCAAGCACTATTCGAACCGTGTCCGGGCTGTACTGTGCAATCCTTACCTGTTTAATGAATTTATCCTGTATGAAGAAGGTGCGATTATGCAAGCCATCCTTTAAGGTTGCGTCGGTAATATCAAAGTACATGCGTTTGGGATTGTGAAGAAGCGCTTTTTCATAGCGGGCGTCTGAATCCATATCGATGACCAGACGCGTATAATCTCTGGACGACCAGTGACGAATATTGCGTATCGTCGTCTTTTTCCCCTTTCGGCTGTTCTCCTTCTGCTTTTCAGCCGACTTCTGTTCAGGGATCTTTTTGGGTGAGGCCGTGGAATCGGTTTTAGTAAGTTGTATCTTTGTATAGCCGTATTGAGTTTTGAGGATCCGGTACGCTTCCTGCGCCTTGGTTGTATCGTTCAGTTTATTAGCGCAAATGTCTCCGATCCGCAACAGGGCGTCCGAACAGTTATTGTTTCCGCCGTAATCCGATACAAGAAAATTAAAACGCTTTACCGCCAGGTGATAATACTCCTGCCTGTCAAACAGATCCCCCATTTTCTGATATAGAAGTCCTTCGCAATAAACAGCATCCGCGGAGCTGGGGTGATGGGGATCCCTGGTATATACCGACCGGTAGGTTCTGGCACAATGCAGATATTCGGAAACGGAAGCAGCATCCCGCTGCTTTAATGCATCGTATTCTTTTTCTGCTTCCGCAAATGCATGCTGTGCACCTGCAGTATCCCATTGACCGGCCTCAACCGCAAAAACGGAAATAATAGTGAAGAGGATGAGGCAGGCCGGTGCGCTCTTGTTGCCGGATCCGCATCTGCCGTGATTCATGCGTCGAATCATAAAGGTATCGAAATTTAAAGTCAAGGTTATATTGATAGAACTTATTGATAATTAAGGTGTTTGCGGTTTGCCTCCACTGTCATACTATTGTTTATTTACTGTATAATGAAGAATGACTCCGGTCGTTTGAAAAGGAAGGCACTTTATTTATAAAACATATTAATCGGCTAAACAGACTGTTTTTTTTACCGGACATACACATCGCCGGAATTAACGAGTCGGGGGAATGTTGGTTAAATGCAGCACTCCCTTGGCATCGACATACCGATATGTCGTGGATGCGGCAAGGGTTTCCTGTCCCTGCGCGTTTCCCCGTCTCTCTCTGTATCGGCGTGTCACGGACCGGACATAATGAATCGTTTCTTTATACCCGGGAACCCTGCCCAGACGCCGGACAAGGTTTTCTCCCGCGTTGTAGGCAGCAAGACTCAAATCCAGATTATTGTTGAATGTATTCATCAGGGAACGAAAATGTCGCACCCCGGCTTGGATGTTCTGCTCCGGATCAAAGCTGTTTTTCACGCCTAACCGCTCGGCTGTTGCGGGCATCAACTGCATAAGCCCACGAGCCCCCTTGGAGGAAACAGCATTGGGATTGAAGCCCGATTCCGTGGCAATTATTGAATGTATTAATGAAGGATCCAAATCATAATAATTGGCATATTTATGGATTATCGAATCGAATTGGTTGGAGTCGGACTTGGGTTTTTCGGTGGGGGTATGTGAATATTGAGCTCCATATTGAGTTTTGGCGGTAAGGTGTGATACAGACTCTCCGGGGCCGGGCGGTATATTGGTAAAAACCTGAGCGCCGTTTTCGTCAAGGTAGGAGTAGAATTCCTCTCCTTTTGAGACCTGCCCCGCGGCCGGGATCATTATGGATAACAAAAAGAATGGTATAACGTTTTTTAGCTGCATCGGGTGTTTTGTCAATTAGTGCCGGGAAAAAGCCTCCGAACCGGAATGGAGACAGGGCCAAAAGAGGTGCCTATGGCGATATTCAACAGTTTTCCGGTATTCATAGACAGTTTTTATATTCCTCAACATTCACCACTCATAAATTCTTCAACAACTGAGTAGCCGTATTCGATTGCATCGGCCAATTTTGTGGAATCTTTACCCCCAGCTTCCGCCAATTCAGGTTTTCCGCCCCCGCCGCCGTTAACCAGGTGGGCGATTTTTTTAATGATTCGACCGGCCGGTACCTTCTTGCTGATATCTCCAGTTACCATAACAACCAAGGCGGCTTTCCCCTCCTGATCGGTCCCGAGGATGACAATTCCGGAGCCAATTTTCTGTTTCAACTCGTCGGCAAGGTTTCTGAGTCCCGCTCGGTCAATGGATGGAACCTGGGCGGACAAAACCCTGATTCCATGAATTTGTCTGGCGGATTCCAGCATATCCGTAATATTGGCTCGGGCGGACCGGGCTTTTAGTTCCAGGTTCTGACGCTGCAACTCCCGGATGTTGCCCTGCAGTTTGGTGATAAAGGCATCGATTTCATGTCTGGATACCTTATGGTCCGTATGAAGACCATCAAGAATCCGTTCGCTGGAGCGAAACCGTTCGAAAGCAGCCGGGCCTGTTAAAGCCTCGATACGCCGAATTCCGGCGGAAATTCCCCCTTCGCTTATTATTTTGAAAAGTCCTATGGATCCGGTCGCGGTCACATGGGTTCCGCCGCAAAGTTCCTTGCTGAAACCCGGCACCTCGACAACGCGGACATTCTCCTGGTATTTTTCGCCGAAGAGTGCGACGGCGCCCGATTTCATGGCGCTGTTTAAATCCATGGTTGTTGTTACGACGTCTGTATTCTTCCAGATGCATTCATTTACATAATCCTCAATTTTTCGAATTTCAGCCATGGTCAGCGGAGCATAGTGAACGAAGTCAAACCTGAGACGATCGGGAGAGACCAGGGAACCGGCCTGCTTTACGTGGTCTCCAAGAACTTTGCGCAATGCCGCCTGGAGAAGGTGTGTCGCCGTGTGGTTTTTCATGGTGCGATACCGGTTATCAAGGTCTACAATAGCGTCCACCTCATCGCCTGACTGCAGGCTCCCCTTTTCCAACTCCACATGATGGGCGATAGCCGTACCTTGATAGGCGGTATTGTCGACACGGGCGCTGCCTTCGCTTTTAACCAGATATCCGGTATCGCCGACCTGGCCGCCGGCTTCGGCGTAGAAAGGGGTCGCATCAAGTATCAGTTCGCCTTTCTTGCCGGCTTCGATACGGTCCGTACGGTTTCCATCCACGATGATCGCGCGGACGGTGGCTTTCACCGGACCTGAAATTCCGTAACCTACAAAGCTGGTTTTACCGTCAAAAAAGGATTGGGCGACCTGTTCATTAACTTTGCCCGATAAATAATCCCGGCGGGAACGTTCCTGTTGTTTTTCTAAAGCCTTTGTGAATCCGGCCTCATCGACGACGAGGCCGTTTTCCATGGCGAGATCTTCAATGATTTCAATCGGCAGTCCCCGGGTATCGTATAAAAAGAACGCTTCTTCTCCCGGCAGTGTGCGAGAGCCCATAGCTTTAATGTTTTTTGCACGGTCATTGAAATCTTTCAAACCCTCTCCCAAAGTACCGGCAAAGGAATCCTCCTCCTGCTTGATGACCCGTGCAATGGTATCTCTGCTTTGAACGAGTTCCGGGTATGCGGCTTTCATTGTTTCGACAACAGTGCCTGAAATGCGGTACAGGAAGGGATCTTCGATACCCAGTCGTTTTCCGTGGACGATGGCCCGCCTCATAATCTTCCGAAGGACATATCCGCGCTTGTCATTTCCGGGGTACTGGCCGTCTCCAATCACGAAAGTGGCGGCCCGAACATGATCCGCAATGATTTTCATCGAAACGTCGTCGCTCGGATCGCTCCCGTATTTGATATCGGATATTTCAGACACCGCGTTGATCAAAGGAATAAAGAGATCGGTGTCGTAAGTTGTAGTTTTATTCTGCAGTATCGTCGTTATGCGTTCAAATCCCATTCCCGTGTCGATCGATGGCGCGGGCAGGGGATTCATCTTGCCTTCGGGATCCCGGTTATACTGCATGAAAACCAGGTTCCACACCTCAACCCAGCGGCCGCAGGAACATGTCAGGTCGCATTCTCCGTGATCCTTGAGCGGGCTTCGTCCCAGGTCATAATGGAGTTCGGAACAGGGACCGCAGGGGCCGGTATCTCCCATTGCCCAGAAATTGTCCGCCTCGCCGAGTCGTAAAATTTTCTCCGCTGGAATCCTTTCCTGTGTATGCCAGATATTAAAAGCATCATCGTCTTTTTTATAGACCGTCACCCAGAGACGTTTGGAATCCAGATTAAACACTTTTGTAAGGAGTTCCCATGCAAAGTGGATTGCATCTTTCTTGAAATAATCTCCGAAGGAGAAATTGCCCAACATTTCAAAAAAGGTATGATGCCGGCTGGAGTGCCCGACATCCTTAAAATCGTTGTGTTTTCCACTGACTCGCATGCATTTCTGGCTGGTTGCGGCCCGATTATAGGGAGCCGTCTGATTGCCGAGGAAAATGTTCTTGAATTGATTCATTCCGGCATTTGTAAAAAGCAGAGTCGGATCGTTAAAGGGAATCAGTGAAGAGCTGGGTGCAACGGTATGGGCTTTTTGCTCAAAATAATTTAAAAAGGATTGGCGTATCGTATTGCTGCTGGTCAATTCAGTCTCCCGTTTCAAAATAACGCATCAATTCTGAGGGAAGCATATTTTTCAATACGCTGATGATGCTGTTCCGATGATAGCCTCGACGGCGCAGATGGGAAACGAGATTCCGTGCGCTGTTCAAATCCTCGGGCATTCCCTTTTTCCCGAAATATTTTTTTAAATAATCTGCCAGAGCGTAGTGATCGCCTACCAGCGAACGAATTTGATCGAGCGCCGTGGCTATGTTTGAATCCGAAACCTGGCGGTTATAGAGAGCCCTGCGAATTTTTTCGGGGCCCCATCCTTCCCGACCGATGCGGTAAAATGCAAAATTATACGCGTAATCGAGGTCGTTGAGAAGCTTCAGTTGTTCGAGGCGGTCCAGGACAATTTCCACCATCGGCTCATCCGCAATTTTTAGAAGCTTTTGGCGGATTTCACCCCGACTGTAAGCGCGCCGGGAAAGAAGCGCCACTGCTTTTTTCTGAAGCTTTTTTTCCAACTCTGAGTCCACCGGGATTCCCTGGTCCGTTACAAATAAGCTTTTGCTGCTTTATGGGTCGCGGCACAGGATTACGGGGCAGGCGAATGCATTTTTTGATTGTCGGACCAGCCGGGTATTTGGAGCGGCTATTTGATCATTTCCTGCTCCATCGATTCAATCGCCGCGTCCTTCGTTGTGTAAATACCCTGAACCCGCAGCTTGAACTCCTCGGGATTGGTCGAATAATTAAGCGCATCTTCAAGGGTTATACGTTCCGCCTGGTAATGCTCGTAAATCGACTGATCGAAAGTCTGCATGCCGTATTCGGATGTGCCGGCCGCTATTGCCTCCCGGAACAGTTTTACTTTTTCAGGATCCAGGATGCAGCTACGGATATACTCCGTCGTGCGCATAATTTCAATAGCCGGGATACGTCCGGCAGAGTCCGATCTTCTTATAAGACGCATGGAGACAACGGCCCGAAGCACCATGGCGAGCTGAAGTCGTATCTGGCGTTGTTGATGGTTGGGAAATACAGTTGTAATTCGATTGATGGTTTCGACCGCATCCATCGTGTGAAGGGTACTGAAAACAAGGTGGCCGGTTTCCGCCGCAAGCAGAGCGGTTTCTATTGTTTCCAAATCGCGCATTTCTCCGACCAGAATAACGTCGGGATCCTGCCGGAGAGAACTTCGCAGGGAGGAAGCGAAATCGATGGCATCCACGCTGATTTCGCGTTGGCTTATCAGGCTCATACGATCGGTGTGAAGAAACTCTATAGGATCTTCGATAGTAATGATGTGGCGCATCATGTTCTTGTTTATATAATCCAGCATTGAGGCGATGGTTGTCGATTTTCCGGAGCCGGTTGTTCCTGTAACCAGGATCAGTCCCCTGGGTTCTCGCGCTATTTTTTCTACCACTTTCGGCAGATATAATTCGTCGAATCCCATTATATTGCTGGGGATGGCACGGATTGCGAGCGAGACATTTCCACGCTGCTGGAAAATATTCATTCGGAATCTGCCAAGGCCGCGAACTCCATACCCGACGTCCACTTCACTGGCGTCTCGGAACCGTTCCTTCTGCCTGTTGTTCATGACGGAGAACGCCATCATGAGGCATTCTTCTTTCTCCAGCTTTCCCTGGTCCCCCAGAGGAACCAGTTCGCCATTGAGACGGATATGAGGAAGGCATCCAACTTTCAGGTGCATATCGGATGCGCCTTTGTTGACCATAGTGCGAAGCAGCGTATCAAGATTCATGGGGATTCCTGTTATGCGCCGTCAGAAAGAGGGAGGGTATCGGATTGAAAAACAGGCGGATGAATAAACCGTTTACTGTTGGTCAATCGGATATCGGTCGTACTTTTGACCTCCGTGTAATTCTTAACGGAGCCGAAAAAATATTTAAACTGTAAAACATGGATCCGGGCCAAATGCCGGCTCCAGCCCGTGTCAATTTGCCTCCGTGCCGGTTCTTGTTCTCACGTTTTCATCAGAGAAGGTAGGGCTATATAAACAGCCTCAAAGAACAAACACGCCATCGTTGTAGGTATCGGCTTTTAAAGAGCTAAACGATAGTTTCAGATTTGAGAAAATCTATCGGTGCAGATGATTGGGAAGCCGGATTTTATGCCTGGAGGTCTTTCACCTTGACTGCCAAAATCCATTTCCGTAAGATTCCTACCCTATGAAAATGCAGCAGGAGCGAAAAGCTCCCATGGAAAATCAACCGGGAAGTACCGCAGAAATCTCACGTAAGACCATTAGCGTTTGTGTGGCCGGGGCTTTAATACCTGGATTGGGTCATGCCATTTTAGGAAAATGGGACCGCGCTCTCGTTTTTCTGGGAAGCATCGCGTGTTTGTTTGCGCTGGGACTATATTTGCAGGGCAGATTGTTCAATCCGGAATTTCATACCATAACGGCGATGCTGAAATTCATTGCAAATGCCGGTTCCGGATTGTTTTACTGGATCGCCCTGCTGAGCGGTCTTGGTGAGGGCGATTCCACTGCATACACCTACGACTATGCAAACGTGTTTCTCTATGTTGCCGGGCTTTTAAATATGCTGGTTGTTGTGGACGTTTTTGACATTGCAATGGGCAGGAAGAGATGAAAAATCATTTTGTTCTGATGCTGATCTTCAGTATTTGTACATCGCTGGTCCTTTCCTTTATTGCAAAAAAAAGCGGTCGTGAGCGCACAAAATATTTTTTATCTCTGCTGTGTGCGTTTATTGTTATATCGATACTGGCAAGCTGGCTGATGTTCCCCTTCCCGTTTTAAGGAAACCGTCGCAATAGCCGGCCTGATAACCGTCAATTCAACGTTTTAGAAGAAATAAATGAGTTTTCAAGGACGCACAGCCATTATTTCAGGAGGCACCCGTGGAATCGGACGCGCCATCAGTCTGAAACTGGCTGAACGCGGCTGCAACATTGCCTTTAACTATGCCCGGAGCCGGGAATTGGCCGCGAATCTCGTTTCAGAGATATCCGCGATGGGATGTGGCGCTCTTGCCTTTGAATTGAACGTCGCGGATCATTCGGCGGTCATGGATATGGTAAAGGACGTGAAAGAAAAGTTCGGCTCAATAGACTATCTCGTCAACAATGCCGGGATTGTCCGGGATACCCTGCTGCTGCGAATGAAAGAGAAGGACTGGGATGATGTTATCGATATAAACCTGAAGGGTGCCTTCAATGTATCGAAGGCTGTTTCTCCGATAATGCTGAAAGCCCGGTCCGGGTCCATTCTGAATATCACCTCGGTAAGCGGGCTGCACGGTATGAGTGGACAGGTGAACTATTCCGCCTCCAAAGCCGGAATGGTCGGGTTAACGAAAGCCCTGGCCAAAGAATGCGCCGGCCGGAATATCAGGGTGAATGCCCTGGCTTTGGGATTCGTTGAAACCGCTATGACATGCAATTTTTCAGAATACTACAAATTGCAGATTTTAAAGAATATCCCTCTCGGAAGGTTCGGTAAAGCGGAGGAAATTGCAACCATAGCGGCATTCCTTCTTTCGGACGATGCAGGCTATATAACGGGACAGGTTATTCAGGTGGACGGCGGATTGGCGATATAACAGCCCGATAGGCCGTTTCTCATTCTATGCCGCAACCGTGCTGGCTACCCGCCCGTCTCGACATGTTTCGGAATCCTAATCCTTCCCGATTCCGCCTTGTGGACCCAGAGTTGAATTTTTCCAGTCGATTTTTTTAGTAAATTCCCGCCTTCAGTCATTTTAACTTCAAGGGCCGTTGCTGTCGATTGCGTCTGTCTTTCCGCAGGCCCCATTTGAGTCTACAAAAGGGAATGCGTTTACAGTGGTTTGTTTATGAATAGACTGGAAGATTCCTCCCGGGAAAATGGTCAAGATATTCTGGATTTGATGTCCAATCTGTTGAGGCGTGGAGACAATAGCGCAGCGGCGCAAGTGGCTTCCCGTCGCCTGCTTCTTCATTTCGGCTCCGCGCAGGGAATAGCGAACGCTTCGCTGGAGGAAATCCGCAAAGCCGGTAAAGTTACCGCAAATCAGGCAAGGTCGCTTTTTTACGCCGTGAAGTTGGGGCGTCGTGTCTGTTCTGCGCCTTTTAGGGCTGGAGAGCGTTTCTCGAACAGCAATGACTTATTTCAACGATATAGAGCGCGTTTTTATTCCTGCAGCCGGGAGCATTTCTATTCGATTCATCTTAATTCCAAAAACAGGCTGATACGGGAAGTGCTGGTGTCGATAGGAAGCCTGAACACATCGGTCGTTCACCCACGGGAGGTTTTTGCGCCGGCCGTTCGAGACAGTGCCGCGGCGCTTATCTTTATACATAACCATCCCTCCGGAGACCCGTCGCCCAGCCGTGAGGACGTTGATTGTACGCGCCGCCTTGTCAGTGCCGGGCGAATCCTGGGTATCCGGGTGCTGGATCATGTAGTATTCGGTCATGATGGATACTACAGCTTTTCAGATGCCGGCCGGTTGAATGGGACATAATTCTGCGGTTGTGATTTTACCCTTCTTCGCTGTAGGATGGAGTCCACCTTCAATGAAGATTAAAAAACTGAAATCGCCGTCGGATACATTTAATGTGTCCTTCCCTACGGGGAAAAAATACGAGGTTGTCGGATTCGGACTGAATTCCGTCGACCATCTTTGTGTCGTGCCCGAATACCCTCACGTAAATACAAAAACCGAAATTGTACAATATAAGAAATTGCCCGGAGGACAGGTGGCTACCGCTATTCTGTTTCTTTCGCGACTGGGCTGCCATGCGCATTACATGGGGAAAGTGGGGGATGACGACCTGGGCCGGCTTGTCCTGGACAGTTTTGAATCGGAATCGCTCGATATTTCCTCGATATTGATCGAGAAAAACGTACCCACCCAGTCGGCTTTCATTATTATCGACGGCAAAAGCGGAGAGAGAACAATACTCTGGCAGAGAAACGAAAAGCTGAACTATGGAAGATCCGAACTGGATATGGAAAGAATCTGTAATGGAAAAATCCTGCATCTGGACGGATACGATTCCCGCGCCGCCATTATTGCAGCATCCAAATGCCGGGAGGAGGGGATCCCCGTCAGTATTGATCTCGACATGGTCGTTACAGATTGTGATGCACTTATGGATACTGTCGATTTTCTGATCGTCAGCTCCGATTTCAGCCGGGAATATACGGGTATAACGGATGTTTATGAGTCTTTTCGATCACTGCGCAATTCCTTCAATGGTTTTTTAGTTATGACTGCCGGTGCTTCCGGTGCCCTTGTTTCCGTCGCGGGCGAATGCCTGGCATTTCCGGGCATTAAAGTACCGGCTGTGGATACTACAGGCGCCGGGGATATCTTTCATGGCGCCTTTATATACGGATTGCTGCAAAACTGGCCTCTCGATCGAATAATGGCATTTTCCAACACGGCAGCCGGATTGAGTTGCGGCTATTTGGGAGCGCAATCGGGAATACGTCCTCTGGATGAGATTTTGCGATGGTTCAAAAAAACCGATCTTTTTTCCTTCCGGCGTTTTTAACCGCAATTAAACCCATATCCGCCCTGGTAATTCCTGTCCACGACTTCAGTAAATCTTTGTAAATAGTTGAAAGAAGAGGGATTAAACTAATTCAGCCGACCTCAACAGGCGAATAACGAGTGGATGGGCGCTATAAAACAGGTACGTAATTTGCTCTTCAACCCCTTGTCATTTTACTAAAGGTTTCATAATTGAAAGACGATAAATGAGGCATCCTGAAAAGTATTATAGGGCTCCTAGTGGGGATAGGAAAAAAGTAAGGGGAGAGAAGAATATGAGACTCGTATCTGGAATTGCAGCTTTAGCCGTTGTTTTTATGATGTGGAATGCGGTACCGTCAGTCGCACAGTCCAGCAATTCCGATTTTATCGTGGTGGCCAATAAACAAATGGCCGGAAGTTCCATCAACAAAAAAGCCCTGAAGGGCATATACCTTCGTGAGGTAAAAAACTGGGGCAACGGCAACAAAATAATCGTTGTCAATCTTGAAGGTGGCGGAGATTTCTACCAGAATCTGTTCGGAAAATCCTTAGTACAGATGCAGGCGTACTGGCTGAACATGCGTATTAAGTACAGCGTCGAACTTCCGGTGACCAAAAAAGATTCTGCGAGCGTCAAACAGTTCGTAGCTTCCAATAAGGGTGCCATAGGGTTTATAGATAAAAACGATCTGGATGACTCTGTAAAAGTTTTAAAAATTGTAAACTAGCACACATCCTTTCATTCTGCCGGCAGGGCTGCACTTGTTGATCCTCTGCAGTAAGAATTAAGTATAACTCAGCATAAAGATTGGATAGTTTCATATCTAACTATTCAATCTTTTCTGCTGAGAAATCCCCGAAAATAATTTAAGCACAAAAATTATAATTTCCGAACCACCCTTCCGGAAACAGGCATGGCCGGGATTTGACGACAGAAGTTTGTCTTTTCAGATTTCCGGATTATGAAGAAGTCGGGAGTCCCGACGATGAAAGCACGCTGCGCGTATGCCGGTTTGACGGTATAATAACTGCAGGAGGGGGGAAATCATGGATAGAATATTTTTTGCGGATATCGACACGCAGAGGGATTTTATGCTCCCCAAGGGTGCTCTGTATGTTCCGGGCGCCGAACGGCTCATTCCCAAATTGAAGCGCTTATTTGACTTTGCCCAAAAAAATGAAGTGCATATTCTTTCTTCAACCGATACGCATTCTTCCGGTGATCCGGAATTCGGGCAGTTCCCGGCTCATTGTATAGAGGGGACCGAAGGCCAGCGAAAGCTGGAAGAAACGCTCCTGCCCCGTCCGCTAATTTTAAAAAATCAGGCAATCGATCGAAATCTGGTGGAGGATGTAAGAAAATATCTTCAGATTATCGTGGAAAAACAGACTTTTGACGTATTCAGTAATCCTGTGACCGAGCGCCTGTTGCGGATACTGCCTCCTCGAGCTATCGTATTCGGCGTTGCCACGGAATATTGCGTACAGTCGGCCTGCCTCGGACTCCGTCGCAATGGGGTGCATACAGTTTTGCTCCGCGATGCCGTCCGATCCCTTTCCCCTGAAACTGAAAGAGAGGCTCTGAACAATTTGCTCCAGGCCGGCGTAGAGTTTACGACACTGGATGCCCTGTTGGGCGCCGGCACTTCCTGATCCAATAACCAACGGTAAAATACGGTCCATACCGGAATGCTTTCAGGCATATATATTCACATCCCGTTCTGCAGCCAGAACTGCAAGTACTGTCATTTTGTGACGGTTCCTTTCGACCGTGAGATGACAGGGAAATATAAAACCAGTGTAGTAAAAGAAATCGCCCTGTATGCGGAAAACGCTTTAAGCCGGTTTGAAGTCGATTCCATCTATCTCGGAGGGGGGACTCCGAGTATGTTGGATTCCGAAAGCATCGAAGAAATACTGCATGCGTGCCGGGAGAATTTTTCCGTTTCCAGGGATTGTGAAATTACCCTTGAAGCAAATCCGGATACTCTGCGGGACGAAAACAAAGCGCGATCTTACTCAAAATCGGGTATAAACAGGATATCTGTGGGAGTTCAATCGTTCCATGACAGGGAACTGGAAGCTATCGGCCGGCTTCATACCGTAACCTCCGTAGTAGAATCCATGGGAATCCTTAAAGAAAACGGATTTAATAATATCAATTTGGATTTACTCCTGGGTATTCCTTTACAGACCTCCGTCAGCTGGAGGGAAAGTCTCGAACGGATACCGGAAACAGGATTTTCCCATGTCTCAATCTATATGCTGGATCTGGACGAGCCGTGCCGTCTTTCCGAGGCAGTTTCCGATGGCTCCATCTCTATTCCAGGGGATGATGTGGTTGCAGATTTATACCTGGAAACGATTGATATTCTTGACTCTTACGGTTACCGGCAGTACGAAATAAGCAATTTCGCAAAACCGGGAAGCGAATGTCGGCATAATTTAAAGTACTGGATGCGCAAACCCTTCATCGGATTCGGATTGGCCAGCCATTCATTCGACGGACACTCAAGATATGCGAACTTCCGTAATATGGAGGAGTATTTTCAGGCTCTGGACGTACCCCGTCTTCCCATTGAGTGGCGTAAGTCTTTGGGAGAGAAAGAATCGCTGGCTGAAAAACTGTTTCTCGGGCTGCGTTTGAATAAGGGGATTCGGTGGACCCGGCTGAAGCGGAAATACCGGGAAGATTGCCTGCAGGAATACGAAAACTTTTTACGGGAATTGGGAGCGGAGGGCTTCGTGGAATGGAAAGGCCCCATCGTCCGGCTTACCCCGAAGGGCATGCTTCTATCCAACGAGATTTTCCAGCAGTTTGTCTAGCCTGATTTCTCCTGAGATCCTGATATAAACCACAAAAATATTTACTTTTCTACTGGAGAGGAAAGGATGGCAGGCCGAAAACAGTAATGAATGGGGCAAATATTGGAAAATAATCTAAAAAAGACTTTTAGTTAACTACTAATACTGTAGGAATGAATCTCAGTTGACGATAATGATCTACGATGGCGTATTTTGCTAAGGATACATCGGAACCGGATATGCAAGAAATTTCTCTGCCCGAACCTCTTAAACTTCAACTGAAAGCCTGCCGGACACTTCCCAGCATACCTGCTGTTGTCCTTGAGGTCCTGGATATCTGTCAGGATGAAGATGTCAGTATAGGCCAGGTCTCCAAGGTTCTTATGCGGGATCCGGCGTTGAGCGGAAAAATTCTCAAGGTGGCGAATTCCCCGTACTATGGGGTTCGTTCCCAGGTGACAACCCTGGAGCGGGCCGTCACAATTTTGGGAATTAACGCCACATTGAGCCTGGCGCTCAGTTTTTCACTGGTCAGAGGTTTACAGAACGGCAGAAGGTCCGGATTCAATCATCACGCGTTCTGGTTGCGGTGCGTTATTTCTGCCGCGGCAAGTCGGATCATCGGGATTTGGGCCAATACGGCAAACCATGACGAGTTGTTTCTTGCCGGATTACTGCAGGATATCGGGATGCTCGTTTTAAGCGAAGCCATTCCGGACAGTTATGGCGAAATAATTTCGCTGACACAGGAGAATCACACCCTGTTGGCCGAAATGGAGAAGAAGGAATACGGGTGCGATCATGCGACCGTGGGTGCCTGGCTTTTGAAACGGTGGAACCTGCCGCTTAACCTGCAAATGGCGGCCCTTGCCAGTCACGGGGAGGCAGTGGGTGAGGAGGAACTGCCGGTTTTCAGCAAATGCGTCATGCTGGCAAATTACATCGCCGCTGTCTGGACTCAACCCGATACCATCGAAGCGACCACGGCTGCAAAGGATAAGGCTGAGGAAATATTGCAGATATCCACGGAACAGTTTGAGGACATTCTGAATGATGTTGCGCAAATCCTGCCGGAAGTGACGGAGAATCTTGAAATCAACATCGGCGGTGAAGAGTTTATAGACAGGGTAATGGATGAGGCGCGCGGTGCGCTGGTCGAACTTTCTCTGCATGCGCATCAAATGATTCAGGAAATAGAGCTTCAGGCGAAAAGGGATGAACTGACATCCCTGGCCAATCGCGCCTATCTGAATGAAATATTGCCCCAGCAGTTTATTGCCGCCCGTGAAATGAGCCGCCCGTTCAGCGTCCTTTTCATTGATATCGACAGATTCAAATCCATTAACGATACCTACGGACATCAGGGCGGCGATTCCATACTCACATCCGTTGCGCGCGTCCTGCGATCGTGCACGCGGGAATTCGATGTTGTAGCACGGTACGGCGGGGATGAATTTGTAATACTTCTTGCCAATACCGGTGAAAAAGCATCGCTGCATCTTTCCCGAAGGATCCAGGAAGCGGTTATGGTGCATCCTCATATGATTGATGAAGTGACAAAGATTGCCGTAACCATTTCCGTCGGCTGCGCCACTTTTTCAGCGGACCAACCGTTCCTGTCCGCAAATGAACTGATTGAGGCGGCGGATCGGTGCCTGTACTCGGCTAAAACTACCGGAAGAAACAGGGTTGTTTCTTTCAATCAAATGAATTCCCGGAATATTTCTTCTGCTGATTGTGCATAAGCCGGATCATTGGCGCCCGGCTCCGCACTGTTTATCTAATATACATCCGTTGCACATCAGCACCTTCCATCCATACAACGGCAGGACCGTCGATTCCTCGGAAATATCGGTTTGATACGTGGGTAAAGGACTGTTCCCGCGCAATGAACGATTTGAACGGCTCTCTTTTCAAATCCTTTCATCGCTGTTAAGATGGTCGCCTGCCGGAAATAACGATATACAGAAGGCTTAAAGGCAAACGGATTCATGGAATATTAACTTTAGCCGGCAATTTTTACAGGCTTTTGTCGCTTCGATGGAAATGAAAAGTCTGAATCCTGCAAGGAATGCCGGCCATTGACAGACGGGTTCTTATGGAAAAAGTGGCGATTGGAATTATCGGCGGAAGCGGGCTGTACGATATGTCGGAGCTTACGGAACGAAGCGAAATCAGCTTGGATACACCGTTCGGCAAACCTTCCGACAATCTGATTCTCGGCTCGCTGGCGGGAAAGCGAATCGTTTTCCTGTCACGGCATGGACGCGGGCATCGATATCTGCCCTCCGAACTGAACTTTCGAGCCAATATTTATGCAATGAAAATGCTGGGAGTAGAACGGATTCTTTCGGTAAGTGCCGTTGGTTCTCTGAGAGAAGAAATAGCGCCCCTGGATATCGTGTTGCCCGATCAGTTTGCGGACAGGACCCGGGGGCGTGTATCGTCTTTCTTCGGCAATGGACTGGTTGCGCACATCGCTTTCAGCGATCCTGTGTGTCCGGATCTGGTATCGCAGGTTCAGACTGCATCCCGGAAAGCCGGTGTCGAAGCGAAAAAAGGGGGAACGTATCTCTGCATGGAGGGACCGGCGTTTTCTACAAGGGCGGAATCGAACCTGTATCGTCAATGGGGTATGGATATTATAGGGATGACCAACCTGCAGGAAGCGAAATTAGCCAGGGAAGCTGAGATTTGCTATGTCACTATCGCGCTGGTAACGGATTTCGACTGCTGGCACGAATCCCATGAAACCGTCAGTGCCGACATGATTCTGGAAAATCTGCAGAAAAACAGCCGGAACGCTCAAAGAATACTCGCCCAAACGGTTCAAGACATGAATATGGAAAGAGCGTGCCTGTGCGGAGAAGCGCTGAAATTCGCCCTGATTACGGATAAAAGCATAATCGATGAAGAGACAAAAATCCGCCTGGAATGCCTCGTCGGAAAATACCTTTAATCAATGGAAGAAGGGGACGAATATGGGAATACTGGTTGTCGGTTCTGTCGCATTGGATTCTGTCATAACGCCGTTTGGAGCAAAGGATGAGATTTTGGGCGGGTCCGCCATATATTCCTGTATCGCCGCCAGCTATTTCACGGATGTTTCCATGGTTGCCGTGGTAGGAGACGATTTTCCGGAGAATCATACGGACTTTTTAAGAGCCAAGGGAATTGATACGGAGGGACTGCAGCGAATACCGGGAAAAACCTTCCGTTGGAAAGGGAAGTATGGAGACGATCTGAATTCGCGTACAACCCTGGATACGCAACTTAATGTTTTTGCGGATTTCGACCCTAAACTGTCGTCCGTGCACCGACAATGCCCGTACCTGTTCCTGGGCAATATCGATCCCGATCTTCAGTATTCCGTTCTGCAACAGATGCAACAACCTAAATTCGTAGTCTGTGATACCATGAATATCTGGATTGAAAATAATCGGGACTCTTTGCTGAAAGTCCTCAGTAAGATCGACCTCCTGGTGATAAACGACGAAGAAGCCGGAATGCTTGCCGGAACATCCAATGTTCTGAAGGCGGCGAAAGAAATCATGGCAATGGGGCCTGAAAGACTAGTCATCAAGCGGGGCGAATACGGTGCCATATTATTCGGTCCACGCACCGTTTTTTCCGTGCCGGCGTTTCCCGTTGAGGATGTTTTCGATCCGACAGGGGCCGGGGATTCCTTTGCCGGCGGCCTTATGGGCTATATCGCCAATGTGGCGTCGGAGGATGAAATTACACTTCGTAAGGCGGTTGTCTACGGATCTGTCATGGCATCCTTCAATGTCGCCGATTTTGGTGCCGAGAGGCTGGGAGCGCTTACATTTACGGAAATCGAGGGGCGATACCGGGAATTCTGTAAAGTCGTTCTTTTTGAGGATTTCAATAAAAATGACGGTATGAAGTTTGACCGGATACCTTGATATGACAAGGATGATGAATGCGCCAAATTTTTGAAATAATACAAAGCATCCCGGAATCCACCGGATCTTCTTTCAGGATTTCACCGTGCCTTTGAAATCGATTATCCCAAAATATACAGCCGCTGTGATTTTATGCCTGTTCAGCTGTGCGGATGGGCCGCTGAAGGCCGACGACGCCCGGAATAAGAAGGAAGTCCCCACAATCGAGGATGCCGTTATCTTCAACGAAGCCTATGGCTGGGTGAAAAAAGCGGAAGCCTTGATAGGAACCGAAAAGGAAAACAGCGACGAGCAGGCTGAATTGTATTTAAAGGCAACGCAGATAAAGCCGGACTTTCTGGAAGCCCACTATAATCTCGGTTTGATTTATGCCAACCGGAATAAAAATGAAGAAGCGGCCCGTGCGTTTGAAAAGGTGATCGAAATTGAACCGGCGTTTGAAGGCATCTATCAACTGTTGGCGTCGGCATACGGGAAACTGGGTAATCCTGACGCGGCTATAAAAACGATTGAAAAGGGACTGAAATATTTTCCAAATGACCTGCAGATGCGCCGGGCGCTGTCAATGCTTCAAATAAACGCGCATTTGGATAAAGCCGCAATCGGAAATCTCCGGAAGATTATCGAGACGGATCCCGGGGATCTTGACGCAAGAATGGACATGGCCAGGCTCTATCAGCGCAACGGAGAGATGGACAAAGCTGAAGAGCATTATTTGATTGTTTCCAACAGCGATCCTGATAATTTCGCGGCGCACTACAATCTGGCACAGATTTACATGCGGCAGAAGAAGTATCGTGAAGCTTCCGACAAACTGGAATCAGCAGATCAAATCAGACCCGGCGATCCCGTGCTGCTCGAGCGACTGGGAGACGCCTATGCAGGACAGTTGGAACTTGAAAAAGCAGTCATCGCTTACAGTTCTGCGCTGGATAACGGTTCGGATAAAGAAAGAGTGTACGCAAAGCTGGGTTTCGGTCAGGCCAATCTGAATCGGATTGAAGAGGCTGTTGTTTCGCTGGAAAATTCCGTAAAACACAATACGAATAGCGCGGACGTATACCACCTTCTGGGGCATTTGTATAGCGAGTTGGAACGAACGGACGAAGCCGTTGCCGCCTATAATAAAACTCTTGAAATCAAGCCGGATCAAAAAGATGTTCTTTACAACCTGGGCACTATTTACGCCGAGGAGGGTCGCCTGCCGGAAGCTCTTGAGGCATTGAAGACAGCTCTGCAAATAGACCCGGAGTACGCATCCGCGTGGATCAATCTGGCCCTTGTATATGAAAAGCTCGGTCGCGATACGGATGCCATATATGCACATGAAAAGGCCATTGAGCTTGGCGGCGGCCGGGCTTTGAATTATTTTCACCTGGGTGTTCTTTATGCGAAGGGGGATCAGGCGGATCAGGCTATCGATGCATTCGCCAGAGCCATTGAAATGGAACCGGAACCCTACCGCGGCCTGTTATTGGAGGAGCTTAAAAAAGTTCATTCCGTGCTGGATTCGGTGCGGTACAAGGATAAATTTATTCGTCTCCTGAAAACGGGTCCGCCTGCGGACTAGCCCGCCTTTTGGATCTTAAGAACCGATCCAGGGCGTCCTCGGATAGTCCATAGAGATCCTGGGGATTTTCCGGCGGCTGGTATTTCCATCTTTTATGACCCCACAACCAGGATTCAGGCTGTTCCCGGATTATCCCCTCGAGGATTCTGTTGAGTTCGCGCGTGTTTGTCTCAATATCCCGATTCCGGTCGCCTGTTCGGGTAACCTCGATGGGGGGAAGAAATTTGATTCTGTAACGTCCATGCCGCATGGGCGTCAGGTAACCCGGGAGAACAGGGGCGTCCGTACGAAGAGCCAGGAGCGCTAACCCTGTTGTGGTTGCCGCGGGCAGGCCGAAAAAGTCGGCGAATCCCCCCTCCAGCAGGCTTGTATTCTGATCCATCAATATTCCCACAGAGCCGTTTTCCTTAAGTTTTTTAAGGACAGGACGCAGGGCATTTTTTTTGTTAATCACACTGTTACCCATGGATTCGCGCAACTGCTGCAGATAACGATCCAGCTTTATATTATCCAGAGGGCGCGTGATGAAGCTGAGTGGATAGCCGTAAAGCGCATGCGCCGCCGGCAACAGTTCCCATGCGCTGAAATGCCCTGTCAGATAAAGAATCCCCTTTCCCTTGGACTGCGCCGCCCGGAAGTTATCAAGGCCGGAATCCGGATCGTATTGCACTAGGGATGAAATGTTGTGCCGGTTCAGTTTGGGAATGCGGCTGATTTCAAGAAGATTCATGGCCGTGTTCTGAAAGCTCTTTCGGGTGATTTCCTCCCTTCGGGATTTAGGAAGGTCGGGAAATGCAATTTTAAGATTTACGTCCGCAATATGCCTGTGCCTGAAGTCGAGCCGGTAGGCTGCAAGCGCTATAATCCTGGTTAGAAATATGCCGAAGGAACGGGGCAGGGCGCGCATGCACCGAATAACCGCCTTGACAAAGATGTAGACGAAATAGGATTCCAATGCAAAGTATCCGCGATGTTAATGTTTGCAAAAACCGCAACCGCTTTCTTTATGGTTGAGGCCGTTTAATTCACTCCATAATCCGTCCCCGACGCTATAATGCTTTCATTGAAAAAGGGCGGACTGCGGCATTATGCCGTCGGTAAAAGTAATTTTCAACGCTAACCGATGCCATTAAGATATCAGCAATATATGGGACGCAATTATAAAAAATAACGTAAAACTCTTTTTATGGCCGGACTCGAAATGGACATGGAAAAGCCCTATAGTGATGATTTAAAAAGAATTCTGGTTTTTTCCGATTTTGCCGAAGCGGAAAAATCGATCCGGAATCTCGAAAAATTATGCCGAAAATATACGGAAGCGAGCGATAAGAAAGGAGTGGAGTACTGTAGAAAAATTGCCCTGCTGGGAAGACGGAGATCCGAGTTCATCAGCAGAAATAAAAGGGTAAATCTTCAAAAAAGACGGGAGAAGCAAGAGATAGCCGAATGGTTCAGAATATGGCTCGAGACGCCGGATCTTTTTGAAGACTGGCTAGCACTGAGGAAGCAAACCGAAGAGTTTAAAAAGCTTTTATAGTATGGAGTCCGATATGCCGGGATTGAAATCCCAGAAAGCGCGCAACTCGTTCCTGGAAGCATTGCGCGCGGAAATCGTTGCAGGAAATGAGAATTTGACTTCATGGATAAAGCATATTCATGCACAGGGAGCGATTGACAGTCTCTTCTGGCTGGAAACCTGGCTGAAAGGCATTCGTTCTTTTCTTAATATCGAGCATCTTCCTCTCGCTGATTCTGAAAAGGAAGATTTATTGAGCCGCAGCTTTCTGTCGGAGATCAAGATCATACGCAATGCTGTGCAAATCTCCGAAACCTATGCGTGTGATGTGCTTAATGTCGGGCATGCCGAGGAGTTTGAGTTGGAGAAGGTCATCGAGGATAAGATAAGAAAAGAAAGAACTCTCGATTCCCATACAAGCAGGTTCCTGGCTCAGATAACTCCCGTCGACAGCATTTCTCAATTGCTCGATTCACTGAATGATATGCGGATTTCCATCGATGCCTACCAACGGCTTCCCAACCCCGGATTTCAGTTGTTTCTTACTCTGGGCAGAATCTATCGGCAGGAGCTCAGGAATTGCCGGTATATTGATATGCTGATGAGCCAGAGATTCCGGATCCAGTACGATCTCATAGAAAACAAATCCCTTACGGAAGTGCTCCGCGGCATCAAGGATGAACAGGTACAACGTAATGTTGCCCTTGCAATGCTGTATATATTCCGGTTTCTGAAGTATTTGAGATTCGTATCCAATGATCTTCAGCACGATCGGCCTCTCCGGCACCACCTGATTATTTTTTCGCTGCTTCATGAAGAAATGGAGAATTTATCGAATTTCCTTAAAGCGCGCATGCTTAAAGGGAAGGATCCAAGCCAGGATCTGAAAAATGCGGCAGACCTTGTTGCCTATTCGCTCAAGACGGAATCCCGGAAAGCTTTGTCCCGGGAACTTGTCTTCGTTTCCCGGGAAATGGAACCCTCAAATGTTTATGCGAGCATTGAAAACAGTCACGGTTTGCTTCTGAACTGCTGCCAGAGCTGCATTCTCAACCTTGTCAAAGCCGTAGATCCGAATTTTAATGAGCAGAGCCTGTTCCCAAAGAGAGTCGAGCGTATCGCGATGGGCGATCAAATCCGTCAGGATTTGTGGAGCCTGCGACAGTGGCTGATTGAGATATCGGAAAATGAAACGGTGCCGGATACAAACAGGGTTATCGAACGGCTTACCTTGTTTAAAGAGAAATCCCTGCCGTTGCTCATGTATCGGGACTGGGCGGGATTCGAAAGCTTTATGGAAACGCTGGCGATCTCCAACAACTCCAATGAAATAATGACACGTATGCGGAAATTTATAAATTTCATCGAAGATCTGATTCAGGAAGTCTCCAAGCGGGGCATTTATCAGAAAAACATCAAGCCGTAAAGAGGATCTGAAATCCCTTTAACTTGAATATTTGCGAAATCCGGGACTTGTATCGCATTTTCATGGCCGCAGCAATTCATCGCTTTCCTTTTCGATCATTTCTTTAGCCAATCTACATAAATTCCTTTAATTTTCGGTTATGTCCATAATCCCGGAACAGAAATTCAATAACTGAAATAGCGGTTTAGACGGACAATAAAGTATTACCCGGGTAAGCAGAGTCTGCTACCATATGCCCTTATCATCGATATTTCAGGGGTGAAGGCATGGCGGAATCATTGATAAATAATCTCCCGGGCACCCGGGACCTGTTGCCGGAGGAACTTGCCGGTTGGCACGTAGTAGAAGACTGCGCCAGGCGTATTTTCCGTCAATACGGTTTTCTTGAAATACGCACGCCCATCATCGAGTCGACGGAGTTGTTCGCGAGAGGCATCGGGGAAGATACCGATATCGTCGGCAAGGAAATGTATACCTTCCAGGATCGAGGCGACCGGTCCGTCACGCTTCGTCCGGAAGCCACCGCATCGGTGGTCCGTGCCTATATTCAGAACACGCTCTATCGGGAAAGCGGCATAACAAAACTGTGTTATTTCGGTCCCATGTTCCGCTACGAAAAGAAACAGAAAGGGCGATGGCGGCAGTTTTACCAGATCGGAGTGGAGGCTTTCGGTTCGGACCATCCCGCCCTGGATGCCGAAATAATCGAAATGGCTCTGCGGCTCATGGATTCCCTTGGGGTGCAGGCGAAACTGCTGATTAACTCCGTCGGATGCCGGAAATGCCGGACGGAATACACAAAACAGCTGCGTCAAATCCTGCAGTCGGAACTTGAAAACCTTTGCGACGATTGCCGACGCCGCGCGGATACGAACTGTCTCAGAGTTTTTGACTGTAAGATTGAACGGTGCCGGCCGGTCATCGGGAAACTTCCGGTTATTGCAGAAAGCCTCTGCGACGAATGTTCCGGGCATTTCAGCAGTGTGAAAACTTACCTTGACGGTGCCGGGATTGCTTATGAAATCGCACCGGGATTAGTGCGGGGACTGGATTATTACGTCAGAACGGCGTTTGAAATCGTAAGCGGGGACCTGGGCGCCCAGAATGCCATACTGGGCGGCGGCCGTTATGACGGATTATCGGAAGTGATAGGCGGACCTCCGGTACAGGCCATCGGGTTTGCCGTGGGGCTGGACCGGTTGACGATGGTCCTGCCTGAGGAAAAGCGCGAATCGGGCATGTGGAAACCGGATCTGTTTATCGCCTACAAGGGAGATGCGGCATTTCAGAAAGCGCTCCATATAGCGCGGGAGCTTCGTCGCCTACAGCAATCATGCTACCTGGATTTTTCAGCCGGAAGCCTGAAACGCCAGATGCGCCTGGCGAACAAAATCGATGCGGCGCATGTGTTGATTATCGGCGACGACGAACTGGCCCGGGATTCCTACACAATCAAGAAAATGGAGGATTCCAGCCAGTGGGAAGTCACGCTGGAGGAACTCGCACAGTACTTACAGGCCCGAGGCAAGCAGGGAAAGGTTCGATAGTAATCCGTGCCTGAATAAAAGTAAAAAGACTTCCTGAATGGTCGGAAACACATATCCCTCATGGATTGATTTAATTTAGAGTTTTTGATTTTCAATCTTCAATTTTTAATCAAATTGACGAGGCCGACTGAAATTGAACAAAATCAGGGTACTGCCGGAAATTCTGGCCAATAAGATTGCCGCCGGCGAGATCGTCGAACGTCCGGCTTCCGTCGTTAAAGAGCTGGTGGAAAATTCCATCGATGCCGGCAGCCGTTCGGTCCACGTTGCCGTTCGGACGGGCGGGAAACGTCTTATCCAGGTAAGGGATGACGGGACAGGCATGAGCCAGGATGATGCCATCCTGGCCTTCGAACATCATGCAACCAGTAAGCTCGAGACCGCTCGAGATCTCAGTGCAATCGCCACGCTGGGATTCAGGGGGGAAGCCTTGCCGTCGATTGCCTCGGTCTCGCGCCTGACATTGAAAACCCGCACGGATGATCCCGAAGCTGCGACAGGAACGCATCTGGAGATTCATGGGGGAGTTCTTCGCTCGGTAAAGCCGGTATCCTGGGACAAAGGCACGGAGATATCCGTACGAGACCTCTTCTTCAATGTGCCGGCCAGGAGAAAATTCCTCAAAACCAACGATACGGAGTCCGGGCATATTGCACGGCATGTGACGCATTATGCCCTCGCCAATCCGGAAATTCGCTTCACCCTGCAAAGCGGCGACCGTATTCTTCTGGATGCGGTGGCCGTATCGACCGTCAGGGAACGGATTTATCAGGTGTTCGGGGACGGCTTTCTCGACAACATGGTTGAACTGTCGGGTTCAGCCGGACCGATTCGGGTTTATGGATTCAGCTCCAGGCCCTATGAGCAGAGAACCAATGCCTACTCGCAGTATTTTTTTGTGAACAGGCGAATGGTGCGCGACAAAGTGATAACAGGCGCCTTGCGGGAAGCCTACCGGCGATGCATGCCTGCCGCCGCATATCCTGTCGTTGTCCTGTTTCTGGAATTGCCCTACGATCAGGTGGACGTCAATGCGCATCCGGCTAAAACCGAGATACGCTTTCATAATCAGAGCTCCATTTATAATTTAGTGCGGCAAAGTATCGAGCGCGCAATATCACAGGATGCCGGCGTTCCCGAGTTCGAACCGCAAAAAGTAAGAACCTATCCTGTTGAGATGTCCGGAAAAGAAACGCAATATGTGAAAGATGCCGGAATCGTTCCGGAGACAGCTTCATTGATTTATCCGCCCGTATCGGAAAATCCTGCCGGTACGGATCCACAGGAGTTTCAATTCCCGTCTCAGGGAAAGGTGTACGAATATCCCGCAACAGTAGAGAATCATAAAGCCCTCCGGATACAGACGGACATGCTGCTGGGCTCAAAACGGGAATCAGGGGAACCCTTGCTGCCCGAATCGGTCCGGATTCTGGGACAATACCGGGATAGCTATATTATTGCCAGTGACAGACAGGGTTTGCTGATTATCGATCAGCATGTTGCACACGAACGGATTCTTTATGAGAAGCTGGCTAATTCAATGAAAAACAGGGAAGTGGAAACACAGGGACTTCTCAATCCGTTTACGATCGATCTGGCTCCTCATCAGAGCGCATTTATTGAGAGAGTGATTCCTGAGCTGCAGAGAAGCGGTTTCCAGGTGGAATCCTTCGGCGGTGCATCCATTATCGTACGGTCTGTTCCGGCAATCGCCGGAGAATCCGATTACAGGGAACTACTGAAAGAAATATTGGAAAACCTGGAAAAAGAGGAGAGGGAGGTGGACATCGATAGAATCAGGGACCGCATCGCCGTGAGTGCCGCCTGCCGGGCAGCCATTAAAGTAAATATGCCGCTTTCCATGGAAAAAATGCAATGGCTGGTCGAACAGCTTGCCCGGACACGGATCCCAACAAGCTGCCCGCACGGAAGGCCGATAATTCTGCGGTTCAGCAACTACGAGATCGAGAAAAGGTTTGGAAGAGTATGAAACGTATATTTTAGTAGGGTTTCCCGCCGCAGAAAGCGTCAAATTTTTTTTCATTTTTTTAGGATATTAGATAAAGGTATGTAAATATTCCCGGCGGCAGGCCGATAATGTTAAGAAGGCGGGAAAATCATTCCCGGACCTCGGATTTGGTTTTGTTAGAGATGCGGTCGTATGGAACAATCAGCTGAAGCAAGCGATGAAAACAAAGCGCCGGATGATGGAATAGAGGTATTCGAAACCGGCGACCTGGACGTTATTTCCATCAACGACTCCCTGCAGGTAACCGTCGCGGACGATCCGAATCCGTCGAATTACTACAGCAGGGTGAATAATGTTGAAGAGGGCAGGCTCATTATTGCCTGGCCTACGCAACGCGGCATACGCCTCCCGGTACGCCGCGATCAGAAGCTGAACTTTACTTTTTTACATAACGGTATCCCTTTTGTCTTCAGCGGGATTGTGGATGAAACAAGCAGCGGATCCCTGCCTGAAATAACCGTTATTACCGTCGGTCCCGTAATAAAAACGCAGCGACGCCATAATTTTCGGATGAAATGCCTGGTACCGGTCGAAATAATCTGGACGGAATACCTGCCCGAATCAGGCAAGGGGATGGAGAATGTCGGAAACATCACGACCAGCACCTACGACCTCAGTGCCGGCGGCGTTGGCATCCGCTGGAAAAAAACCATTCCGGAAGGCACTCCGGTTGAAGTAAAATTGAATGTGCCGGATGATGGTCCGTTAATGAAAATTCCATGCCGGGTAGCCTATACCGAAAAACTTCCGGACAATCCGTCCATGACCCATATCGGCATTCAGTTTCTGGCAATCAGCGAACGGGAACAGGCGCGCATCATCCGTTATCTCAATCGTCTGCAGATTCAAAGTCTGCATGTATGAATACCCGGCAGCCAATCTCTGCATTCGCCGACTCGGTTTGATTTTATTGTAGGTTTATCCCCCGCTAATTGACGACCTGAACCGATCCCAGGCCGCAGATGTCTTCGATCTGCCGGATTAACTCCGGGCTCGATTTGACCTTTACAAAGTCGGAGGACTGAATGTTAAGGCGGAATTCGGAAGGATGATACAGTTCGACATCCACTCCCGTATCCCCCCGGTTCTTTTCGAGCAGACGGTGGAGTTCGGTCGCGGACGCGGGAGAAAGCGAGGAAATACGCGCCGTAATTCGGAGGGTTTTGGCGTTTCGCTGCATGATGCCGGGCAAAGGTTCTATTTCGGATGCTATTATTTTAAAACTTCTTTCATCTTCCGGTTCGAACCGTCCCGACACCAGAAGGGGGCAATCGGCTGCGAGGAAAGATTCGAACCTGGTGTAGGAATTAGGGAAAACGATAGTCGGCACGGATCCTGAAAGATCTTCCAGGGTAAAAATCGCCATCAGTTCCCCCTTCTTGGTACGACGTGTACGAAGATCCGTAACGATGCCGGCAACCTGACATTCGATGCTTCTACCTTCGGCAGTTAAATCGGCAATGGGCTTCTTGCTGTAGCGCGCCGCTTCCTCTGCAAACCGGCTCATCGGGTGGCCCGATACATAGAATCCCAGGGTTTCTTTTTCAAAAGCCAGACGCTGTTCAATGGGCCATTCCGGGATATCCGGCGGCTCGGGTTCGGGAAGTTCGGCCTGCCCGGAGGCCGATACGCTTGCAAACAGCCCCCGCTGGCCGCTCTCCCGGTCGCGCCTGGCTTTCTGTCCGTATTCCAAAGCCGTATCGAGCATTTCCATGCATTGAGAGCGTTTCCACAAGAGCGAGTCCAGCGCACCGCTTTTAATCAGGCTTTCGAGAACCCTTTTGTTTAAGGAACGGGAATCGACCTCTTCACAAAATTGGAAGAAGCTTCGGAATTTTCCGTTTTTGTTGCGGTACTCGAGAACAGACTGAATAACGCCTTCTCCGACATTTCTTATTGCCAGCATCCCGAACCGGATCCTGCCCTCCATGGACAGGAAATCGAGGGAGCTTTCATTGATATCCGGAGGAAGGACCGCAATGCCCATATCTTTGCATTCGGCGATATACATAACAATCTTGTCGGTGTTCCCGATTTCACTCGTCAGCAGGGCAGCCATGAATTGGACGGGATAATAGACCTTCAGATATGCAGTCTGATAGGCAAGCAGCGCGTAGGCCGTACTGTGGGATTTATTGAATCCATACTGCGCAAACTGTTCCATCAGGCTGAAAACCTGTTTTGCCGATTTTTCTGAGATATTCTTCTTTAGAGCGCCTTCAATGAACTTTTCCCGCATCGAGTTCATGATGTCGATTTTCTTTTTTCCCATGGCCTTTCGCAGAATATCGGCCTCGCCCAGTGAAAAGCCGCCCATTTTACTGGCTATCTGCATGACCTGTTCCTGGTAGACAATGACACCGTAAGTTTCCTTTAAGATTTCCTCCAGTATCGGGTGCGGGTAGCGCACTTCGATTCCACCCTGCTTGCGTTTTACAAAGTCCGGTATCATGTCCATCGGCCCGGGGCGGTAGAGGGCGTTCAGTGCAATCAGGTCCTCGAAACGTTCCGGTTTCAACCTGCGCAATTCACTTTTCATCCCGCCGCTTTCAAACTGGAAAATGCCGTTTGTTCTGCCCTGCGAGAAAAGCTCAAAGACTTTTTTGTCCGTCAGCGGAATGGATTCCAAATCCAGTTCGATCCCCTTTTCTTCACGAATGCGCGAAACGGTGCTGTCAATAACGGTCAGGGTGGTCAGCGCCAGAAAATCCATCTTGAGAAGTCCGATCGACTCCAGGTCCTTCATGCTGTATTGAGAGGTGATTTCATCCTTGTTTGTTTTTTGAAGCGGTACAAGTTCGACAAGCGGTTCGGGAGCGATGACCACGCCGGCGGCGTGGGTGGAAGAATGTCTCGAAAGTCCTTCCAGACGCTTTGCAATGGAAATGAGCTTTTCAATCTGGGGTTTTCTCATTTCTTCGACAAGCCGAGGTTCCTGTTCCAGGGCTTTGTCGATGGTTGCATTCAGTTCGTCCGGGATCAGTTTCGCGATGTGGTCCACTTCCGAATATGGAATGTCGAGGCTCCTGCCCACATCGCGTATCACGCCCCTGGCCGCCATTGTGCCGAAGGTGATGATCTGGCAGACATTGGCACGACCGTATTTTTGAGAGACGTAGTCAATCATTTCGGACCGACGCTTCATGCAGAAATCCATATCAATATCGGGAGGGGCGATCCGCTCCGGATTCAAGAAACGCTCGAAGAACAGTTCGTATTGCAGGGGATCGATATCCGTGATGGCGAGGCTGAAGGCAACCAGGCTGCCCACGACAGATCCTCTGCCGGGCCCTACGGGTATCCTGTGATCCCGGGCATATTTCATCAAATCCCAAACGATGAGGAAGTAGCTCGAAAACTGCATCCGCTGTATCATCTCAATTTCGAAATTCAGCCTCTCTTCATAGGCGGACAGGGGATATTTCAAATTGCCTGATTTTGAAAGGGCTTCCAGATTCCTGCATCTGTTGAGAAAGCCGTCGCGGGTGACCTTCTCAAAATAACTGTCTGCATTGTATCCGGAAGGCACTTCAAAGGGAGGCAGGGGCTGCTCTGTCGGCATTTCGAAGCCGCAACGTTCCGCGATGCGGACGGTGTTCTGTAAGGCATCGGGTATATGGCCCCAAAGCGCATGCATCTCCCGGGGAGATTTAAAATAAAACTGGTCGGATTCGTATCGCATGCGATCCTGCTGGTTTACGGTTTTACCGGTGCCGATGCATAGAAGGACATCGTGTGCGACACTGTCACCGGGAAGGATGTAATGGGTATCGTTCGTGCATACAAGAGGGATGCCTGTTTTTTTTGCGATTTCTAAAATGCCGGGATTTACCTGCTTCTGTGCTTCAAGATTATGATCCTGTAATTCCAGATAGAAATTTCCCTTACCGAAAATGTCCTGCAGTTCGATGGCTTCTTCCAGAGCCGCATCAAATTGATCCGAATGCAGTTTCTGCGGGATCGCTCCTTTCAGGCAGGCGGACAGCGCAATAAGGCCTTCGCTGTGTTGTGAAAGAAGAGATTTGTCGATCCTGGGCTTGTAATAAAAACCTTCCAGGAATCCTAAAGAAACCAGCTTGGCCAGATTTTTGTATCCTTTAAGGTTTTCCGCCAACAGCACCAGATGATTGGATTGATCTCCTCCGCCGGTTTTCTTGAATCGATCCTCTTTTGCAACATAGACTTCACAACCGATGATCGGTTTGATGCCATGCTTTTTTGCAGAAGTGTAGAACTGTATGGCCCCGAAAAGGTTCCCGTGATCCGTAAGAGCCAGTGCCGGCATTTTCATGGCAACAGCGGTATCGACCATGCTCTCAATTTTGGAAGCCCCGTCGAGCAGGCTGTAATCGGAATGATTATGCAGATGTACAAAAGGAGGCTGCTTCGGCAATTTCTACTCCCATTCGATAGTTCCAGGGGGTTTCGAGGTGATATCGTAAACAACACGGTTGATTCCGCGTACTTCATTCACGATGCGGTTTGATATTTTCTCGAGAACTTCGTAAGGTAATTTCGCCCAGTCCGCAGTCATGCCGTCCATGCTGGTCACGATTCGCAGCGCCGCAACGTTTTCATAAGTGCGATCGTCTCCCATGACGCCTACACTCTGAATTGGCAGTAAAACGGCAAAAGCCTGCCAGAGATCCCGCATCAGGCCGGCGCGCTCTATTTCTTCCTGCACGATGGCGTCCGCTTCCCTGAGAACAAACAACCGTTCCTCGGTTATGGAGCCTATAATGCGAACGGCAAGCCCCGGGCCCGGAAATGGATGGCGGTGCACAAAACTCTCATCCATTCCCAATTCCTCTCCCACCTTTCGGACTTCGTCTTTGAACAGTTCACGAAGAGGTTCGATCAGTTTCAATTTCATTTCCGAAGGCAGGCCGCCCACATTGTGATGCGATTTGATGACGGCGGAAGGCCCTCGTACGGAAACCGATTCGATAACGTCCGGGTACAGCGTACCCTGGACCAGGAAGGAAGAATTTCCTATCTTGTGGGACTCTTCCTCAAAGACCCGGATAAATTCATTCCCGATAATTTTTCGTTTCTTTTCAGGATCTTCTATCCCTTTCAGAAGAGCAAGGAATCGATCGCTGGCATCGACTCCCAGTACCTTAAGGTGCAGGCGCTGCTGGAAATTCTGCAGGACGGACTCGAATTCATTCTTTCGCAGCAATCCATTGTTGACAAAGATGCACGTGAGCCTGTCCCCTATTGCTTCATGGACCAGCAGGGCAGCGACGGTCGAATCGACCCCACCGCTGAGACCGCATATGGCGCTTTCGGATCCCATCTGAGCTTTAATGGATTCTACCGTCGACTTAATGAAAGAAGCCATGGTCCAGTCCCGTTTGCAACCACACGCACTTGTCAGGAAATTCTCAAGGATTTCTTTTCCACGAGGTGTATGCACCACTTCCGGATGGAACTGCAGGCCCCAGATTTTTTTGCTTTCATCCGCGGCGGCGGCGATTAAATTGCCCGATTTCGCGAAGATTTTGAATCCCGCGGGCAGTTGATCCACGCGATCGCCGTGACTCATCCACACCTGAAACTGTTCGGGCAGATCCTTGAATAGCACGCCGTCATCAAGGCGAACGGCCACAGCTTTGCCGTATTCACGTTTATTGCCTCCTGAAACGGTATTTCCCCCCAGGCTCTTGGCCAGAAGTTGAAAGCCGTAACAGATGCCGAGAACCGGAATGCCCATCTCGAAGATTTCCAGAGGCAGGAAAGGGCTGCCCTCTCTGCATACCGAATCCGGTCCGCCGGAAAGAATTATTCCGGAAGGCTTATAGGCCCGGACTTTTTCGATCGCGTCGAAATAGGGCACAATTTCGCAATAAACGGACAACTCACGAACTCGCCGCCCGATCAGTTGCGTATATTGCGAACCAAAATCAAGAATTAAAATATTTTCCCGGTAAATGAGTTTGCTCCAGCGTTAGTTCGGTTATAATTCGTAGAGTTCATAAACTATCGTAGGCTAAGAGTAAATTCAACGGAAACAGAATGGGAAAAGGATAAAAAAATGAATTATTACGTTCTGTTTTACTATGTCGTCGAGGATTATTTATCGCGACGGGCGGAGTACAGAGAAGAACACCTGCGACTTGTTCGGCAGATGCGGGACCACGGGGGACTTTTGCTCGGTGGCGCATTGGCTGAACCGGCCGATCAGGTCCTGCTGGTTTTTCGCACGGCAAATACCGATGATATAGAAGATTTTGTCCTTAAGGACCCTTATGTGAGGAATGGGCTGGTAACACGGTGGGAGATCAGACCCTGGACCGTTGTTGTCGGGAATGCCATCGATTAACAAATGTCCGATAGTCTCGACGTAGCATAAATAATGCTTAATAATAAGGAATATGCTATGAATAGTTGAAGTAATAGATTAGGTATGCAACTGCAATGATACCGGCCGACCCGGCTCAAATCATGCGGTGTCCGGATATAGAAGTAAAAACGTTGCTTTTATGCAATCAGTTTATTTAGAGGGTATTCGATAATTCCCTGTGCCCCGGCTCTTTTTAATTCAGGGATCATCTTTTTCACTACTTTTTCTTCCACAACAACTTCGAGTGCAATCCATCCGGAAATTGTCAGCGGGCTGACGGTGGGCCGCTTCAGGGAAGGAAGAATCCCCATTATTCTATCCAGGTCATTTTCCCGGAGGTTCATTTTCAATCCGACCATACCTTCCGCGGCAAGGGCGCCCTTGAGCAGGATGGCGATATTTTCCATCTTTTCCCGTTTCCAGGGATCCTGCCAGGATTGCTTGTTGGCGATAAAACGGGTCGTGGAAGAGAGCACATCCGCAACAATTCGGAGTTGATTGGCTTTCAGACTTCTGCCGGTTTCGGTCAGTTCGACAATTGCGTCCACCAGAATGCCGGCTTTAGCTTCCGTTGCACCCCAGGAATATTCAATCTTGGCTTTTACTTTATTTTTAGAAAAATATTTTTTCACGCAATGGACGAGTTCCGTCGCGACGGTTTTATTCTGCAGATCCTGAATGGATCGTACTTTTGAACTTTCGGGAACGGCCAGGACCCATCGAACAGGCTTGAAACCGGATTTTGCGTAAATAAGTTCACAAATCTGTTTGACGTTTGCACCCGTTTCAAGAATCCAGTCCTGTCCGGTAATTCCGGCATCAAACAGCCCGTCCTGGACGTATTTGGCCATTTCCTGGGACCGGATCAGCATGACTTCAATTTCCTCGTCGTCACAGTAGGGGAAGTAAGACCTGTTGCTGGAATAAACACGGATTCCCGCCTTGCGAAACAGCTCAAGCGTCGATTCCTGGAGACTGCCTTTGGGCAGGCCCAGTTTAAGGATTTTATTTGTTTTAGGCATGAACTCTCCTGGTCCTCGACCGATGTGAATCGGTAACAATGTTGAATTCGAAAGGATAATACCGGAAGGAGCGGATTTCAACAACGCAAAGGCGCACTAAGACGCTAAGAACTGCTTAACGCGAAGACGCAAAAGCGCAAAGAAAATATATAGAGAGAGTTTTTTCGTTAATGTTTTTAAGCACGATTGAGGGAGTTACCGGCCGGAGGGTGAGAACTTGAATGTCAATCTTTAATCTTCAATTTTTAATCAATACTGGTATCATTGCGGCGCACTTAACACCATGAAACAGGATGGATTTTATGGGAAACCTCATGGAATTAATTTCCGCTGCGATTTTGGGCGTTATCCAGGGACTTACCGAGTTTCTGCCTATCAGCAGTTCCGCTCACTTGATCATAGTACCGTGGTTTATTGGGTGGGAAGCTCAAGGAATAGCGTTTGATGTGTCCCTTCACGTAGGCACCGCTATATCCGTGTTGGCATTTTTCTGGAAAGACTGGATCCGTCTGGCCAGGGAAACGATCAATGGGCTGAAGGAAGGGCGCCCCCTGGGAAATTCGGACCGGAAACTGGCCTGGTTTCTGGTGGTAGCGACGATACCTGCGGCCATAGCAGGGCTCCTGTTTGAGGATTCAATTGAAAACAGATGGAGGTCTCCACTTGTGACTGTTTTTACACTGGTGGTTTTCGCAATCCTGCTTTATATCGCCGATAAAAAGGGAAAAAGGAACCGTTCAATCAGTTCCTTCAAATGGGCGGACTCCATCTGGATCGGCCTGAGCCAGGCAGTTGCCCTGATTCCGGGAGTGTCCCGAAGCGGCATAACGATGACGGCTGCCATGTTGCGCAACAGTGATCGAACGAGTGCCGCGCGCTTTTCATTTCTTCTTTCGACGCCGGTTATTGTCGGTGCCGGGGCGCTGGAAGGATTGAAGCTGATCCGTTCCATCCTCAATCCTTTGGAAGGAACGGTTGAAGAGCAATGGTTCGTATTATTAACGGGTGTTGTTTTTGCAGCGGTAACCGGCTTTCTCTGTATACGATATTTTCTTCGCTATATCCGCAACAGCAGCTTTACGCCTTTCGTTGTGTATCGTATTCTCCTGGCAGGAGTAGTGCTTGCCTATTACCTGAAGGGACAGTAATCCGGGTTCCGGTCGTCTCGCTTACACAAGACCTCGTGAAAAATTCGTATTAGTCTTTTGACCCGCGTTTCTTCCTCTGTTTCATTTCTGTAAGGATTTCCCGAATCCTTCGCTCCATTCCCTGATCGGACGGGTAATAATACTGCCTGTCTTTAAGTGTTTCCGGAAGGCATTCCATATCGGCTATCTTTTCCTTCAAGTTATGAGCGTACTGATAATCCTTCCCGTAGCCGAGTTCTTTCATAAGCGTTGTCGGGGCATTGCGTATATGCAGCGGCGGCGGTTCATTGAACGTATTCTGAACGTCTGAGACGACTTTTCCGTAAGCGGTGTACAGAGCATTGGATTTGGGGGCGACAGACAGGTACACGGCCGCCTGGCAAAGCGCCAGTTTGCATTCCGGCAATCCGATCAGGCGAACGGCATCCACGGCATTCAGGGCTACATTCAAGGCGCGGACGTCGGCGAGGCCGACATCCTCAGAGGCGAAACGCACCATCCGTCGCGCGATATACACCGGATCCTCTCCCGCTTCCAGCATGCGGCCGAGCCAGTAAAGAGATGCATCCGGATCGCTGTTGCGCATCGATTTATGCAATGCGGAAATAAGATTGTAGTGTTCCTCTCCGTCCTTGTCGTACTGCATGATTTTCTGTTGCAGGGCGGATTCCAGGTCTTCGGTTGTAAGAGCCGCAGGCAGTGAGGAGGATCGGCGCTGCGTGAGGGAAATCGCAAGTTCCAGAATATTGAGCGCAATGCGCGCGTCGCCGTTTGAATACAATGCAAGCTGGTGCAGCACCTCGTCTGGAACCGAAACAGGGATGGCTCCCAGCCCGCGTTCCGTATCCGATAAAGAACGTTTCAGAATCTGTTCTATTTCTTCAGGCTTGAGAGGATTCAGGACGTAGACTTTGCACCTGGACAGCAGGGGGCCGATGACTTCAAAGGAAGGATTCTCCGTTGTAGCACCTATAAGAACAATTACGCCCGATTCCACATAGGGAAGAAACGCGTCCTGCTGGGCTTTGTTGAAACGGTGTATTTCATCTACGAAAACCACGGTTCTTCCGTGAGAGGAACGAAAAAGCTTTTCCGCTTCCGCCATGACGGTTTTGATCTCCTTGATTCCCGACAACACCGCGCTGTAGGAAACAAATGGGGAGCGAGTCTGCTTTGCCAAAATTCGCGCCAGCGTTGTTTTTCCCGTACCCGGCGGTCCCCAGAGGATAATGGATGTCAGCCGGTCCTGTTCCGCCATCATTCGCAGGACTTTGCCCTTGCCGATGAGATGCTGCTGCCCGACAATTTCATCCAGGTTGGCTGGACGGAGTCTTTCCGCCAGCGGCGCGTCCGGGTTCGGATGGGAGTCTTCAGGTTCGGGAAATAACGTATTTGTCATAAAATGTTCAATCAGGCTTTCGCCACAGGGGATGCGGCTCTCTGTCTGGAAGCTTCAAACAGGATAACGGCTCCGGCAAGGGCCACATTCAAAGATTCGATCCCCATCGCCATTGGAATTCGAATAGAGGGTATGCCGGGATAAAGCTCTTCGTTCATACCGCTTCCTTCATTTCCAAGAAGAACGGCGCAGGGCGATTTCAGGTCCGATTCGGTGTATGGCACGCCGTCGCGGGCATCTGTACGGTAAATCTGGATCGAATGATCCATACAATAACGGTGAAAATCTGCAAAATCCACATGTTCTACGGGGGAAAGATGAAAAAAAGTGCCGGCACTCGATCGAATCGCCTTGGGGTTCCTGGCTGAAACAGTTTCCTTTGACGTACAGATAAGTGTCGCTCCGGCTGCGGCTGCCGTTCGGATTAATGTTCCCATATTGCCGGGATCCTGAATGCCGCAGGCATACAGCACAAGGGCCGCGGGATTGTGTTGAGAAGGAAATAATATGCGGGGAACGCTGACAAGAGCGATAGCTCCCTGGGGCGTCCGAAGACAGGAGAGGGATTCAAAAAGAGCCGTTTTAACCTGATAGAGACGAACACCCCGGGACAGCCAGTTCTTAAAAAGAGCTTGTTCTCTTGGATTTGAACAGAATTTTTCGGACAGGATAACCGTCTCGATGCTGTAACGGGATCGGTTCGCTTCCTCCAGAACGCGAATTCCTTCAGCCAGAACAAGGTCTTCCGGCGCTCTATGGGAGCCGGTCGCCATAAGGCGTATCGTTTTAAGAAGCGGATTGGCCTTGCTTGTCAGCCGGGTGACGGATGTCAACATAGGATTGAAGGTAAAAAATTAAATTGAAGATTAAAAATAATTTCTATTGCATCCTTTTCTACGATTCTTTGGAAACGGATTCGACTCTGCCTTTAAGGACGCTGCCCCATACAACGCGATTTACCGGGTAGTTCCCGTTTTGCAGGATGTAAGAGGCTAGGATTCCGGCATCCGCGTCCTTTTCGGGCGTATCGACTTTATTGATGAAAGGAATAATGGTTGTTCCATTTTTAACGTCTTTGCATACGCCCCGGGGATGCATGAGGATACCGGCGGCCAGCCGGGGTGTTATCCGATCCCCGGCTTTAAGGGTGAAACGGTCGGCCAGTGTCTGAAACCGGAATACGACTTCGGGCCCCAAAGGCTGATGAATACAATCGATGCCGATGACTGGAACCAGGTAATCCGCCTGTGCCATAAGCACCGGCTCTCCTTCCCTGGGCAGCTTCAATGAAAATCTTGCCGCTCCGTCCGCTTCATTCAAAAGAATCGCAAGTTTGCTTCGGTCGATGGACGAAAAAAAATCGGGTGGGATTCCTTTCAGCAGGTCAGGTTCCATAAACTGTCGGGTAACGACAAGTTTATATTTTTGACGGGTGATGTTGCGGATGACGTCATTAACAAGATGCTTTAACAATTTTACATTTTCACTCGAAATAACCGCCAAATCTCTGCCGGGATCCGGAGGATGGATTCGGGTTGTCGTTGTATACAGGACGGATCCCTGGGACGAGATTTCGTCCATCAATTTAAATATCAGGGCGGTTTTGCCACCCCCACCGACGAAATTGACCAGGGAGTGGGGATGAAAATTGAAGTGACTGGAGAACAATGGCAACTCCTTATCAGGATTGGTCGTTGCTGTCGGAAATCCCCGGTCCCGATCTGTTTTTGTTATGCCGGATATGGCGCACGATATAGGGGACCTTGTTCTGGGATTCAAAATAAGTGCGGATGACCAATTCCGCCACAAGTCCCATTAAAATAAATTGAATTCCTACAATAAACAGAAATACCGCAAGCAGCAGCAACGGGTTGTTATGTGCCTTGACGCCGCTGTAGTATTTTTCCAGCAATGTAAGGATGGCGCACAAGAATCCGGCCCCGCAGGAAATCATCCCGATGCCGCCGAAAAAATACATCGGTTTTGTGGAATAGCTGCCGAGCATTTTGACCGTGATCAGGTCCAGAATAACCTTGAATGTACGGTTCAGTCCGTATTTGCTGGTTCCTGCGACTCGCGGATTATGGTTCACCGGAATTTCCACAACACGTGCGCCGGCCCAGGAGGCGTACACGGGAATGAATCTGTGCATTTCTCCGTATAAGCGGATATGCGCCACAACCTCACGGCGATATCCCTTTAAGGTACAACCGTAATCGTGGAGACGCACCCCGCTGATGAATGAGATAAGCCTGTTGGCCAGCTTTGACGGCAACCTGCGGCTCAACCAGGGATCTTTGCGATTCCGCCTCCAGCAGCTGACGACATCATAGCCCTCTCTCAACTTTGACAATACTGAAGGGATGTCCCGCGGATCGTTCTGCATATCCGCGTCTATGGGTATGAGAATGGAACCGGTCGCATAATCGAAACCCGCGGTCATGGCCGCGGTCTGGCCGAAATTTCTTCGAAATAGGATAAGCTTAATTCGAGAATCTTTCTCAGGCAGCGTTTCGAGATACGAATCGCTTCCATCCGTACTGCCGTCGTCGACAAAAAGAACCTCGAAATCTTCTTCGGTCGATTCAAGAGTCTGGAAAAGTACTCTTACGAACGTCTCAAGGTTTTCCCGTTCATTAAAAACCGGAACTATTATTGAAACCTTCTCGTTCATGAAAATTCAGTTTCCAATGTTTTAAACCGTCGTCGATCGTCGCGGTTTCTGTAAAATATGTAAATAATGCCGCCCGGAATGGAGGAAAGGATAATCATAATCGACGTAACCAATCCAAGGGCGATGCAGGAAGCCGGCTCAATGCCGATTCCCCCAAAGAGACTCATGAAAGCGTATTCTCTCAATCCCATTCCGTTCAGACTCACCGGTATCATGGAGATCAAGGTGATTACGGGAACAAATACCAGGAAATAATAAAACGGTATTTCCAGACGAAGGCCGGCCGCCGTAACCCATACGGAGATTATGACCAGTAGCTGGTTGACGAATGAAATCAGCAACGAACCCAGAAGTACCGATTTTTGCTTCCCTATAATTTGAAACGCATCGGCAACCCTGTCCGCTTTTTTTTCAATCCTGGCCATCTTCAGGCGTTTCAGCAATCGATGCAGTATGTTGTGACACCGGGGGGCGAACAGGCAGGTATTTCCCAGAATAAATACGGCAAACGCGCCCCAGATGATAATAGACACCGGGATGCCCGGAACGGAAACCGGATAAAAGATAATGCCGATACAGGCAATGATCAGCATGGCGAGCATCCCGGTATCCCGGTCCAGGAAAGTGGATGCAAAACTCTGGGAGTAGGAGTCGGAGTGCTTTCCGATGTAATAGATCTTTACTACATCCCCTCCGATTATGGTAGGGAAGGTCAGGTTGAAGAAAAGACCGATACAGTAAATTCCAAAAAGACTGTTCAATGAAGGCACCGGCATAAGGGGCCGTATCAGGAGTCTCCATCGGAATATGCATACATAATGCGCTACCCAGAGCAGGCTAAATGCCGCGATCAGGATCCCAAAACGGGCGTTGCGCAGAGTCATTCCAAAATTTTCAAAGTCGATATTTTGAAAAATGTAGTAGAACAACAGGGCCGTGATCGCAATTTTAACAAACGGCAATACTTTAGTTTTCATTATTTTGAACCGGCATTTCCGGCGCGCGTGATGCAACCGGGCGATTGGATACAAGGAGAAGTTCCTCCTCGGGTGCGTAACCCCCATTCAAGATCGTTCTCATTTTTATTGAGAACCTTGGGCCACGATCCAGCACGGGAAGATCCAGACCGGAATTTTCCGAAAAGAATGCATGATCCTTGGCAGTTATAATACAAAACAGGGGCGAGTCCGACTGAAATCTGCGCAGCATGGAAGCCGGATCGTATTCCCGGAAGATCTGTTTTTTTAAATAGAAGACCATGCTCGGTACCGTTACGCCGTAATAACCCACCTGGGAATCAGCGGTTGCATGCGCTTCAATCTTTTTGCAGAAGCTCTTCACCGGCCGGAATGCCTCCAGAGCGGGAAAATAAAAAATAACCCCCATCATAAACACGATCCATATGGATGTCGCTATTGCAGGGAAACAATAAGATATTCTTCGCTTGAAAACGCATATGATAGCCAATATCGCCGCCCCTGCAATAACCAGGGATGGAACATAGTGTAACACGGGAGCAATATGAGGCATAAACGAGTGAAGAATAAAAAATACCAGGATGGAAAATGCAAGGAGAAGAATGCACAGGAGCAGATAAAGCCGTTTCCAGACAGTAACCGAACTTCGTTTCGTATTGCCGGAATTCGATGCGGGAATTTTTATCCGAAAATTCGCTGCTATGCCAGTCAAACTTTTATCCAGGACGGCTGCCAGTATAACGGCGACAACGGGATACATGGGTGCAATATAATACTCCTGTTTGTTCTTTGAGACGGAAAACATGAGAAATATCAGAAGGCACCAGATAAGAGGGAGACCGAAGGACAGACTTTTAAACGGCAGCCATTGTCTCCGGTTTCTCCACAAGAGAAACAATGCCGCAGCCGCAGGGAAGGACCAGGGGAAAAAGTCGGAGACAAAGACGGAAAAATAGTATAAAGGGCCTCTGGCCGGCCCGAAGGAATCCGAAAGATAACGTCCCAGGTTATCCTTTAAGAAAAACGTTCCGATATATGTCCAGCCGTATTCCCGGTAGATCAGGATATACCAGGGAAGAACCACTGCCGCCAGGATGGATAGTCCCAGGATAGGGCGGATTTCGGAAATATTGAATTTCCTGTTCCACAAAGACCAGGCCAGGTATACGCCCGCGGGAACAAGGACGGCTACCGGTCCTTTCGTAAGGAAACCGGCGCCGGCGAACAGATAGGATAAAGCCCAGTAACCGCGATTTTTTGTCTGTATCGCCCTTATCAGGAAGAAAAAAGTACCCATCAGGAAGAACATCAAAAGGGTATCGATGGGCAGACGTCGCGCTAGAATCAAGACTCTGGCGGTAGTGGCCGTGACAACCGCCGCAATCAAAGCAACCCGCGGGTTAAAAAGAGAAAGAGCAATGGCATAAGAAAAAAGGATAATCGATATAGCGGCTATGCAACCGGGGAGGCGAACGGAAAATTCGTTGACGCCGAACAGCTTATAGGACGCAAGGATCGCCCAGTACGTCAGCGGGGGTTTCTGGGTACGGGGCTCGAAATTGAAATAAGGCGCGAGGTAATCTTCCGATACCATCATTTCACGCGAAGTTTCCGCGTAAAAGGCCTCGCTTGCATTCCAGATGGAAGAAGAGCCTATGCGAATGCAATAGGGGAGAGATACCGACACTAAAATCAGGATGTGTACTATCGGTGAAGAAAGTCGAAGGCTGGTTTTTTGCATGGCATTCAAATGACGAAGAGCCGAATTCCCGTTTAAAAATGCATTTTCAAGCAACGGTCCCATGTATGGAAGGCAGCGGATTCAGAAGAATTAACCCGGATTAAAAAAGAGGTTTCTGTATTTCGTCAAGCACCTCATCCGCAGTCCGTTTCCTGGAGCGCCCGGTCAGATCTATGTCCTTTCTCTCAAGCCGTTGCAGAATTTCAGCGGCTCTTAACAGCACCGGCCGTGGCATGCCCGCCAGGCGGGCGACTTCGATGCCGTAACTTTTGTCTGCAACACCCGGTGTAACTCTGCGCAGGAATATTATTTCCCCCCCGGCTTCCTGAATCGTCATGCAATAGTTCTTAACCCCCGGATGGATCGAAGCCATTTTGGTCAGTTCATGATAGTGCGTGGCGAAAAGGGTTTTAGGTTTCAGGCTTTGATTATTCACGAGATATTCCGCAATCGCCCATGCAAGGGAGAGGCCGTCAAACGTAGCTGTGCCCCGGCCGACTTCATCCAGGAGAATAAGGCTGCGATCGGTGGCTGTATTCAGGATGTTCGCGGTTTCGATCATTTCCACCATAAAGGTAGAACGGCCTCTTGCCAGATTATCCGAAGCGCCCACCCGGGTATATATGCGGTCGACGCATCCGATGCGAGCTTCCTGCGCCGGGACGAAAGATCCCATTTGTGCAAGAATGACGATCAACGCGGTTTGACGCAGAAATGTAGATTTGCCGCCCATATTCGGCCCCGTCAACAGAATCAACCGGTCCGTCCCTGAATTCACGTAAAGATCGTTTGGAATAAAGGGGAGGCTCTGGGTTTCAATCACGGGGTGACGTCCCTGTCGAATATATATTGCATCCTCTTCAGTCAGAACAGGCCGTTTGTAGTCGTTTTTCAGTGCGGTTTCCGACAGGGAGGCGTAGACATCCAACTCGCCAAGAAGGCGGGCTGTTTTTTGTATCCGGTCGCCCTGGAGTCCGACTCTTTTCCGAAATTCGATGAAAATTTCCTTTTCAAGGGATGCAATTCTTTCTTCAGCCCTAAGGACTTTTTCTTCATACTCCTGGAGTTCTTCCGTTACGAACCGTTCGCAGTTCACCAGGGTCTGTTTGCGAATATAATTGTTGGGAACAAGCGACAGGTTTGCCTTGGTTACCTCTATAAAGTAGCCGAAAACGTTATTGAATTTTATTTTGAGCGATTGAATCCCGGTTTTTTCCCGCTCCCTTGATTCCAGGGATGCAATGTATCCTTTCCCGCTGTGACGGATATCCCGGAATTCATCGAGTTCATCGGAATATCCCGAGCGGACAATGCCGGGTTCGTTTGCGGATACCGGTGCATTGTCTGAAATACATTTCTCTATCAGTTCCACGACGTCTTCAAGAGGATCCAGGGTGTCGCGGATTTCAGCCAGTCGCTGAGCGGAATAGGATTGCAGAATCCTCCGAACTGCAGGGACGACGCGAAGGGAATCGCGCAAGGCAAGTATTTCGCGCGGATTCGAAACTTCAGCCATGACGCGGTTTACAAGACGTTCCAGGTCGTGAATTTCGCAAAGCTTTTTCCGGAATTTATCCAGATTCTGGATGTCGGACATGAATGCGGCGATCGAATCCTGCCGGCACACAAGTGCATCCACATTCAACAAAGGCCGCAAAAGCCAGGATTTCAGCAGCCTTGCACCCATTCCCGTTTGTGTATCATCCAGAAGGAAAAATAACGATCCCTTTTTAGATCCATCCAGGGTCTGAGTTAATTCAAGGTTGGTTACGGTCGATGCGTCCAGTTTCATAAAGTCGGAAGGTTCGAAAAAACGAAGATTGGCGACCTTGCCGATTTGCGTCAGACGCGTTTCCTTCAAATAGTGGATCAACGCTCCCGCAGCGCACAGTGACAGCGAATGCCCGGATGCTCCGAGACCGTCCAGGCTGGGAAGGTTGAAATGCTCAAGAAGAATGCGATGGGCATACTCCTGATTGAATACCCAGTCTTCCAGGGGGCTCGCGACCCATCGATCCGACCATTCCCGGAACAGTTTCGCCTGAATGTCTTTATGGGATCCGTCCGGTAGCAGAATCTCTTTCGGCGTGAAACGGGCAAATTCATCCAGTGATTTTTGCCACGCCTGCTCGCCCATGAACTCCGTGGCGAGAAAATCCGATGTCGTCAGGTCCATAAATGCCATGCCGATTCCCTTTTCCGTGCCGTAAAAACATCCCAGGTAATTATTGTCTTTCGGCTCCAGGAGCATTTCCTCCAGGACGGTTCCGGGTGTCAGGACTCTTGTCACTTCGCGCCGCACTAATTTTTTGTTCGTGCTGGAAGCTTCGACCTGTTCACAGATAGCGACCTTAAATCCCTTTTTCATCAATCGGGCGATATAACCCTCGACAGAGTGGTGGGGAACGCCGCACATTGGAATAGGCGCACCGTTCCTGTCTTTATTTCTCGATGTGAGAGTGATCTCAAGCTCTCGGGAGGCGAGGACTGCGTCCTCGTAGAACATTTCGTAGAAATCCCCAAGGCGGAAAAATACAAGTTTGCCCGGGAACCGTTGCTTGACCTCGTGATACTGCTTCATCATCGGGGTGAGGTCTTCCATCCTTATCCTCTTTTTGCAACAGCAATTCGCTTCCTGAAAGCCGCGCACATATTGCATGAGATGCCGGCGTTAATCCGGCTTGATTCAAGGGCATATAAAAAAAGTTTCAGGATGATCATAAGGTTGCTATGATTTAGCTCGTATCCCTCTCCCGTCAAAACGGTTTTAGAGGTGGATGCGGATCTCTGTGACCAAGGAGCGCGCAGTATATAATTTGCTACCTAAGATTGTCAATGACCATGCCTGTTGCCGATAAGCCCAAAGTTCTGGCGTTTGACACGTCATCCAGACGTGGCAGCGTCGCCCTGTTGGAGGGAGACGCGTTGCATGCCGAATTGAAACTGAACCATCTCCAGAACCATTCCGCGAAACTGATTCGCTCCATAGATTTTCTCCTGGAAGGCTTGGGTTGGACACTGCCGGACCTGAACCTGGTGGCGGTTGGTACGGGTCCCGGATCCTTTACCGGTATTCGGATCGGTATCGCTACGGGATTGGGCCTCGCCCAGGCTTTATCCGTCCCTTTCGTCGGGATTTCCGGGATGGAGGCGCTCGCCTTTAAGACGACGTTTCCGGACGGGTGCGTTGGTGTGCTCCTGAATGCCCGGAGATCGCAGGTTTATTATGCAGAGTATAGAAATCTGGGTGGCAGGATCCGGGAGATAAAAAAGCCGTCCCTGATGTTTCTTTCGGAACTGCAAAAGGAGATAAGGAACCGCCGCATATACATAACCGGAGAAACCTCCTTATGCGTAAAAAAAAGTTTTATGGGTTCAAAAGCCGGCTGGCCGCGTCTTGTCGAAACGGATCTTTTTCTGGCCGCCGGCATAGGACGCCGGGCTTTATCCGTTAAACGGAGATGGAAATCCGGTAACTTTATTCAATGTGAACCGCTTTACATCAGGCCTCCAGATGCACTTACAAAGAAGAACAGAGCCGGCTGATATGATTTCCGACTATTATCTTGCGCGCCTTACATCCGAAGACGCTGCCTGCCTGAAGCCGCTTGAAGACCTGGTTCGCCTCACTTTCTGGGGAGAAGACAACTATCGACGTTTCCTGGATGAATTGCCTGAGTATTTCGGCTGTAAAGCGGTCGCGATTTTCGACAGAAATCAGGATGAGCTCATAGGATTCCTTCTTGCACGTTCGATATACGAAAGTCTGGAGGTTCTTAAACTGGGAGTGCTTCCGGAATGGCAGCGCCGGGGGATCGGAACCCAACTGATTGAAAGGGCGTTTGCGGAAGGGTTGCGTCGGGGATGCGACCGCTGTTTTCTTGAAGTTCGGAAATCCAATCAAAAGGCTATTCAATTCTATTACCTGCACGACTTCCGGATATCCGGCACACGGATTGATTACTACACGGATCCTGTCGAAGATGCCTGGGTAATGGAAAAGGCATTGTAATGAGCATTGTCCAATACGGGGGATAATGTTTAAAAATTAATTGCAAAAATACTTTAGTCCCCGTCCGTATTTGGCTAGAATACAGCTTGTCCTATTAAGTTGTCAGGCTCCTAAATTGCATTTTGAGGAGGTAAGAGTTGCAAATAAAAAAATACATCATAGCGGTCGTAATACTGATTGCCGTTCTGTCAATATTCGGGTGCGGTGAGCCGAAAGAAAAGCCGGTTCCCGATGCCATGCAGACCATAGAGAGAATCAAACAGATCCGCATCGGGACCGATGCCGTGCACCTGCCATTTGAGTTCGGGCTGGATACCGGCGTCCAGGGATACGATATCGATATAGGTAACGAAGTAGCCAAAGATCTGGGCGTTGATGCCCGCTGGGTGAAATTGACCGGCTACAATCACCTGTTTGATGTTTTGAAGAAAGGTGAAGTGGAAATGGTTATTTCCGCCATTGCAATCGATCCAATACATCAGGAAGAATTCGCTTTTTCGCAGCCCTATTACGAGAGCGGTGACGGGATTGCCCGGCGGTTCGACAATAACGAAATCAAGGATCTCGCCAGTTTGTCGGGGAAAAAAGTCGGAGTCGGTGAAGGGCGTCCCGGCGACAGCTTTATGGCCACCCAGCAGACGGCGACCGATGTTACGATTGTAAAATTCCCCAATCTGGATGACGCTCTCGGTGCTCTGAACCGGGCGGAACTGGACGCTGTTGTCGGCGACGAACAGATTATGGCCTTCAGCGGCTTTAAGAGCTACCGGAATGTGACGACCCATTCTGCCGACATAAATAAGTACCAGTATGCGGCGGTGGTGCGGAAAAGCGATGTAGAGCTTCTTGCCTCCGTTAACCAGACGCTGGATCGCCTGAAAGAGTCCGGGGAACTGGAAGCCATGCAGAAAAAATGGTTCCAGGACGTGCTGGCTCAGGCTAAAGCGGAGCTCGAGGAGCACGAGCAGGAAGAAGCCCTGAGACGTTCGCCCAAACGAATCGACGTTAGAATCAATAAAGTCAGCGGCCAATTCAAGATGGACAGTTTGGACGGATTCGGGCTCGTTCTCCAGGGACCGGGAGGGGAATTCCGATCCACGCCGATCTTGACGACAGGGAACAGGGGCAACTGCAAATTCAACAGGCCGATTCCACCGGGCGAGTATAAGCTGGATATGATGAGCATTTTCAAGACCACGGCAACGGTAACCGTCCAGGAATTTCCCAAAACAACATTGGACATGCTGATCAATGTTTCGGATAAGGACGGCATCTCGATTGAAGTAAAATAGGAAATATGTTCCAGGGTTTCAATAATCCTGAAACGGCTATAGATGGGATCGATGCAGAAACATCCGTTGCGGACCATACTTATTACGGTTCTTCTGACAAGTGCGGCGACTATTGCCGCCCTGCAATATGATCTGGTGCCCGGATACGGAAAAAGAGAAGTATCCGGGCCCGCCTTTGCGGCGGATCCCGTCAAACAGCCGGCATTAACCGGCGATGAAGAGATCAACGTAAATGTCTATAACACGGTCAGCCCGTCTGTCGTCAATATCACAAAAACCGTCGTTGAGTACGATTTCTTCTTTGCCCCGATCGCCAGGGGAGGATCCGGAAGCGGCTGCCTTCTGGACAACAAGGGGAACGTTTTAACCAACTATCATGTTATTGAATCCGCCGACAGGCTGGAAGTCTCCCTCCCGGACAGATCCAGATACCGCGCAAAAATAATAGGCGTGGATCCTCAGAACGATCTGGCGGTCATTCAATTGATCGACGCCCCGGAAGAAAGGCTGCACCCGATATCTTTCGGAAATTCCGACTCTATCAAAGTCGGACAGAAAGTCCTGGCTATAGGAAATCCCCTGGGTCTTCAAAACACACTGACGGTCGGGATCGTAAGCTCGGTTGGAAGAAGAATACAGACCGAGAGTGGCGATCTTGTGGATAACGTCATCCAAACGGACGCCGCCATAAATCCCGGAAACTCCGGAGGGCCTCTTTTAAACACATCCGGTGAAATGATAGGAATCAATACGTCCATTTTTACCATACGGGGCGGGGGAAATATCGGGATCGGTTTTGCCATACCTTCCAATACGATCCGGAGGGTGGCTGCCGATTTGATGGAACATGGACGGGTCCTGCGTCCTTCGTTCGGAGCGGACGGGTACTCTATTTATAAAGAACTGGCTTACGATCTCGATCTGCCGGTCGACAGCGGACTCCTGGTCGCAAGGGTTTATCCCGGCGGTTCGGCTGAAAAAGCCGGCATCCGGGGCGCCGATAAAATAGTACGCCTGTTCAACGAGCGCATCCTTGCGGGCGGCGATATTATCACGGAAATCGAGGGCCGCCCGGTTTCCTCATGGGATGAATTACGCCTGATCCTGGAACCCAAACGTCCGGGAGATATTGTCGAAGTAACCCTGTATCGCGATGGCGCAGAAATGACGAAATCGGTTACCCTGTTGGAACCTTCGCGCAGACCGTCGTTCCGTTTTTAGCCGGGATCGCTTGAGGAAAATTCCGGAATCGCCGATACACCGAATCCGGTTTTCCAGGATAACGGAAGCGGGATATATCGCGGATGAAGCTATATGCGCGGAATACATGTAATTAGAAAAAGGAAATTAAATTCCGCTGCTGCTCATTCCGGGTTGGATCAGCGGCGGAATTCGACTTGTACGCTCCAATAAAAGCAAATCCGAATGCCGGGAAGCGGGCTTCTTTTCATGGCCGACAGAAAATGGATTCCAATCGTATTTATCGGCATTGCGATTCTATGGTGCGCAACAGCCATATCTTATGCAGTGGAAAATGCCCTGCTTGTTAGACTCACCGACGAAATCTATGCAAGAATCGTCAATCCGGACGGGAACGCGGTAGGCAATGCAGGTTTTATAATACTGGAACAGGGCGTTCTTGTTTTCGATACGCACTTTACACCGGAAGCCGGGCGGCAGCTTCGGGATGATATCCGTTTGATTACACGCAAGCCGGTCCGGTATGTCGTCAACAGTCATTATCATCCCGATCACACACACGGGAACCAGGCCTTCCCTGGAGCCCACATAATCGCAATCAAGAAAACACGGGAGGGTATTCTTCAAAAGGATCTTCCTTCTCTCAATCGGACGATGAGCGTTACGGCATCGCAACTGGACAGAATGCGCGGAATCGCCTCCAGGGAAACGGATCCCGATAAACTCAAGGCCATTAAGCGGCAGATCCAAACCGACGACGACTATCTGGCAACATTGTCGCAGCTCAAAATTACCGCGCCGGTTGTCGTTATGGACGATTACCTGGAAATTCAGGACGGCTCGCGAAAGATAAAAATCCAATTCCTGGGTGCGGGACATACCGAAAGCGACACGATTCTTATTATCCCTTCCGAACGGATTGTTTTTTGCGGGGATCTGTTTTTCAAAGACGCGATCCCCAATATTCAGGATGCAGACATTTTGAAGTGGATGGAAACCCTGAAGAAAATCCTGGAGCTGGACGCGGACCGGTTTGTTCCCGGCCACGGGATTGTGGGTAATCGTCCGGATGTCGAAAGATTCCTCGCTTATTTCGAGGAGCTTAAGTCCCTGGTGGAGCCGTTCGTCCTGCGGGGCGACAGCGTGGAGCGGGCAATACGGGAAATTCGGGTGCCGAAACAATATTCCCGATACCGTTTTATGAATTTCTTCAGCGCCAATATTCAAAGAATGTATGCTGAATTGAAGAGGGAACAGCTTTTATCCATCCCGATTGAGGGACCGAAACTACCGGCGAATCGATGACGGGAAACCGGACGGCCGGACCGGGCGGCTTTACCCGTTTGTTATGTTAAACGCCTATAGATTGAATCCGTGATGCAGGCTATGGAATGAAAGAACAATCCCAAACTCAGAAAATATGCCCCAAATGCAACGGTTCCGGATGGGAATCCGCCGGGCCCGGGAAGGGAGTCCGGCGCTGCAGTTGCATGGAATCCTCAAGAATAGAAAGAATGCTTGCGGAGGCCAGGATACCCAAACGTTACGAAAACTGCGATCTGGAGTCCTATCAACCTACGGATCCCTCGCAAAAAACAGCGAAATTATTCGTCGACAGGTTCATAAATAAATATCCGGAGGTTGACATAGGTTTGCTTTTTTTAGGGCCGTGTGGAGTGGGGAAGACGCATCTCGCTGTAGCGCTTTTAAAAAGAATTATTACGGAAAAGGGCGACAGCTGCTTATTTTACGATTTTCGTGACCTTCTGAGAGAGATTCAATCCAGCTGGAATTCCGTGTCCAAGACTTCGGAATTGGAGATTCTGCGCCCGGTACTCGACGCGAAAGTTCTTGTGCTGGATGAACTGGGGGCGAACAAGCCGACAGACTGGGTGCGGGACACAGTCACACACATTATCAATTGCCGCTACAATGACAAGAAACTGACCATTATCACTTCCAATTTCCTGGACACAGCGCCGAATCATCACGAGGAGACCCTGACCGACCGCATCGGAGCGCGCCTGAGGTCCCGGCTTCACGAAATGTGCAAGGATATCGAAATCAAGGGCGAAGATTTTCGGGTGGTAGGCAAAAGCGCCAAAAGCCGTTTCGGTACAGAGATACGGGATTTTGGCGCTAAGAGGAAATGATACCATTGCGTTTAATCCACTATTCCCGTCCCATTCTCCATCCACCGACTTAAAGTGTTTGGGTATTAAAACACTTCAAGAAGCGGCGAGGTCTGTTCCATCGCTTCCCCGACACGCATACAGGAACACCCCTTTGCAGCCAACAGATCGCAGGCCGTGTCGGCGGAATTCGGATCGACCGCAATCAGGAGCCCTCCCGATGTTTGAGGATCGAAAAGTATCTGCTGTATCTCGTACGGGACATTCGGGGCAAAGCGCAGACATTCACCGATAAATTCACGATTTTTCTTCAAGCCCCCTGCAAAAAACCCCTTTTGGGCGCATTCGAGTGAGCCTTCCAGTAACTCGAATCTGTCATGATTGAAACGCAGAGTGACCCGGCTGGCTGTAGCCATTTCCCATGCATGGCCTAAAAAACCGAAGCCTGTGATATCGGTGGCGGAATGAATCGCGTGTTTGAGCGGTTTCACCGCGCCGGCCGCGTCTCGATTCAAACGACGCATGGCATCTGTCGCCGCTTCAATCCATTTAAAATCCGCTTTTCCTGAACGGATTGCAGTGGCGATTACACCGGTGCCGAGTGGTTTTGTAAGAATTAGTACGTCTCCGGGGCGCACACCATCGTTACTCCAGACCTGTGCCGGATTGACAGTGCCCGTTACCGCGTACCCGAATTTGACATCGGAATCGCGCACCGTATGGCCGCCTACAACAATGCAATTCGCCTCCATCATTTTCTCCATTCCGCCTGCAAGGATTTGTTCCAGTGTATCGGGATCCCCGTTTTCCGGATAGCAGACAAGTGTAAGAGCTGTCAGAGGCTGTCCTCCCATGGCGTAAACATCCGAAAGGGCATTAGCCGCCGCAATCTGCCCGAAAAAGTAGGGATCATCGACTATGGGAGTAAAAAAATCGGCGGTTTGAACCAATGCAAGGTTTTCCCCGATAAGGAAAACGGCCGCGTCGTCCTTGTTGGCAAAACCTACGAGAAGGCGATTGTCTTCCTGGTGAGGCAGTTTGGATAATATTCTGTCCAGCACCGCCGGACTCATTTTGCTCGCTCAACCGGACGCGCTGCTTGCTTCGGTGAGTCTGCGTTTGTCCATATCATTGTTCATGTTAGATACCGCTTATTTGGAACTTGCTAATCCAACGGGAAACGCACGTTTCCCGTGAATAGTGTTTTGACTTAAACGGGTAATTCGAAAGCAGTTTAAAATGGAATATCGCTGTCGGTAATTCCTATGTCGTCGAATGAATTTTCCTGTTCCGGGGTTGTGCGTGTAGCGGTCTCCATAGGCTGAGCGCCGGTATCCGTGCTTTGAGTTCGGGATCCAAGCAAAACCATCTGCGTTGCAACGACTTCAGTGGTACGGCGCTTGTTTCCCTCACGATCGTTCCACTCCCGGGTTTGAATCCGGCCTTCGATATAGACCTGACGGCCTTTTGAGAGGTATTTCTTGCAGATGTCGGCCAGCTGTTTCCATGCCACGATTGAGTGCCATTCGGTGTGTTCCTGGCGAGTGCCGTTTTTATCCGTCCAGTTTTCGCTGGTGGCCAGGCTGAAGTTTGCAACGGGAGTTCCGTCAGTGGTATATCTGATTTCGGGATCCCGGCCGAGGTTTCCTATAAGCATTACTTTATTCAATGAACTCATGGGGTGTCTTCCTATCGTTGAATATCTTTAATCTGCGCTAATTGGTATCCCCGAGATTTTGGAGATCGGCCTTAGCCAAAGCCGCTTCCGAAGAATCCGGAAATCTTTTTATTACCTCTTTAAAATCTTCACTGGCCTTGCCTGAATCCTGGTTTTCAAGGAATGCTTCTCCGCGTTTTAAAAGCGCACTGGCGACTTTATCGGAATCGGCGTTTTCTTCTATAACCCGGGTGAATATCTCAATGGCCTGTGGGTACTGATTCATGTAGAAGTAGGCTGCTCCGATATTATACAGGGCGTCCGTCGCCTTATTCCCGGAAGGGAACTGGGTCAGGTAGGCATTAAATTCGCTGATGGCCAGATCGTATTTCTCCTCAAGGAGATCGTAGTATGCCTGGTTGAACAGGGTATCCGCAGAGGACAGGTCCGGTGAAACGGACCTGTTAATGGTTGTGAACTGAATCTTGAGTTCGGATATCTGTCGTGCCAGAGCGGAAAGGCTCATCGCCATATCATCAATTTTACCGGACAGCGACTGTACTTCCGGAATTAATGCATCGTCTTTGGAACGGTCTACGGAAGACTGCCGATCGATCGCAGACAGAGCTTTTTCAAGCAGCATATTGGATTTTGCCGCCTGGTCATTCAGCTGTTCGATCAGGCTTTTAAGGCCGTCAACAACTGTGTTGTTTTCATGAAGCGTTTTTTCAAATACTCGAAACTGATCCCGCAGGGCATTGACATCATTCTGAAGGCGCAGCAGCTCTTCCTTGGTGCCGGCCTGCGCGGACAATGAGAAGACGAACAAAATGATAAAGAGATGACACAAGATGGATTTCTTCATAAACAGCCTCTCCCGATATCTGGTTCGATCTTTATTATTTCACAGCTGTGTAGGGGCTTCAACGAAAGAAAATTAATGCGTGATTACCAGATGGAGGCCGCCCTGTAAGCGGCCTGTCGGCGTAGTCATCTTTCGGGCAAAGAGATTATCCTGCATTCCATGGTGGCTCTTCCGGTGCCGGGCCGTAAAACGGCCGGTCCCGAAACGGGCGGAAACCCGGGGCGATGTGTTCGGGCCCCCGCCCGATAATTCTTATTCGCTGCATTAACTCCGGGGAATACATTGCCGCCTTTATAATTCATCCGGGTAATGGAGAAGATCCATTCTGCGAAGAAAACGGGCGACTTCGGTCACATCAGCGCATAATAAAATGAGCGCGCCGATTCAATTGATAGCATTCCTCGTTCTTCTCTTTACAGAAATTGCGTTCTTCGCCATAGCTGACCGTATCAATCCGGCCGGCGTCAATCCCCTGCTCGACAAGGAACTCTTTCGCCGCATTGGCACGCCTGTCGCCCAAAGCGAGATTGTATTTTGAGGAACCTCTTTCGTCGCAATGTCCCTCAATCGTAATCCGGATGGATCGACGTTCCTTAAGTGCACGGGCGTTTGCCGTCAGGGCGGCACGGGCATCCTCGCGGATATTGTACTTATCGTAGTCGAAGAAACCGTCTTTGATATTGGATTTGAAAAATTCGGAATCGCTAATCGGCTTCGGCTTCGGCGGCGGCGGTTCGGTAACCGTCACGCGCGCTTCCGCACTGGCCATACCACCGGGACCGGTGGCCTTTGCCAGGTAGGTTGTAGACGCCCTGGGACTGACGGTTCGTCTTCCGGAAGGCGCTACCGATCCCACTCCGTTATCGATCACAACGCTGGTTGCATTGGAGGAATTCCAGGTAAGAGTCGCCGATTCTCCTCTTTCAATAGCGGATGGGGAAACACTCAACGAAATGGTCGGGTCTGGGATTTCGGGTTTCGGAGGCGGCGGAGGCGGCTCTTCCTCTACGGGTGCCGGTGGCGGCGGGGTCACCTTCTTGGCACATCCGATTCCCGCTATCAGCAATACTGATACGATAAACACTAAGGAAACGAGTGTAGTTGTCGATCTTCGCATGGGGGCTTCTCCTTCTCTTGTGCTCAGATTCAATCCGAAATTTCAATAATAGTATTACTACTGAATCAGGTGCAGTATATCACGTGCCGGATTGCGTCAAAACAAAACAAGCAAAAAATTAAATATTTCAGACTATTTTCGTGTATAGCCACCCCAGGAAGGGCTGGTGTTGTTCCCTCTGTTGGTGATCCTGCGGGTTTCGGCCGATTCATCCAGCAACATGATGTAGATCTGGTTGGTTCCGGTGCGGTTCGATTGAAAAACGAGGTGCCTTCCGTCGGGAGCCCATGACGGAATTTCATTGCTGCCGCTGTCGGTCGTCAACTGGATAATCCGTCCGCTGCTGACTTCGCCAAGAAAAAGGTCGTAATAGGAGCGAAGGCGTGGCTTCCAGTGAAAAGCCAGCCATCTGCCGTCCGGAGACCATGCGGGAGAATCCGCATCGCCGCCTTCCTTGACAAGCCTGCGCACATTGGCGCCGTCCGCGTCGCAGATGTAGATCTGGCTGGCGCCTCCTCCCCTGCCGGACGCAAAGGCGATCTGCCGTCCCGAAGGAGACCATGTCGGCGACGTATCGATCGCGGGATTGTTGGTGATATTGCGCTGGTCCTTTCCATCCAGCTTGGAAACGTACAGGTCGGTATCGAGTTCAGGGGTCTGTTTCGAAAAAACGATCCTTTCGCCGTCCGGCGCAATCGCGGGCGTGTTCACGAAGGTATTGAAGAGCGGAAACGGCAGGCGCGTGCCGTCGATGTAGGAATAGATGTTTATCTCCCATCTGCCTGTACGCATGCTTAAAAACGCCAGTTTTGAGTTGTCCCGGGACCAGTTGGGAAAAAGATTGTGGGATCCGTTGCGGGTAAACGCCTGGGCATTATGCCCGTCATAGTCCATGACATAAATTTCTTCGGCATCCCCGATTTTTGAAGTGTAGGCGATTTTTGTGGAAGCGATGCCCCTGGATGCTCCGGC
>JAFGTD010000257.1 GCA_016934295.1 Acidobacteriota bacterium
CCAAGGCGGGCTGTCTTCAAAATTACTGACGTTATGCCTTGACAGAACCGACCTTCTCATGGAAGTGCGGCAGCTTGCTGCCGCCTTTGGTTCTTTATACTGAGTTGTAACAAAGGCGGCAGCAAGCTGCCGCACTCCAAATATACTTTAATTTAAGAAATATGATTATGAATTTCGTACAGAAACAAATTAGCGGATTAATTATCAGGAAATGCTTATGCGGACGATACCGAAGAAAATAAAAAAGACGACAGGTGAAAAAGCCGGGAAGGAGAAACTGCTGATTCTTCTTCTGGAGGGGATCCATCCTGTCGCGGTGGAAAATTTTCAGAAAAAGGGTTTTGCCGATATTGAAACACGGTCGGGATCCCTGTCTGAGGAGGAATTGCTCGAGATCATTCCCCATGTGCATATGCTGGGTATCCGATCCAAAACAAAAATCAGACAGAGCGTGCTGGACGCCGCCCGGCAGCTGCTGGCTATCGGATGCTTCTGTATAGGAACGGACCAGGTAGACCTGAAAGCGGCGGCGAAGCGCGGTGTGGCAGTTTTCAACGCTCCTTTCAGCAACACGCGCAGTGTCGCCGAACTGGTAATCGCCGAGGTCGTAATGCTGGCGCGCCGGGCCGCCTATCGGTCCATGCAACTGCACAACGGTGAGTGGGAAAAGTCGGCCAAAGGATGCATAGAGGTAAGGCGCAAAACGATCGGCATTGTCGGATACGGCCATATCGGGCCCCAGGTCGGAGTCCTGGCCGAAGCAATGGGGATGAAGGTCGTTTTTCACGACATTATCAAAAAGCTGCCCCTGGGCAATGCGCGCCAGTTGACGAACCTCAAAGAGGTCTTGAAGGTTTCCGATTTTGTGACCCTGCATGTTCCGGATACAAACATGACCCGGGGAATGATAGGCAAAGAAGAATTGAAGTGGATGCGCGAAGGAAGCTACCTGCTGAACCTCAGCCGGGGTTCGGTCGTGGATCTCAAGGCTTTGCGAAAAAGCCTGATCAGCGGACATCTGGCAGGCGCGGCACTGGATGTTTATCCCAGGGAGCCGAAAGCCCGGACGGATCCTTTCGATTCCGAAATGCGGGGACTGGAAAATGTGATTCTGACGCCCCATATCGGGGGGAGTACGGAAGAGGCCCAGAAAAATATAGGGATGGAAGTGTCCGAAGCGCTGGCCGATTATGCGAAGACCGGGAGCACCGCCGGGTGTACGAATTTGCCTGAAGTGCAGATGGCAATTCTCAAGGGAAGCTATCGCGTGTTGAATATCCATAAGGACATGCCCGGCGTTCTCAGCCGGATCAACGGTCTTGTAGGGGGATTGGGAGTGAATATCAACGCACAGTCCTACAGCACGAAGGACGGTATCGGCTATCTGATGATGGACGTGGAAAAGAAACTGCCGCGGGACATCCGGGAAAAAATCGAATCTCTCGATAGCAATATTAAAACCCGGCTGCTGTTCTAAAACGAAACATTTTTTCCCGTGCTAACGTACTAACGTGCTAACGTGAAAAACCTTCGCATCGGTTTATGTACAGGCGATGGATGAATGGTGTGGCTGATTGTCAGGATGACATTGCCAATAACTATTCCGGTTTAGGGCTGATCTTATTGGCTGTATGTTCTGTGGAAGGCTTGTCACGTTAGTACGTTAGCACGTTCACACGTTAGTACATTCATACGGTGTTTTACTGGACAAGTGAGCCGGTCTTACTGGTGTCGTAGCCGCCCAGGGTTTCCAGTTCTTTTCGCAGGGATGCGCGGTTGAGGGCGTCCATCAGCGTCTGCACGGAGGGCATGTCCCAGTACCTGTCGGGGATAACCAGGTCGAAACGCTCACTGACCAGTGGGATGAAATGGAGGCCGAAGACGCGGGCTGAAGCCTCGGTGGCGATGCAGCAGTCGGCCAGTCCGTCATGAACGTGCCACGCCGCCAGTATATGCCCCTTGGCGACCTGCCTGTACCCCTTTACATCCTTTGGTATTACACCGGTTTTTCTCAGAAGCGAGTCCAGCAGAATACGGCTGCCCGCACCCTGTTCCCGGTTTATCAGCGTTACGTTTTTTCTTCCCAGGTCTCCGACGCCCGAAATGCCCTTTGGGTTTCCGCGGGCCGTGACGAACCCCTCCTCCCAGGATGCAAAAGTCGCCACGCGGCAGCCGCCTTTCGGGAAGAATCGATGGATAACCTGAAGATTGTTCTCCTTATTTTGCTTTCCGCTCAGGTGCGTCCCCCCGATATGGATTTTTCGCTCCTGGAGCAGCTTCATGGCGCGGGTGCTGGAACAGCCCAGGTGGATAACTTCGATGTTGCCGTGCTTGAGCAGGTAACGCGCCAGGGCCGGAATGGCCGGATCGCATCCGGCAAGCAGCAGCCTGTTTTCGGAATAGGCTTCCTCTCCGAAAATCTGTACTACGGCGGATTCCGGTCTTGCAGAATCGACGATAACCGCATCCGCCGGCGGTATTTCCCCGTGGATTGGAGACGTGGGTACGCCGATTTTCCTGTTTCCCACCTGGCATATTTTCAATGGCTGGTTCTGAACATAAGGAGTGGAAGGATCTTCGATCAAATCCACGGTCAACTGTTTCCCGGCCTGGCCGGATTCCCCCTCTATGGCAAAAACCTGTTCGACCGGCACTTCCAGAATTTCCGAAAGGCGAAGCGCAACAAGCGTGTTTGGGACATATTTATGCGCTTCAATGGCGTAGATCGTCTGTCGGGTCACTCCAATCCTGGATGCCAGTTCCGCCGCTGAGATGCCGCGAAGCTGCCGGATTTCGGCTAATTTGTTCCGTACCTGCATCGGTAACTTCTCCCGGGGAAAATGCCCTGGATGCTTCTGTTAATAATAGCGGTGTTTGGCTACAATGTCATGTATAAAAGACAAAACAACTTAAAACGTCGTTGCAGGTTTCACGTTAAACGTTGAACGTTAAAAACAAAACAATCGTTTAACGTTCTGGGCTGATGCATTGAAGTCAGACCGGTTTTAACGTGCAACGATCTTTTTTCTTTTAACCTGCAACGTTCAACGTTCAACGTGCAACGATGTTTTATCCGACAAGTCTTATCCTGAGGTTGAGGGACCGTTTCTGCCCACCGGCATATTTCATAAAATTCGGAGAATCTATATTGTTGACAACGCTGTCCGGGTTTTCCCGGCTGATCAGGTTGATGATCGTGAACCGGACGGCCCACTCCCTCGTCAGGAACTTGAATCGTTTTTCCGCCCCGGCATTCAGACTGACGAAATCCGGGTAGCGCATCGAGTTGGCAGCCCCTACAACCTGCTGTCGTTCGTTTACCACCGAAAAGGGGAAGCCGGTCCGGTATTCGAAATAGTAGCTCAGCAGGAGGTTCCAGAAAGGCGCCGGGGTCCAGCCGGAAGATACGAAACGGTTGGGAGTATCCCAGACGGGCGGTCCGGATTCCTGCGGCGAGAAAACAAGCGTGTCGAGGGTGTAGTCGAATACCCTGTTCGTCCATGTGCTGGAACGGGTGTAATTCGCCGTCAGGGAGGTTTTGTCGCTGAACAGGTGCTGAAAGGAGATCTGCAGGGACCGGTGGCGGTCCCGACGGTGGTTCTGCAGGACAAATACACTCTCGGATGGATCGTTTTCCACTTTGTCGTACGCGAGGCCCAGACGGCCGTTTCGTTGCGTGAAGTCGATTTTGAACCTGGAACTTTTCCCCAGTTTCTGCTCCAAGGCAGCGCTGGTTGTGTAGAAACGGGATTGCCTCAGACTCGTATCGGATAACAGAAAACGGCTTGTTACGGGATAAGGCTCCAGAGGGGATCCGGCAGGATCGTAGAAAGTGTCGAAACGGTGCTGGTCGTAGGCAGGGCCCAACATGTCCAGCGTCAACGGCTGTTGAAAAATCCCCCATGCAATTGTGAATTTGGTCCGGTCGCCGTCGAAAGGAAGAAGGTTCACGGCAAATCGCGGCGAAACCAGGTGCCGTTGGAGGAGACGGCTCCAGTCATCCCTCAAACCGAATTGTAAAACAAGTCCATTAACGATGCTCCACGTGTCGTGCACGTAGAAACCGAGGGTTGTGTTCCCCAGGCGGAATTCAGGAGCGCCGGAAAAGAGCGTTTGCTGCGACAGGCTGTCGTCCGCCCGCAGGACCTGGATTTCATTTCGCACCGAGGTATGCGTCCAGGAGACGGTGGATGCATCGAATCCGAACTGAAGATCGTGGGTTCCGTGCCAGCGACGGGTCGGCAGCGTCACGCTTCCGAAGCCCTGCCAATGCCGCATTTTCTGACGCAGCGTTTCATAGTGATTGCCGGCGGATCCTTCGGGCGTGACCTGGTAAGGCAGGGATCCGTGCGGCAGCGTTTCGTCGTGGCCGACGTCTCCTGCAATGCCCAGTTCATAGAATACGCGTTCGGTCCATATCTGCTGTTTGATGGAGAAGAACGATCGATAGGCCTTTAAATTGCGGGTTGTGGATATCGGGGAATAGGGATTCAGCCCCATGTTGGATGCGTTCCGCTGGTTGTACAGAAAATTTCCCTGGATCACGTACTTCGGTGTCAGTTTCACCTGTGTGCGCAGCATGTTGTCGCCGGCCCACTGGCTGATGGAATCCTCTTCATCGGGAAGATCATCCACGATACTCAGAGTGCGTTGCAGGCTGAGGGCATCGGAGAACCAGACTTTGCCTTTGCGTATGGGGCCCGAGAGTGTCAGCCGGGGATACCAGCTCGTCAGCTCGGGTCCGTCCTGCATACTGATGCCCGGCAGAAAATCCGTTGCGCCGGCTCGCCAGCGATCGTCTCCCGCAATCGTATCGATCGCCAGAACACCCGCTCCGCCATTGCTGAAACGGGTGCCGAAGCGTCCGGATTCCACTTCGACATTTTGTACGCTGTCCACATTGATGCGAACGGAGAGGTTTCCGGTAACGGGATCGCCGATATCGAATCCATCCAGGAGATACTGCGTTTCCCGGGTGCGTCCTCCCGCAATGTGAAGCTGGCCTTCGTTGTCACGCACGACATCGGGCAGAACCTGCAGACTGCTTCTCAGGTCATAAGTCGATTTTACGGGAATGTCCCGGATTTCCCGGGCTATCAGCGTATGGGAGCGGGAAGTTTCCTGTGGTTTAATGTTCTCGGAGGAGGAATAGACATCCGTCTGTTCATGGAGCTCAAATTCGTGATTTACCGTAAAAGAGAATTCATTCGTCCCATCCCTCAACAGGATTTTCTGATCCTCCAAACGAAAGAAACCGACTTTATTCAGGCTGAGCCTGTATTCGCCCGCCGCCGGCAGAACCAATTCGAATAATCCCGACGCATCCGTCTGGATTATTTGAATTGGCTCGGAATCGGACCATATTGTGACGTCGAGATCCGCGACCGGCATGCCGTATTCATCCACAACGGTTCCAAGGAGTCGCACCGGATCGGTCTCGCTTGCATATAAACCGGTCCGTAAAGTCGGGGCAAGCAGAAGCAGCAGTCCCGTTAGAACAGGGAACAGTACGGATGCCTTTCCAGTGTAAGCCGGAACGCGCCGACGCCGTGTACGGTCCAAAGATTCCTCCATGATGCCGGTGTATTTTCCGTATTTCGAGTCCCGGATGTGAATCTCGCAGGAAAAATAGTTTATCTGACGGCAATCGTCCCGAAAAGGGGTACTGAAAAGCTGTTGATTCGGGTATGGAGAGTATAGCAGAAAGAATGAGATTTACTTAATGGACACTTTGTTCATTCATGGTTGAAGGGAGCTCATTGGATAAAAGCGTTCCCTGTGATGCCGGTTTTGGAGCCTGACGGGAATTGACCGATCCTCTCTTTATTTATATGGAGGGCCTGTTTTACTTTCATAACCGGCTTTTAAACTGCCTGCTGAAATGATAAATTAAGGAGCGTGGCATCGCTCCTTTTGCGATCCACATATGAAATTACTGCAAAACAAAAGCGTGCGCCCATAGCTCAGCTGGATAGAGCATCTGCCTTCTAAGCTACGTGGACGCTATTTTCTAAAGTACTGAAAACACACTGGAACCCGCTATTGACGCGGGTTTTAGTGTTTCTAGCGTTTCTTTGTTTTTCGTCGGGTTTTGGTGCTTTTCGTGGATAATTCCCCTACGATTTTCCCTACACCTGGTTTGGCGGAAGTTTTTGCTTTTCGAGCACGGCTCTCACGAGCTTTTTGTGCAAAATACTTTTTCCCTTTTTTAGCTACCCATGCATCAGATCGGCATTGAACCGTACAAAATTCCTGATCGGTTCGGCGCTTCAAGAAAATACCATCACAGTGCGGACAAATACCGATTGGCTCATATGGCCTTAAGGGAGAATCTTCGGTGAGAGTATTTACATAACGAGCCAAAGCATTAGCGGTTAACCAAAGCGCTCCACCTCGTAAAAATGCTAAAACAATGCCATTCTTACTCTTATTAGCAGCCAAAGAAAGTGGAGCCTCTGCTATAGCCTTGTTTAATAAATCTAGATCCCATCCTTCTGGCATTTCTCTGCGTATGCAAGATTTTAGTATAGACGTTATTGCGACTACAGCAGGATAAGATTTTGGATCAATATCTTTAGGATCAATGTGATTATATTTACTATCATAAACAATAACGCCATATTCTTTTCGATGCAAAGGCTTGCCGTCTCCGGTGGTTCTAGCTCCGGGTCCTAATAAAATCCATATATACCCAAAAAGCGTGTCTGCCTCTGATTTTAAAACTGCGACTGCTTGCTGTAGCTTGTTCATAAATGATCTACCTCCTACAAAACGACAGATAGCAGCAAAAGCCTCAATTACTACCTGTGGATAAAGTATCTTAAACATATTGACATTGCAAAACGATTATGGGATTTTAATGCATCTATGAGGATAAAGTACTTGTTAGTCTTTGACAGTGAGGTATCACAATGAACGATTTTTTCTTTACAAAGGGTGACATTGCCAAGAAAAGCCAAATGAGTGGTCAAGGTGTATTGGCAGCAGTCCACCGTGGAGAATTAAAGCCAGCAGCGCGGACTATGGGCGGGATCATGCTTTTTGACCGGAAAGAATCCGAAAGATTTATTGAATCAAGGATTAAGAACAGGAAATAGCATGCCGCGTACTCCCCCCAAACGTAAACCAGGATGGGGAAAAGGTCCTCGAAGTCTCAACGGAGAGGCATTGGATGTTCGTGCGTACTCCGGATGGATGGGACAGAGTGAAGATCAAACCCGATCACAGGTTGCCAGGGGGATTATTCCGTATCATCGGCTGGGCGGCCGAATCATTTTCTTAAAATCAGAAATTATCGAATTTCTTCAAAACCTGCCCGGGGTGTCCCTGGACGAAGCGCGAACTAATTTGTCTGCCCGGGAGGAATAAATCCTGCAGGTGGACATACACTATTCCATAACTGACTGAGGTTCCGAATGAGGACCTTTGGTATTCTCCCTACAGAGTTTTGGAAAAATGAAAAACTTCAGAGCCTCCCGGCTACGACACGTCTGATAGCTGCCTACCTCTACTCAGGGCCGCATAATAACATGATCGGATGCTTCCGGTTGCCTCTCACATATATTGCCGAAGACCTGAAGCTACAAATGAGATTTGTCAGTAAGGCCATCAAAGAATTAACTGCAATTTCATTTTTACGATTTGATGAGGCTTCGAAATACTTCGTTATCACGAATTTTATAACCGCTCGTGCAAAAAAATGGCTCTTAAATCAAAATAATTACATTGCGGCGACACGAGTGCTTGAAGAAATTTCAGACTCCGTACCATATAAAGAAGAAATTCGCCTGCAACTTATTGAAATTAAAAGACCGGATTCGAACGACGATACTAACAACGTATTAACGACGTCCGATCAACGAACGAACAAAGGAGAAGGAGAAGGAGAAGGAAAAGGAGAAGGAGAAGGAGAAGAAGAAGGAGAAGGAGAGGCGCATAGCGCCCCGGCTTCGCCCCCTCGTTCTTTTTCTGATTCCTTTATCCCTTTCCCTAAAAGCTTTGCCTTCCCCCTGAAAAACGGATCCGTTCTCACACTGGAGCCGGAAACGATCGATTTCTGGCAGGCCCGATTTCCCAACATTGTTGTTCCGGCGAGGCTGCACAAACATCGGGAGTGGTTTCTAAACAATCCCCATAGACGAATGAACCAAAAAGGGACAGAAACAGCACTGCTGAAATTTCTCGACCAGGACAACGACGAGGCGATTAGAAACCGATCGCCCTAGACAGTTCTGTTTCTGTTACAGGCTTCGAAGGGGCTCCAAAGGGGCATCGAAGGGCCTTCGAAGGGACTTGTAAGGATCTTGGACACATAGCCGGACAGTGTCCGGACAGTTTTTAAAAGTGTCCGGGAAAAACAAAGAAGGGCAGCTCAGGAAGCATGGAGGTAAAAAATGAATTTGGGGGATGCAGTTAAAATAACCGATGAGCAGCTCCGCGACGCCTTTCTGTCCGTCATTGGCACCAGGCAGAGCGTTCTTGTCCGACAGGGGCAGGAAAGCAGCAGTCAATTCTCAGCGCTTTTACCACGCTGTCATTTCGCGATCCCTGAAGATCAATACATAAGAGCGGCCGAAGCGGCCGGGCTGAATTATCAGAAGGAAGATATCTACAGTTTTTCGCTGTGGCGAAAGGACGCCTCCAGGCCCGAAGTTCCGGAAGTGAAATATACGCCCGGCATAGGATTGCACCTCGCCTCGGAATCTCCCCCGCAGCCGACTGAACAAACCAGTGCGGCCGTTCCCGCTGAAAGCATCGCGGCGATCGCATTGGAGGCGCGCGCATACCAGGAGGCCCTGCGTACCAGAGGCCTCGCGTGCTCCACCACGGAGGCCGTGAAGGCCGTAAAGCGCCGGCAGAGCGGGAAGGCGCCGAATACTCCCATATCAATAGCCGCGGAGGCGCAGAAGCTTTTGGAAGAAGAAACGAAGGCCGGCCGCTCAATCAGTTACCGCACGGCAGTATCACGAGTGACGGCCGGCCATTAAAACCATTTCACTGCCGGGAGGTCCGGCAGATTATTCAACATTTTTCACGGAGGAAACATGAGAGCTCCATTCCCAATAACACCCGTATTGGCGCAGATCGCCATTGCCTACCGTAACCCGATACTGATCGCGGACAAGGCTTTGCCGCGTGTTCCTGTCTTGAAGCAGGAATTCCGGTACCGGAAGTACGCCCTGGCCGATGGATTCACACTTCCGGACACGAAAGTAGGCCGTACTTCTCAACCGAACCAGGTCGAATTCGGTTTCTCTGAAATTCAGGACGCTACAAGGGATTACGCCCTTGATGATCCTATCCCGATCAGCGATCAAATGAACGCTCCGGAAGGTTACGACCCGCAAGGACAGGCAACCGAGAACCTCGCGGATCTGATTGCCCTCGATCGTGAAGTACGCTCTGCAAATCTGGTTTTCGATCCAAACAATTACACCGCGGGGAACAAAACTACTTTATCCGGGGATACACAATGGAGCGATCCGGACAGCGACCCGATCGCGGCGATCCTGGACGCCCTGGATATCCCCGTCATGCGTCCCAATATCGCCCTATTCGGGCGGGATACCTGGACGAAATTGCGCCGGCACCCGAAAGTCGTAAAGGCCAGCCATGGTACCGAAGGCGATAGCGGCGCAGCGTCCCGGGAATTCATAAAACAGCTCTTTGAGCTGCAGGAGGTCCTGGTCGGTGAACCGTGGCTCAACACGGCCAAACGAGGACAGGATCCGGTCCTTGCCCGGGTATGGGGCAAACATGCCGCTTTCATTCACCGCAACATGCAGGCGAGCGCGAGTTATGGAGTGACCTACGGCTTTACGGCGCAGTGGGGCGATCGTGTAGCTGGATCCATTCCGGATGACGATATCGGCATGCGTGGCGGCTACCGGGTAAGAGTCGGTGAGAGCGTGAAGGAACTCGTCTGTGCTCCGGACCTTGGCTATTTCTTCCAGGATGCAGTTGCATAGTTGTGTTTCCCCGGTGTGCTCACCGCGCGGCACAGGGGCTTTCTCCTCCTTTGCGATCGCGTGCAGGTAGCACCGGGAAGCATGCAGGACGGCGGGTAGTATTGTGAACTGCTATCCGCCCAAACATCCAAACGGGGGAGGATCCCAGAATGAAGAATCGGAATACAGCTCCTGCAGATGAATTCAAAGACCCGTTCCTGCAGCAGCTCCTGCTCGAGCGAGCAATCGATCTTGCAAAGGATCGCCGGCTATTGCCTATCCGGATCAATACAGACACACAGCGAGTCATGGCGGCGCCGCTTACCGTAATCGTGGCCGGCGATCATGGCGAGGGTACCATTGTATCGTTTCAGCTCGATGCTGCCGGCAAGGCCTCCGGCTGGCGATTGTTTCACCAGGCCGGGATTAATGCGATCGAGTGGCCTTTACGCATGACGATCACGGCCGCAGACGGCGAAATAGTGGCCGGGATCCTCCGGGAGACATCGACCGCGATCGAGCGCCGGTATTTCCCCGAGAACTGGAGCGAACCGAGATGATAAAGGAATATCCAGTTATCAAGCGCTGCCCTCCGGAGATATCGCCGAAGTTTGTCGAGTGGGTGGCGGAGTTCGGGCCGGTACGCCTGGCCCGGGCCCTGGGGATCCGGCGCAGTACAGTACACGCCTGGGTAACGTCCACAGGCCGGAAGCGAAGGCCTCACATGGATTTAGCTCTGGATATGGTTGCATTGTCCGAGGTGGAGCCTCTGCATGGGAAAACTCCTCTCACAATCAACGATATTCTGGGTGAAACGAGAATAGTGGAAATCAAGGTCCGGAATAACCGATAAAAAAAAGGTACTTTCGGAACATTAAACACCACGGGTGACGGAGGGCGCGGGCCCTGTCGTGCGTAAAGACAAAAAAAATCCATGTCAGTGTCAGTTTTGAGGAAATAGGAAATGGCAAGTAATTCTACAGGTAATCTGGTAAGTGTGGGGCAGATCATGGAGGATTTCGGCTGCTCCGAGCGTCAGGTGGGGCGATTCGTTTCCATGGGAATGCCGAAAACCGGCCGCGGCAGTTATGACCGGCTGCAGTGCCTTCGTTGGTACGCCCGGAAACTGAAGAAGGACCGGGAAGAAATTGAGAAGAAAAAAGCGCCTGGAGGCCTTTATCACGAGAAAGTCCGTGTGGCACGGGCAAAGGCCGACCTCAGGGAGATGGAGGCCTCCAGGATGCGCAGCTCGCTGGTCCCTGTCGATATCTGCCAGCGCAATATAGACATTCAATTCGCCGTGGTACGAAAGGCTTTTCTTCCAGTAGCCGCACAGATCGCCTCCCAACTCGTGGGATTGAATCGAATGAAGATCCGGGAGCTGCTGCACAAGCGGCTCTGCGAAATCCTGCTTCGTTTATCCACGGGGGAGGATTTTGAAAAGGCACTTTACGGGCGTGTCAGATCCAGGCAGCCGGGCGCCCGCGGAGTGAAAAAAACATGATCGATCTTCCGGACAGGAAACATTTCCGGTGCGACGAGGTTGCGGAGCTCGTGGGAGTAACCACGCGGACGGTCCGGCGCTGGATCCGGTCCGGGCAGATGCCGGCGGTTCGCTTCGGAGGACTCCTCCGGATCCGGAGGGAGGACCTGGTGCGGATCTGCCGGGAGGGAATCGGGAGGAAAGCCGGCGCCCGCGGCAAACCTCGGGCGCCCGGGAAATAGCTGGTAGTCACAAACTCAGGCTCATAGCTTCACAGCAGCTCGTGAAACGGCCGCTTATGCCCGTGAAACGGCCAAACGCAGGCATTACTTATCAGGCGAATGGTTTTATATGGGTTGGGGTGTTTTTGAGGCAGAAATGAAGCGAGCCCGGGAGAATATCTGCAAGGAAGCCCCGGGCTCTTGTTACTACTGTCAGGTAGTATGTGGTTACGAAATATCTATAGCACATATAGAAAATACTTTAAACATAAAAGTCACAATTTTGTGACACTTCGCCAAAGGCAGGGAAAAACTCTAATGCGATCAACCAGATCGGCCGATAAGACGATTAGAAGAAGTCTTGAGATAAACTCGCATGGAAACGGATCCGCCGGGTGTTGCTGCACCCGGCGAATCCTAACCACGCAATCCTTGGTGGAGGAAAGCATGGCTAAAAGTGAATCTACACTAAAAAACCATTCCAAAGAAACAACGAAATCCAACGAATCTGTCACCCTGGAGGAGCGGGAGGCGGTTCTGTCTGCATCCGGATGCAAAGTGGAAATTACCTCTGAGCAGCTGGAGCAGCTTTATCTGATCTGGTACTCGTTTGACGGGATACTGACTGTCCTGGATAAGAACGATTACCACAGCGTTTATCACGCTTTCAGGCCTCTCCAGGAGGAATTCAACCAGCTTTTTGAGGACTTGCCGTTGAGAGGAGCTCCGGAGGATCCCAGCGATCGGGCGAAGCGGATCCGGGAACACCGGGAGGAGGTTATTTCCAATCGGCCGGAGGTGACCCATGAATAACAAAAGAACGGCCGTAAAGAAAACCTCCATTCCAAAGCAAAACAAGCCCGGGCTTTCACCTGATGCCACCTTTATCATTATCGAAGCTATTGGGGCCATTGGACGCTTCAGCCGGATGATGCAGGGATTGAACTGTCTCTGTTCCAACGTCGATCCGGGAAATCAAGAGCTCTATGATTTCTCCTTCGCAGTCGCGACGATTGCGGAGCTTATCCAGGCCGATACGGAAGGAATAGCGGCGAATCTGAACAAGGCACTGGAAGGGGGAAGCCATGAGTAGCCGGCCGGCGATACAAATCCCCGTCGACGTCCAGGACGCCTGGAGTGAAAGCTTTGCTCTTGTCCAGGGAATCGAGGAGCTGCTTTCAATTGCAACGGGCTCCGACGAAGGAATCAGCCCGGAGGGATGCAAGGCGCTGAACGTGGCCGTCGATCATCTTTTCAAGCAAATGGAAATTGTGGATCCGTTTTTCAAAGAGGTATAATCAGAATCAACCGGGGCCTCTCCGGCGGCCCTGATTTATTTTAGTGTAATTATGCCTAGCTGAGTTAATATATCCTAACTTTTATCGGAAAATGCACAACTATGGGATTTTTTCATGGCTTTAAAAAATATTGAACAGATTGTCCGCCGATTTCTTGAAGATAATAGTAACGATGTTCTCGTTTTAAAGGGGCTATGGGGTATTGGTAAAACATATTTCTGGCAACAGATAACTAAAAATACATGTCATTCAATTGGGCCGAAATCCTATGCGTACGTTTCTCTGTTTGGGATAAATAGTCTCGATGACCTACGTAATGCAATCTTCGCTTCAAAAATTGAGTCATCGGATATTGGCAATAAAGATCCTCTTGATACACTTGTAAAGAATACAAAAAGCCTTATTACAACATTAAAACTCTTGCCTACATTAAAAGACTGGTCTGCTATCGCGAGCGCTTCTGCCTTTCATATGGTAAAAAATGCACTCATATGCCTGGACGATCTGGAACGAAAAGGAAGTGGCTTAGACATGAAGGAGATATTGGGACTCGTTTCACTTCTGAAAGAACAGAGAAATTGTAAAGTGGCTTTAATCCTAAACGATAGTTCCTTGGAAGAGAATGATAAACTTCTTTATAAGCGACACAGTGAAAAGCTAATAGATATAGAACTGAAGTTCTCACAAACACCAGAAGATGCTTTCCAATGTGTATTTTCAACTGGCGATAATCAATATGATTTATTGAAAAATTCATGTCAAAAGTTGGGTATCACTAATATACGAATTTTACAAAGACTGAAACGATATATTGAAAGGCTATCCGCTTGGTATACAAAGTGTGAACCTTCAGTGGAAGAATCTATATTGAGAATAATAGTACTGTTTGTTTGGAGCTATTATGAAAAAGATAATAGTGTACCCCAATTAGAATATTTAAGGAAATTTGGGTTTAATCCTTATTTGTCTATCAGCGATGAAGATAAGAATAATGAAAAAGACGCTTGGAATAAGCTTCTCTACGATTATGGATATAATGAGACAAATGAATTGGATTTTCAATTAATGGATTATGTACAATATGGGTATTGTGACGAAAATAAATTAGCTTCGGAACTTGACCGAGTGAATGCTCGGGCTAAATCCAATATTGGGCAAGAGGACTATTTCAAAGCCTGGGATTTATATTTTAATTCCTTTGACAATAATGAGGCTGAATTTGTTGAAGAACTTATTAAAAGCTTTCAAAAAAATATTGAATACATATCTCCAATGAATCTTAGTAATCTTGCTGAAACACTACGGCAACTCAAACACAATGCAGATGCTGATAAATTAGTTGATAAATATATTGGTGTTCATTCGAAAGTTCCCGAGCTCTTCGACTTAAGCATAAATCATTTTCGTGGTCATATACGCGATGGCTATATGATAAAGAAATTCCAAGAGGCCTTTTCAAAGCTTAAGCAGAAAAAGACGTTCTCAGAAGTGATTAAACGTATCACTTCCGAAAATGCATGGAGTCAGGAGGATGAGTCTTTTCTGACATCTTGCTCTACAGATGAATACTATAACTTATTTAAAAAAGAGCACTCTGCAGACTTACGTCTTTATGTGAAGCGATGTCTTGAGTTAGAAAATCATCAGAACAATAAAGTGTCGGGGCAAACCATTGCGGGAAAAACCCGTGAAGCCCTGGAAAAAATTGCTAATGAAAGTGCAATAAACCGGATAAGAGTAGAAAATATATATGGAATAAAAATTAAATAGAATTTCATAAACCCACTCTCATAATAAAAATTGGATCCAATGCTCACCAAGATTAAAATTATGCAATCAATTTTCAAAGGAATATGAGTATTAAGAGAGCAGTACTCATTTGGAAGCTCTTGGAGGTTCAATGGCACGCAAAGGGGACGGGATATACAAACGAGGCAGCGTCTGGTGGCTGGATTGCTGGATTGAAGGCCGGCGGTACCAGAAGCCGATCGGGAAGGGAATCAATCGGTCCGCCGCTCTCGATATCGCCTCCATCAAACGTGCCCAGATCCTGAAAAGTGAAGCCGGGATCGCGAAGAAAAAGAAGGACATTTCCTTTGAAAAGGCCGCGGAGGAGTTCATTTCCTGGGCGAAGGCAAACAAACGGCCGAAGACTGCAGCCGGCTACGAGAGCATCATAAACCGGCTGAAAGAGTCTTTTGAGGGAAAGACGCTCGGCCAGATCCACCCGTTTCTGATCGAAAAATACAAACAGAAGCGCCTGGCCGAAGGCGCAAAGGTGAGCGTCAACCGGGAACTGTCCAGGCTCCGGACTCTGTATAATCTCTGCATCACCTGGAGGAAATACGAAGGCCCGAATCCGGCAAGCCGATATCAACGGGCGCCGGAAAGCCGCGGCCGGATCCGGTTCCTGACCGAAGCGGAGGAGAAAAAGCTTCTCGAGAAGGCGAGTGAACCTCTGCGATCGGTTATCATTCTCGGGATCCATACCGGACTCCGGGCGCAATCCGAAGCGCTTAGTTTGACCTGGTCGAATGTCGATTTCAGGCAAAAAACCGTCACGGTGGAGGATCACTTTGCCAAGAACGGGGAAACCCGGACCGTTCCCCTGAATTCGGTGGCGCTGGCCACCCTGAAGGCTCTCAAATCACGCGTGCCGGGCCCGGAGGTATTCATGACCCGCGGCCGGCGGAAGGACGGTCCCTGGAAACCCTACCGGAGTTTCAGAACTGCCTTTGAAACAGCCTGTGGAAATGCTAAATTAGAGGGCGTGACACCGCATGTACTGCGGCATACATTTGCGAGCAGGCTGGTGATGAGGGGGGCCGATCTCCGGACGGTCCAGGAGCTCGGGGGATGGAAAAGCTTGAATATGGTTCAGAGATATGCACATCTAAGCCAGGAACACAAACGGCAGGCGATCGAACTGCTTGCGGAAAATTCCCCTACGATTTTCCCTACAACGGCCGAAAAGGCTCAAAAGCTGAAAGCCGTAAATGCTTCAAAATAAAAGAGTGCGCCCATAGCTCAGTTGGATAGAGCATCTGCCTTCTAAGCAGAGGGTCGCAGGTTCGAGTCCTGCTGGGCGTACCAGATATTCCCTTTAAAATTAATCACTTATAAATTATCAATTTTGGGAACTCCTCGATTTCTGCCTGTCTCTGTCCATTTTCCCCTTAAATTTTAATTGGAACGACAGACCCTGACTATGCGATTGCAGATGCACTGATTTACGCGATCAACAAATGTTTTATCTAAGATGGTGGATAATCTGATTTATGCGGTTGCCCTCCATTTCTTCTGCAACGATTTTGTGCGGATTCATCAAACTTTTATTCACCTTCAGGCATAGATTTAATCAGCTTTACAAGAGACCTGAAAGCCCGCGTTATTGTTTACAGACCGGTTCGATAGGCCATCCTATGGACGGGCATCCTGACCCTATAACCGCATTGATCAGCTCAACCTTCCCGTTTCTCATCTTGAACACATGGAAATCCGGAAGACTGCCGGCGAAATGAACGAAAGCGACCACAACGCCCGCCTCTACGTCCACCAGGAACCTTCTTGGACCATGGTTCGATATTACCAAGCCCTTGGGTGTGCAGTCGTGATCCTGCATTGCGGCTGCCTGGCCGTCTTCTCCTTCAAGGGTGGACATCCCGGATTTGGTCGTCTGCAAGCCGTTTTCCCAACGGTCGCAGGGACTGGCAAACGGTGTGTGGACCACAGGTTCGGCCGCGAACATGTCAAAATAATCATCGGCTGCTGCGATCATTGCCAGGCGTGAGCTTCGCTCTTCTGGAGGAAGAATGCTTTCCCAGTCCTGGTCCTTTGTTGCCAGCTGGCTCTCCACGGTAAAAGCGAATTCGTGTTCGCGCGCGATAATGGCCTCGATTTCGGAAATTCTATCATTCACAACTTTGAGACGCACACCATACATTATCGGACGGAGTGTCCCTTCTTCAGGCAATTCCCTTGGTTCCATGCCCGGCAGGCTCATTCCGGGAGGCCCTATGGTTTCGGGATCGAAGGGTTCTTCAATCACCACATTGCTGTGTGTGCTACATACCTGGGTATCCAGCAGATCGCGCCTGAGCAGAACTTTGCCGGCAGTCTTCCATAACCCCTCCCCGACAGACTTCTCGATGCCGTTTTCCGTGTACTTCACATCCGAAGCAAGAGGCAGTTGGGACGGATCGTGCGCTTCCAGGGCGGTAAAGAATTTATCGATGGTGCCTTTGAGGCTTTCGCGCGTGCAGTCAGCATTGGCTGATGGAATACTCGCAAATCCCATCATACAGAGTATAGTAAAAAACAGGGATATTCGTTTCATATTAGGTATCCTCCACAAGGAAATGTTTCAATAAGACTTAAACGAATACGGGCTGGTATTATTGGATAAGAACTATCGACTCAGTTTGCTGATCTCATCCAATAGCCAATCTCTATTTTCTCCTTCCGGCATAGATTTCAACAGCTTCACGAGACTCCGAATCATCTTCATCTCTACCCGTTCGGGGATCCCGGCCCGAACAAGATTCCTGGACTGCTGTCCTTCTGAAATCATGCACTATTTCCCCTGGGATTTCTCCCTGTCATGATCCATAAAATTCCAACCGCTTGATTCAAGCGTTGCCAGTACCGCTCCCTTTGAAACGTGCCGCTCATAATTTTCCGACATTTCTACGCGATCGAACTGAATGCTACTTGGATTCAACCATCTAGGATTATTAAGTCCCCGTTTGGGGAATGTCATGCCTAGACGCTTTAGTGAGTCGTATTCCATGTCCATCATAGTCATCGCGTAGATTTCTAAATCCTGTTTATATGGCTTGCCTGGTGCAAAACATAATAAAATCAACAACAGAAATTCAACGAAAATAGCATAGGACATCTTATTGGAAACCAATGGGCCGGTTTCGATAGCGATAAGATTCTAAAAGCAGATGTTCATTTATCCTATACTCAAGTCACTTATGGTAGTATCGCAGCACGATTATAAAATAATTCCATTAAGAGAGAAAGATTACAAACCATGAAATACCGCATTTGTGTACTGCGTAAATTGCGATCGGGGTCGGACCACGCTTAATTTTGTGGATAAAAAACTTAATCCGGTTTTAATGCGCGATTTAGGCCATTAGAGCGACTTTTAGCGGCCTTTTTTTGTATCTAAGCAAATCCTGTTTATATATATATATCGGAAAGAACCTTGGACGCCAGGGGTGTGCCGTTGTCGAGGACCGTAACGGGTTTGATCGCCTTCTTCAGCAGCTGGACGAATTGCAGGATATCCGGGCCGAATTCATCGAGAGTCATTCGGATGACGATTTGTATTGGAGCCTGACTGAAATGTGGCCTAATATTCAAGGCGGATCCTTCGAGTCTGAAAACGAGGATATAATCACATTGTGCGCCGTATTCATGTTCCGGACATGTTCTTCCTCTTTCCGATAAAACGTGCTGGTCGTCACACATGAGGAAAGAAAACCCAATTATTATATACCCGCATTCAGCCTGAACAGGAGATCACACCGGCTATAAGCATTTGATAACGATAACGGCTTCCTGGCTGCTATGGCGGGCTGATGAATTATGTTTTATTTCCGAAAAACGCTTCTCACCTGATTGCGTGCCCGGTTCGTCGGATCGCCGGACACAATCGTATAAAAAAGGAGTGATGCATATGTGGAAAAAATCCGAGCCGGAGGAATCAAGCCCTCAACCGTCGCCCGAAACTCGTGCGGCAAATACTTCAATCCCCAAGGCTCCTGCCCCGCGGAATCGGGAGCACGCCACAATCGGTTCCACTATTTCGATTAAGGGAGATTTGTCCGGGGAAGAAGATCTTTTGATCGAAGGAAAGCTTGAAGGAAAAATCGAATGTCACAATCACAGTGTTACCGTCGGCAAGAATGGACGCATCAAGGGGGATATTTACGGGAAAATCATCACCGTTGAAGGGAACGTGGAAGGCAACCTCTATGGAGATGAACAATTGAGCGTTCTGCAGGCGGGCACCGTACGGGGAAATATTATTGCGCCGCGCGTTGCACTGGAAGACGGAGCCAATTTCAAGGGCAGCATCGACATGAGCCAAAAGGGCAAATCCCCGGCCGTAACAACTCAGGATCAAATCTCAATGGCGACAAAGACAACATAACTTTGCGGGGACAAGGCAGGCATGGCGCAGATATCCGAGACCGAAACCGTTGTCCACAGTTCCCTGGGGTTCCAGGCGCTGTGCAACACCATCCGGGAAACCGGCACTTGCGACCTGTTGGAATTGGGACCGGTAAGAAGCGGCAATATCGAGTTCTGGGCCCGGTTCAGCCCATCCATCTTTGTAGCGGATCTTCGCTCCAGCCTGCCGCTGCCCGTTTCCCATTCGGAAGAAGGCGAATTTATCGAACCGGACTGGGAGAACATACTGAATCTGCCGGATGGCCGCAGTTTTAACGTGATTCTGGCCTGGGATTTATTCAACTATATGGAGATTCCGGCCGTTTCCAGCCTGGTCCGTCACTTGTGCAGGTACTGCAGTCCGGGGGCGCTTCTGTTTGCGCTGATCTTCGACCGGAAACAGATGCCGGAGATAATCACGGTCTACAGGATTGTGGATGAATCGCACCTGGCTTACGAATACGCCGGCACCGGGATGCGTCCCTGCCCGAGACATCAACCGCGCGCACTTTCTATTGCAATGTCGAACTTCAGGACGTTCGAATCCTACCGGCTCCGGAACGGCATGGTTGAGTATGTGTATGCCTACGAGGGGTTAAGGCACTCGCCGTAATTGTGTGGGCCGGCGTTTTAATCAAACAAGCGCTTTCGCTTCATTTGGAAGCAGTTTGAACGCTTTCAGGCCCCATACAAAAAGGAAGCCGATCGCTCCAAAAACTCCCAATGCCTGCAGGACTTCGACGACACTGAGAGAATAGGGCGCAATTCCTTCGGGCACTCCCGTTCCTGTCACCAGCATGCCCGGAAACATTTCGGGCGGATGCATCAGGCCCGGCAGCACGATCACATAGCGCTCGCATAGAATGCCGAAAACCACCATTATGGATGCGATCAGGACCCATCGGACGGAATTCCCCGTTTTATTTCGGAACAGGATAAACATCGGGATGCAACATCCAATTATAATGAGGCCGAACCAGAAAAGAATGGCGTGCCAGCCGCCGAAAAGGTAATAAAGGGCCGCTTCGCGCAGCTCCACCACGTAAACCCGGTAGGCGTTTTCCATGAAGAGGAAATACAGGACCACTAAAAGAATGATGGCCAGGAACCGTCCAAGCCATAATATCAGTGCATCATCCACATGCCGGTTCGTAATCCTGAAAAGGACGACAATGGTAATGATCATCAGGGCGGTTCCGGACGCCATTGCCGCGGCCACAAAGGCGGCGGGAAGCAGGGGCGATTCGTACAACATGCGCGCGCCGAACCCGAATATCGCGCCGGTTCCGCTGTGGACGCAAAACGCCCAGCCGAATGCCAGCGTGGCCACCACTTTTGTGGTTTTCTTTCTTTCCGTAAACAAAGCCCAGAGATAAATGACGCAGATAAGGATATGCCCGCTGTACAGCAGGGGATTGATCGAAAACATCGATTGCAGATTGAAGTGCACAAAAGGCTGGATGAAAACCCGATCCATCCTCCCCTGGTCGGTTAGAATGGAAAGCAGGCCCGCGATGAGAAACAGCATTGCTATATATACGGCGATTCTCGCAAACGGCTTGTATTCCAGCTTTCCGAAAACTCCGTACAAACCGGAAATCACGAGAGATCCGGCCGACAAACCGATATAGTAAACGGCCATGACGATCTGCACGCCCCAGGGAATTCTGTTGGTCATGCCGGTGACCCAGATTCCTTTGTCGATAACATAGAGCGTTGCAAGGAATCCGATCACCGTAAATGCCGCCAGAACGATCAGTGTAATGCGGTACGTCCATGAATTTCCTTCAATGCTTTCGAACTGAATATCCATTCTAGCCTCTCTCCTAAAGACCTATATAGTAGACTTTCGGTTCGGTGCCCAGATCCGGGCGGATCCTCTTGACTGCACTCTTCGCGATTAACCGGGATACTTCGGAACTGTGATCGTTCAGATCCCCTACATACAACGCGCCGCAACCTTGCCTGGCGCACGCCTCGACGCACGCCGGCATTTTGCCGGCATCCAGCCGATGCGCGCACAGGTTGCATGCTTCCGCGACACCGTGGGACCGTTTGGGAAAATCTTTATTCGGCCATTCCTCGGATTCTTTCATGTTGAAATAACGCGCATTGTAAGGGCAGGCGATCATGCAGTACCTGCAGCCGATGCATCTGTGGTGATCCACAATTACGATGCCGTCGTGGCGTTTATAGGTAGCCTGGACCGGGCAGACCTGCGCGCACGGGGGATTGTCGCAGTGATTACACAGCAGTATTACGGATTTCCCGGGATTTTCGCTTTCTTCTTTGTATTGAAGCCGGGCTTTCCTGATCCAGTGGATGTCATAGCGGTCGTCATTGACGAAAGCGACGTTATTTTCCTCCCGGCAGGCCTGCAGGCATGCGGTGCAATCTTCCCGGCACTTGTTCATATCGATTACCATGCCCCATTTCCGCCCAGATGGGGTGAAATCGACATCCATCCAGCCTGCACTCGGGGCAGTCAGGACGCGAAAGGCATAGGCTCCGGAGGAAGCCAGCAGGAAAGCGCCTCCAGCTGTTTTTATAAAATCCCTTCTATCCATATTCCGTCCTTTCCGGCGGCGCTAGGCCTGTTTCATTTTGCACAGGCGCACGGCCGATCCATGAACGCCTATTTCGGGAAATAGTGGCAGTCGAAACAATCAGGTGTCAGACTCGCCGCGTTGTGGCACTTGTCGCAAAAACGCTCCCGGCTTGTGTGGCATTCGGAACATTTCGTCAAGCCGACATCGCTTCTTTTCCCGTAACGAACGACCTCTTCTCGAATCCCTCTTAGAAGCTCCCAGTGATGGAACCTCATGTAGCTCGTTTCACGGACGCATTCCTCGTATTTTGGATCCGGTTTTTCGAGAAAGTCATTGGGAGATTCCGCCCTGTTACGGGAAACTTGCGAGACGACCGAAAATCCCAGTGGAACGAAAATCAGCACCGCAATGATCACGATCAATCGCGCCTGTCCCGGATCGGCAGGCGAAAGTAATGGTTTTCCTTTCATGGCGCCCTCTCCTATGGATTCCATCTAGGTCGGGATTTGTCCCGGCTGTTTTTCATTCGTGCGATTGTAGCGCTCGGCGCAGATCATGGCTGCAGTGCGATAGACGATGTGGGCGAATTTGGAGTACGGCATATAGAGAAGCAGCGTGCCTGCAAAAACAAGATGCACAAAATATGCGAGATGCCTGTGAGGCTCGAGGCGAACGAAGTGCAGAGCCTCGGTTATGAAACCCGTAAGGACCACAGCCAGCAAAAGGCCGATCAGGCTCCAGTCCGAATAATTATTGACACCGGTTTGTTCGCTGTTTTTCATCCGATCCTTTAACATCAATACGCAGCCTGCGATGAGTACAACCCCTCCCGCATTGGCAAGCAGCTTCCACGGATTCCAGAAATTCAGGGGATAAATGAACGGTCCCCCGATAAGAGGGTTGTAGGGAGCCGTAATAACCCACAAGGTGACGAGCGTCAGCGCAAGGAAACCGAAGAAAACCATCATATGCGACCAGTAGCGCGGACGCGCTTCAGTGCAAAGGGAGAATCTTTCATGCAAAAGGATGCTTTTTATGGCCGATCCGATGCTGGAGATCAGATTTTTTCTGGGCGTGACCGGTTCCTGCTGCAGGGCGGTCTTTTTCATCGATTTCCACAATCGCACGACTCCCCGGAGAACCGTGAGGACAGCCAGAACGCCGAGTACCAGGAAAAAAAGATTCAACAACCAGCGGGGCATCATGCTCGAGTATGAAAAAACGATATTGGAACTCATCTCTTCAGAGAAGCCCAGGAGGCGTCCTATAGGATCTTTTAAATAAAGAGCCGCGCCCAGCAGAACGGTCATGATGCCCAGTAAAAGGATGGCCGACTGGGGCTGATGCGCCCAGCGTGCCAAAAAGCGGGGTACGGCATGATGCCCGATCCACTCCTGCCGGACGGCGGCCAGAACATCTCCCGGCCGGGCGCCGCGGGGGCACCGGGTCGAGCAGTCGTTGCACTGATAACAGAGCCACACGTCGGAATCGTTGAGGAGAACGTCCTTCATTCCCCATGAAGCCCATGCCATTTCCTTGCGTGGAAACGGTTCATGGTCCGAGGAGAGCGCGCATGTGGCCGAACAGGTTCCGCACTGCATGCACTGCTTAAGCGAATCTCCGCCGGCTTTCATCAACGTCCGGATAAAAGCAAGATCCGGTTCGATTCGAATCGGTTCAGGAGGAGGCGGCTCGACGGTTTCTGCAATCGCTCCCTGCATTTCCTGCAGCGGCGCCGTTTCTGTAGCTTCCACTGACATATTTTCCTCCATTTCAATGCTGCATCCCGTCAGCACAATACGGCTTTAGCCCGCATTCGCTTCGATTACATACCTTTGAATGGATTCATGCCGTACTTGTCAATAACCTTCATGAAATCGTCGAATATCTTCGGAAGCCTCTCATACTCGGCGATTTCCAGTTGATGGAGCTCTACTCTCTCGTTTTCAAGCGCCATCTTCTGCAGCTTGTCCCTGACATTTTCGCCGCGCGTATCTGCCAGTTCGCTCCCCGTTATAAAATGGCACTGGTAATCGTCCCCATACTTGCATCCTATGAGAATAACCCCGTCGTAGCCGGCCGATACGGCTTCCGAAATCCACACGACGTTTACCGATCCCAGGCACCTCACGGGTATGACGCGCACAAAGGGATTTATATTGAGACGGTGCTGTCCCACGACATCCAGCGCCGGGAAAGCGTCGTTTTCGCAGAGAAGCGCAAGAACTCTCGGCTTCTCGTCAAATTCGTCCGGTATCGGAATCGACTTGATCATCGAAGCGATAATATCGACGGAATAATCCCTGAAAGAAACGATCCGTTCCGGGCAGGCCCCCAGGCAAATGCCGCATCGCCGGCACCGGGTAGGATTGGGCAGAGGCGTGCCTTTTTCATCTTCATTGAGCACTCCGAAGGGGCACTCTTCGGTGCAGCGTTTGCATTGAGTGCACCTCTGCAGGAAGAATTCCGGGTAGGACTTGTCCCCCGAGCGTGGATGCACGGCTTCGCCTCTTGAGGTCATCTCAACGCACTGTATCGCTTTCAACGCCGCCCCGGCGGCGTCTTCCCTGCTTCCGATTCCGTCCATCGGCTGTCGTACGCACCCGGCCGGATATATGCCGGTGCGTCTGCTTTCATAGGGGAAGCATATAAAATGGGAATCCGGGAAACCGTATTCAAGAGCCGGCAGGTCCGGCCCCTGGCGGTATTCCAGATTGAGTATTTCGGTTCCTTCGTGCTGCGAGAGCTCCTCGACTTTTTCGGCCGCCGTCTTCCGCTGAGCTTCGGATTCTCCTTTTTCAACCGTAACCCTGGCGTCCTTCAGGGCCCGGATCGCTTCTCCGTCGGCGGCAGTCGGTTTCATCCCGGCAGCGAGAACCACCATGTCCACTTTTACTTCAATATTCCGTCCGGGCATTGTATCAGCGGCGGTGACGATGAGGCTTCCATCCGGATCGCGCACAACATTGGTCACGTTGCTGCGCGTCAGAAATATTCCCGGATCCTCCTGTACCCTGCGATAGAAATCCTCGTACTGTCCCGGGGTGCGTATGAATTCATAGAAAATGTACGCTTTGGCGTCTTCCGCGCCGTCTCTTAAATACATAGCCTGTTTCAGGGAAGTGAGACAGCATATGGAGGAGCAATAGGAATGATGCTTTTTATCCCGGGAGCCTCCGCATTGAATGAATGCGATGCTCTTCACCTCTTTGCCGTCGGAGGGACGGATGACGCGGCCGTGTTTCAGGATCGATTCTTCAAGATCCACGTTCCTGACGACATCATCGAGCCGCCCCCAGGGCAGAGTGTCTCGAGGCTCTGTAGCCTGCCATCCGGTTGCCTGCACAATAGCGCCGACGCGGAATTTGTCGACAATGTCGCCCGCGGGACGTCCGTTTCCCGTAGAAGTCAATGTCACATCAAAAAGGCCGGGAGCTCCTTTAATGCTGCTTGTAACTGCCGACTTGTACACCTGAATCCGCGGATTTCCTTCCACCTCGGCAATGAGCTCCGGGGCGTCGGATTTTTCCAATTCCCGATATGGGGGTTTAGTAGGAACCAGCTTGAATTGCCGCGCCAGCCAGCCGCCCAGCTTGTCGCTCTTTTCCACCAACCGTACATCGTAGCCGGCACGAGCGGATTCCAGCGCTGCCGTAATGCCCGTGATTCCTCCGCCGACCACCAGAATGCTCTTGTCGATGGGCTCCTCGGATTGGAACGCGACCGTTACTTTCATCTTCTGCACTTTTGTGATGTACATGCGGAGATAGTCTTCCGCCAGCATCTGCGTGTCTTCCTCATTCGGAGGCTGGCACCATACTACATGTTCCCGCAGGGCGAATTTTTCAACGATGATCCCTTCAGGGAAGGCTGCATCCGGATAGCGGCGGGCGGAGATCCCGGCGATCACGACCTTTTCCAAATGGTTGGCCTTGATGTCTTCAATGATGGACTCCAAACCCTGTCCTTCGCACGAATCAACGGTTTGGCAGAAAGGCGCTTTAAATTCTTCAGTGGCGACTTTGCAAAGGGCTTCTATGTCAAGCGCTTCGGCGATTCCATAACCCGTGCAAATAAACACCCCGATTTTCTCTTCCATGGAATCATTCCCCCTTATCAAGGCGCTGAATCGCTTTGATGGAAGCGGACATCGCATCTTTTACGGCTTTTGAAACGTCGCACGGGCGCTTGGCGCAGCCGGCGGCGTATATTCCCTCGACGCCTGCGGATCCGTCGATGAATCCATAGTCGTCGTATTTCAAATCAAAAGGGATAGGAACATCTGCGGTGTTAGGCGCTATCCCGGTTGCCAGGACCACCAGGTCGAATCCCTGGTGCAGGGTTTTTTTCATCAATGTATCTTCCACATCCAGTATCAAATTGTTGCCGGCAGGATCTTCGTTAATTTCAGCCACCTTGCCCTTGATGAACGAGACGTTGGAATCCTCCAGCATGTCATAATAAAATTTCTCATGCCGGCCTACGGCGCGGATGTCGATATAAAAAATTGTCGCCCTGGAATTCTCATTCTTTTCCCGGACATATCTGGCCTGCTTCATAGAGGCCATGCAGCACACGGCCGAACAATAGGGAAGGTGGTTTTCGTCTCTCGATCCGGCGCACTGTACGAACGCCACGTTGCAGGCTTTTTTCCCGTCTGAAGGCCGCACGATTTCGCCTCCGGTGGGGCCGTCGCGCGCCGCCATTCTCTCCATCATGACGTTTGTTATGACGTTCCTGCATCGGCCGTATCCCAGGTTGTCCAGCTTCGAGGCGTCGTAGGGGCGCCAGCCTGTAGCCACGATTATGGCCCCCACTTCAATTTCGATTTCATCTTCGGACATATTTAGATCGACGGCGCCGGGAGGGCAGGCTTTCAACAGGGTGTCGGCGTCATCCTCGGATAGAGCTTCCCGGTCCAGCATATGAACGGGGGGATAGGCCATATCCAGAGGCAGGTATACCGCCTTGGTTTTGTCCATTCCAAAGTTGTAGTCGTTGGAGCGCTCCGACTTCAGTTGCGCCAGAATCGAATCGTCCAGAGTATGGCTTCCGGTGACATAGCGCGGCCGCTTTTTGATTCTGACGTCGAAATGACCCGCACGACCTGAGATTCCTTCAACGGTGGACAGTGTATGAACCGTAATGCGGGGATTCTGCCGCATCCTGCGTGTGTTGATTTCAAATCCGCAGGCAGGGGGGCACATTTTGGGAAAGTATCTGTGGGTGCGCAAGACGCGTCCGCCCAGGAAAGCCTCTTTTTCCACCAGGATGACGTTATAGCCCAATTCAGCCGTTTCCAGAGCTGCGGTCATCCCCGCGACGCCGGCGCCGATGACAAGAATAGGTTTTGTATCAGTATTCATGGGATCGTCTCAAGTTTTGTATGGTCCGGAGGCACAGCAATGCTGTACGCGGAGACAAAGCCATCCTTTCCGCCCCGGGAGTGGGGCGTTCCGCCTTGGATGGCGGTAAAACTTTAGCCTAGTATTCTTGCAGAAATCGAGCAAGCCCGATACCCCCGATCCGCACCAGCGTTCGTTCAAGAGAAAACCCGCCGGAAAATCAAGAATTGCAAGCCTTGTCAGCTTCCGTATTTCAACTCAACTGCCGAATGCCGCGCCCGTTGTCGCCGGCATCGGGCTCATTTAGGAAAAGAGAAAAACCGGAAAATCCACTGCGTGAATCATCAACTGGAACAAGTAAATCCAGCTTGAACTGTCATTTAATGAGTTGCCCTCATCGTAATACCGCCTCAGGGTTTAAATCAACAGAAAAATGAATGGGCGGCCGACATTAGGCAGGGGTGTGCCGGATGCACGATGGGCGTCCCCGCCGCCAACGGGTCGAGCCTGCAAGAAAGGCGAATTCCTATAAAGCGTTGCGAATGGAAAAGACGGCGGCACGGATGATTCTGCTAAGGAAATTATAAATCTGACCTGGAGTGGGCTCGCATGTAAAGCTTGTGCTCGCACCACAGGGAAGTCACAGCCCAACTGAAACATCCGCTTAAAATTAGTTTCAACTAAACCCACGGCCTCTGGCCGTGCGACCCTGGAAGGCTCAGCCGTTCCGGCGAACG
>JAFGTD010000258.1 GCA_016934295.1 Acidobacteriota bacterium
CATGGGCAGGCAGGCAACCTGGGTAGAGGTGGAGGTCGACCCTGACACAGGTGAGATCGAAATAAAAACCGTCGTCAACTCCAACGACGTCGGCAAGTGTTTTGATCCTGACGGGGTCAATGCCCAGCAGTACGGCGGCTCCTATATGGGCTTAAGCCACGGCCGCCAGGACGGCAAAGTTTACGACCCGGATACGGGCATCGTGCTCAACGACAACCTAATTGACTACAAATGGTTCTCGTTCAACGACATCACCGGGCCCATACACCAGCGCATCGTTGAAAGCGGCCTGGGGTACGCACCCTATGGAGCCATCGGAGTCGGGGAGAGCCTGGGAGCGGTGACCGCCACTATACTGGCCGGCGCCGTTTACAACGCAACCGGAAAATGGATCACGGATTTTCCAATTACGCCGGACAAGGTCCTTAAGGCGCTGGGGAAGATTTAACCCGCATTCCTCACAGGATTAACTAGCGGTCTTGTTGGCCTGTCCCTCTCTCGGGAAGGAAAATTCCGGCATCGGGAAGACCGCACCTGCAGGGAGGCTCCATACCGGAATACGCATTTAAATCAATAATGCTATCCTGTTGGAAACCTTCAGCCGGGCGCAAAAATCCTGTGCCGACAGGAAGAATAAACGCTTCTTTTTAAAGTTTCGGTCTCTATTCCGCTTTTGGATTCCGATAATGAGAATTATGTTATTTTCGCTGAATTTCTGTTCTTGATAGTGTGAAGCTATTTCTGAGACACCACACAAGCCCTTCTCCTTATACTATCCTTCAAATTAAGTCTACGGTGTCCTTAGATCGCTTAGTAATTTCGAGGTTTTGGTGACTGTCACCGAAATTATTCCGAGGCGCGCACCTCCACCGAGTAGAGCGCACGATGAGCCAGGATGTACAACGTACGATTGTCATTGCCTCCAAAGATGATGTTGATCGGGCGCCGGGGCACGTCGATGCGCGCTATCTGTTCCCCCTCGGGGTTGTAGACGAAGATCTGTCCGTTCGCGACATAGATGTTGCCATCGGGTCCGACTGCGACGCTTTCGCCGCCGCGGCAGGCCAGGAGTCGCAGGTCGTTCAGGGCGCCGTCCGCACCCACCACCGCACTATAGGTGCGGGCTTCCGACGAGCTTGCGACATAGATCCGATCGCCGACCGCGGCGTTGAGGAAACCGTACGTATCCAGGTTATTGGAGAAGCGCCAACCGGTGGCATCGGGCGCCCCCTGAGCGACGACGAGCCCGGCCGGGAGAAAGATGCTGCCGTCGGGCGAAACGTATTGCTTCTCCTCCGGAGTGGTCACATCCTCCGCGAACATCTCTGCAAGCGTCCTGTACCGCATCGTGGAAAAATCGAGCTGGTTTCTGAACTCGCCGTTGTTCCAGTAGTTGGCCGGCAGAATCGCGCGCGCCTCCGGCCGCGGCTGCGTGGGCTGCTGCGCTAGAACCCTGATATCGGCCGGCGCACCGGGACGGAAAGAGTATACGGTCCCCTCCGGCCCCCAGGAGGAGAGCACCATCAGGTTGCCCGATCGGTCGAAGGCCAGGTTCACCGCATCCAACGGATGATCGTTTTCGATGACGAGCCCGTCGGCCGGCGACCAGCTGTAGATTCGATTCTTGTGGTGTTCGACGAAGTAGAGCTTGCCGGCACTGTCCACGGCCGCACCGGAAATGGAGTGGAAACCCTTTTCCAGTTTCCGGACCTTCGCGCCGGGCGCAAGCACCGCGGAAGCATCGGCGGGTGGAGGATCGGGCGGATTCGCGGGAATGTCGAGCACGGCAAACTCGCGTTCGCGCACCTCAAGTTTATGGGTCATATCCTGAATGGAATTCTCGAACGGGAACTTGCTCAAGCGCAGGAACGTGTGACAGCCGTCCTCATTGCAGAATCCGACTCCACTCTCGGCATTGACATGCACATTCCGAAAACGAATGTTCTCGGAGTTGTAGCTACGGACCGCCGCGGGGAATGGCGCGCGCGTGCGGGTCACCCGATACCCGTGATAATTGGCGATCGTGATGTTCTTCGACGCGTTGATCTCCAGAGACACGGCTTCTACGCTCTCGCCGCCTTCGCCTTCTGTTTGCGGCGCGTTGATGTCCCAGTTCTCCACGCGGTCGAGCTTGATCTCGGCGCGGACATGGTGTTCATTGGAAAGCTGATAGACATGACCCGGAGTTTTGGTATTGGAAACGTAGAAGCCCGCCTGGGCGTAGGTGTTCGGAGTCCAGATGTTGGCGAACGTTCCTCCGCCGCCGTCGGTCACCCACAGGCTGGGATACTGCCCGTCCCACCGCTTGCGCAGTTCTTTATCGGCCGTGCCGTTGTTGTTATGGAGATCCCAGGATCCGCTGCCGTGCCCGCCCAGGAACCGCACGTCGTTGATCATGGAATCGGCGCCCGCGCGCCAGATCACACCCGAGGCCCGGGGATTCACACCGCCGGTGAAAACTCCGAAGCCGCTCAGGATGTTTGCGCCCCCCGAGGGAGCCGCTATCATCGGCCTGGGTGCGCCTATGCCTTCAAAGCCGGGAGTATCGTCCGAAAGGTTGAGCTGTGTCATGAGCGGATGCAGCCCGATCAGGACCGTGTCGGGTTTGAGCTTAAGCGTATCGCTGATGATGTAGCGACCGCTCGGAAAGTAGAGCACACGGTGTTCGGCGATCGCCGACAGGATCGCGGCGGTGTCGTCGGTAGTCCCGTCGCCTGCTACGCCGAGCGTGCGGACGTTCACCCACTCCCCGGTCGGAGGCAGCGGCCGGATGGCCGGGGGCAGCGGCTTCGGCATCGTGTCGAGGGGTGTCGCTCTGTAGATCATGTCGATAGTCCCTGTCATCCCCAGGCCCGGTACGATGAGCCCGTAGTTGAAATCTTCGACCCGGTACTGTTTCCCCCTGCCGGCCACTTCCCTGCCGCTTTGCCGGAACCGGGCAAACACCGGCACGTCCCGCAATACGGCGTTCTCGACACCGACTTCGACGAGCGGGCTGTTCTCGTTGCTGATGATGATGGCGGGACCGGAAATGTTCTCGAAACGGCAGTCTTTGACCCACAACTGGTCGTAATACTCCGGGTCTATTTCAATGGCGGTGGGTGTGTTACGGAAGGTGTTGCGGATCAGGGTAAGTCCCGCCTCATGCTCGCGGATGGCGGCCTTGCGCTGTTCCTCGAATACCGAATCGATCAGGGTGAACTGCCATGCTGCCGAAGGCTTGCCGGTGAGGATGCCGTAGTCTCCCCCATAGAAGCGCAGGTTCTCGGCCTCGTTCCCTATCTCTGTGAGGGCAGCGAGACCGGAACCGACATGGAAATCCATGTGCCTGAGAAAGCTGTGCTGGGAGTAATGAGCCCGGATAGCAACCGCGGCGGGATTGCCCTCGCCGATTTCAAAATCGATGTTGCTCATCGCCGAATAGAAGCTTGCCGGACTGGCGTCCCCGATCGTGTCATTCGGCGGCACGGTTCCCGGCGGGGGGAATGGAACACGGAAAGATCCCGAAAATCCCCGGTTCGAAACGGCGGGTCGGGGCTTAAAGCCGGCAAACATCACCATGAGGCCGATGTCCTCCCGGTATCCCGGCGTGTTGTCGCCGAGTACGAAGACGGGCCGCGTCGGACCGTAGCCGTAGATGCGAACGCCCGCCCATACATATATCGTACGCGTGAGCCGATAGCGACCTGACGGCACGAATACGATGCCCTCCCAGGGACCGCTCGCGGCTTTGTCGACGGCCGCCTGGATAGCGGCGCTGTCGTCGCCTATGCCGTCGCCATGCACCTCAAAAGCCGGGGCCTCCAGGTACACCGCCCTGGGATCTTCGAGCCTGTCGGTCAGGGCGGATTCCGAGGCGAGAACAGAAGAGGCTCCAGACAATAAGATGATGGAAAAAAGACAAATTCGGACTGAAGTTATCATTTGGACCAACCTATCTGCGCAGAAATGACGCGGTAGAAAAAAATGGGACCTGGTTATTCTGTCACCAATTCCCGCGGACTACTGTCGAGCATCCCTGCTCCGTCTAAATTGGTGACAGAACAACCAGGTCCCATTTTATAACAGCGATCGGGCATTCCGGTACCGGTGAAATTGGTGAACGGAAAATCTGTAATTATCTGGCCTGTGACTCTTTCCGAAGCGAAAAGCTGGGCCGGAAATACATCGGCGTCGGGATCGGAATCGGTATCGGGATCGAGCTTTTAAAAACCGATTCCGATACCGACCCCCGAAAAATTACCCGGAGTCACAGATTGTTTAATCCGGTACCAACCGGAGGCCGGGCTTACTTCTGTACCGAGAAAGTTTTTGATTCTGTCATTTTTCTAGCAGCTATAACATATATTGTCGATTCGACTTTTACTTCTCCCGGAGACAGGCCGGGATCTTTGTTCTCCGCGCTGAACCCCATGCTGTATTCCAGGAAATTACAGTCGGAAGTGAGATCCGGCAGATCCGATTTCTGCACAACCGCCGCACTTGTCCGGAAACCGGCCTCTTCGACGAGGAATCCCGTTTCACCCAGCAGCTTCAGTAAATGTTTCGTGTAGCTCTCGACGCCATTAATCACTTCATGTTTAACTTCCAAAGCATCCAATATGCGTTGAAGCCTCTCAATGGCGGCAACCGTTTCCGTGCCCCCTTTGCCGAAGATCCCGGCGTATTGCCGGGCCGGGCTATTCATATAGGAACGCAGCGCTGCCGACTCTACAGGATCCAGCCTTGATTTGTGCTGGTCGAGAGCACGCAATAATTCCCCGCGATTCACTTTCAGATAATAACTTCTGCCATCCAGTTTTATTGTGCCGGGCAATTGCCTGATTGTGGGAAATAAAATGTCTTCGGGGAAAATTTCCATTGTTATTTCGTGACTGGGCTGCATATCAAAGAACGCAATCATCGGAGACCCCGGCTTTAAAACACGATGGATCTCTTCTACAACCTTCCTGCCGTTAAATAGAGCGTCCAACACCTCTATGCTTATAATCCCCGGCACCTCCCCGTCCCTGAACGGCATGTCGTAGACATCCACGACCATTTTGCGCGTATCGAATGGATTCTCTTTCAGGAGTTCGGGAAATACATCGGTTTGTATGAGTTGCCTTAACATACTCTTTGGGAGGAGTCGGGCCAGTTCTCCATCCCCGCAGCCGATCTCCACCATATCGCCTTCATGGAAATATTCAGCCAGCGTTTTCTGAACGGTTCTGCTTGTTGCGGGGCGCGCGTCTCTCCTGGTGCGGTCATAAGCATTAAAGTCGTAATATTTCCTGTAATCATCATTTCTGCCCTGCTGCTGCGGTGTTTGAGCACTTCCGGGCCACAGAGTCGATATGAATACAATCGCTGCCGCTGCAGCGGCGCCACGCGCAAACAACCTGCGGGATAATATTGATTTCGATTCCCCTGCATTTAGCGCGCATCCCTCCGGATTTTGTTGGATTGACTCAGGATGGCGATCTCTTTGAGCTTTCGGACCACTCCCTGCGGATCTTCGCCTGAGTGTCTGCCTGCAGTTGTTTCCACAGACACTCACAAATGTCCTGTGGACAACCCTTATCAAAGCTTTTACCTCGCCGTTGGACAGGAAAACAGACACCCTGTAAAAGGAGTTGTCTACTGTCGAAACCTGACAATAATTTCCGATAAAATGCTTTCTGTTGTTTGCTTTGAATTTATGGACTTTATCTTACTATGCTTCGCAGCAGATTTGGTAAAATATTTGGAAACTGGCGCAAATCTATTTTAATACCCGAAATTGCATAGAATCGAAACGATCCCTGATAATAAATGGCACGGATTCCCTTGCCGGCAATACACCATGCCGCTCCGCTACGGTTTTGCCTCTTTCGGCGTGCCATAGGAGCTTGAAAGCGATATTTCCAGAAACACAATAGGTTTTTCGGGACTCACATTCTTGATTACGATCGGGCAATGCGGAATTCCCGGCGGCATTGTGACACAACCCGGTTTTGTAAGAACGTGTTTCTCTCCGTCAATTGTATATTCAATCACCGCATCAAAATCGGTTATATCCAACGGATTGCCTCCGATAAAACAAAGAGTTTCCTCGAAATCATGGGAATGAGGCATATCGAAGCTGATAGGCTTTGCCAGGCAGTGGTAGCACATACTGACATCGCCCTGGAGTTTGCCGTCGCGGGCCACCAGGGACGTTCCGGTATAGTGCGCAATCTTGTGATAAAGCTCCGTCGTAAGCACATATTTCCCATATTTTGTATTATCCCTGTCTGATACCGGCTCTTGAGAAGAAGCTTTCAATCCGGCCCAAACCAAAACGGCCGCTAAACATGTCGCGGCCACCAATCCCTTTCGCATCAGTTTCATGGTTCTTCCTCCCTTTGTTTATTCAGGTTACGGTCTCCTGCCCGGAATATTCACACACAGGACAGATATCAGGGCGATACACTGTTTCTCCTATATTTAATAAACAGACAGATCGGACTCAAAATTCAGCGACACCTGATATCACGGAAGTTTGCCTCTCCATAGCAGCCCGTGGTAAAAGCACGATAGGCATCAAAAAAACGGAAGCAGGGCCGTCAGAAATAATTTATTCATTTTCCGCCATTCATATTCCCATTGAAATTATTGAATACATAGAGAAAATCATAAGACAATTTAACCGGAGAGGGAGAATATGAGTTCGTTACATTTAACAACCAAACGGTATTGGAGATTTTTTATCATCGGTGCGTTCATTCTCGCATCATTTGCCGCCTGTAAAAACGATGGGAAGCTGACCGTTCTCGATCCCAGAGGCCAGCCGTCCGGCATATTCGGCCGGGTGGCTGAAGCAGGCGCGGGCATACTGGCCAATCGCAATCCCGAAACCCAGCCCACGCTGTCCGTTGACGAGCTTGTTCCCCTTCGGATGGCGCCCAGGCTGGACAGTCTGGACAACAAGACGATTTACCTGGTGGATGTCGGTTTCGCCGGCAGCAAAGAGTTCTTTGAAGAAGTGAAGGCGTGGTTCCGTGAAAATATGCCTTCCGTCAAAACGGTAATCCACATCAAGAGCAACAGCGCGTTCGAGGACAGTCCTGAACTCTGGCCCGAACTGAAGAAAAAGGCGGACGGCGTGGTTTTCGGCGTGGGCGGGTGAGACGGTTGTTCGGCGGGTACCGCCGAGTTCTCCCGCATCATGGAAAGCGAGTACGGGATTCCCACTGCCCCAGTCGTCACCGCACGATTCGCGGAATACGTCTTAAGAGACGGCCGCTCCCATGGAATGAACCTGCGCTGGACCTTCCCTCCTTATCCCGTCGCGTGGGTTTCCAGGGAAACTCTCCGTGAATACATACAGGGGAACGATCCCGTAACCGGCGTGCCGTTAATGACTGAAATTATCGACGCGCTGACAAAGCCGTTAACCGAGGCCGAGAAGAACCCCGAAATACCCGAAAGGCCCCAAAGGCCCCGCCTGCTGGATCCGGATTCCGAGGCGAACCTCCACCGGTTGTTCCTGCAGAACGGCTGGACCGACGGGTTGCCTATCGTGCTGCCGACCGAGGAAAGAGTCGCAGAAATGCTTACCGGAACCGACCATGATCCCCGGGAAGAGGTAGGCATGATGTCCGTCACCACACATGAGGAACAGAATAAATACACTGTGGAAAAGGTGGCCGTAAACGCCGTTATGGCCGGCGCCCGGCCGGAGCATCTGCCGGTCATCCTGGCGATCGCTTCGACCAAGCACCCCTCCATTCCCAGCTCGACAGGTTCCTACGGAAGCATGGTGGTCGTAAACGGTCCGGTTGCGAAGACAATCGGCATGAACAGCGGCGTCGGTGCAATGGGGCCGTTCAATTATGCCAATTCCGTCATCGGCAGGGCCTGGACGCTTATGAGCATTAACTTCGGCAACGCGCGGGCGGGCGACACCTATATGGCGACGATCGGCAACGGTTTGAGTTTTACCAACCAGTGCAGCGCCGAAAACGAGGAAAAGAGCCCCTGGGAGCCCTTTCATGTACGTAAAGGATTCAAGGCCTCCGAGAGTACAGTCAGCGTTTTTCGCGGCTGGAACGTCTCGACACTCGGGATGGGCGGAGCAGATGCATTGCTGCAGAGAATTCAATCATCCGGGATGATGGGAAACAGTACCTTCGTGGTGGACCCGTTGGCAGCCAAGTCCCTGAAAGACGAAGGCTGGAACGATCCGGGCAGGCTGAGCGAGCATCTGGCTGATAAGATTGGATCCTCTTACTTTAAACCAAATCCGGAAGGCATCAATTTCATCGTTGTAGGCGGTGAAACCAATCCCATCTGGCAGTCAACCGACTATACCTATTATAAGACCGCGTCGATAGACAAATGGGTGCCCAAGGACGGGATCAAACTTGATGCGATGCCCCTCCGCATGCCGGTATATAAAGAATGTGAAGACGAACTGTGCATTATAGGGAGAAGCAATTGAGGGCTACATCTGAGTCCGTATTTGCGGTATGCTTACAGGATGTCATTGAATAGGAGTTGCTGATGTCAGATCCAAAAGAGGAGCCCAAAGCGGTGTTTTGCACCAATACCCAGGTGCCTCCCGGTGTCCATGATTTCGAGACCGAGGACGGGGAACCCGGTACGAAGGACGCGCCCGATCCTATTAACAGAGTCATTTACATGGACGATCGCGTTGTTCCGGGATCTTTTTATGTCGAAGCCGTGTGGGTGACGGGATCGGTACCGAAGGTTCACCCCGTTCATCGTCACGATCACGATGAGGTCCTCGGCTTTGTGGGCAGCAATATGGATGATCCGAATGACCTGGGAGCCGAAATCGATATCATCATTGACGGCAAAAAAACGACGATTACGAAAACATGCTTTATCCATGTGCCTGCCGGAGTGGAGCATGGAGGGCTTTGTTTCAGGAAAATCGACAGGCCGGTATTCCAGATCGCCATGCTGAGGCAGGATAAATTTGAAAGTGTTCCGCCCACATAAAAATCAATGAAATCGTGTCATGATGCCTACCGGGGAAATTGTTGCGCCGCAAACAGCGGTCATTATCAACATTCAGGGATTTTCCATCCACGACGGACCGGGAATAAGAACCGTCGTCTTTTTCAAGGGATGTCCGCTGTCCTGCCGGTGGTGCGCGAATCCGGAATGCCTGTCGGTAGAGCCGCAGGTTGGCTTCATTGAAACCCTCTGCACGGATTGCGGCAAATGCTTCGAAATCTGCGCCCATAAGGCCATCCGACCCGGAGAAGGGGTTCACAGAATCGACTATTCCCGGTGCAACTCCTGCGGAGATTGCGTGGATCACTGCGGTTACGGCGCGCTTGTCCGCTATGGCGAATCGAAAACGGTCGCCGATGTCTGGGATGTCGTCCGGCGGGACAAGATTTTTTACGACAGTTCGGGCGGAGGCGTCACGGCTTCGGGCGGGGAGCCGTTGCTCCGGGCGGGATTCGTTCGGGAACTGTTTGAGCTGTGCAAGGGGGAGCAGATTAATACCTGTATAGAAACATGCGGGTTAGCCGGCCGGGAGGCGCTGCTTGAGGTCATCCCCGTTACGGATCATTTTCTGTTTGACCTGAAGCATATGGATTCGGACCTCCATAACAGGCACACCGGACAACCCAACAGTTTAATTCTCGAAAACGCCGCCTGGATTCTTGAACAGAGTGTGGACACCGTGTTCCGCCAGCCGTTGGTTCCGGGGATAAACGACACAACCGGGAATATCGAGGCGACCGCGGCATTTCTGTCCGGCCTCGGTAAAAGCGACCTAAGACTGGAGTTAATGCCCTACCATCGAATGGGCCAAAGCAAATACCGGGCGCTCAACATGAAATATCCTATGGACGGGACCGACGCCGCAGAGGAAGAAATGGTAGAATCGGTAATGAGAGCGTATCAGGACCGCGGCATACGCTGCACGATCTCAAGATAAATGTACACCGGAGTCAGTTATGGTTAATGCAAACACGCAACTGCTGGATCGGATCGATAATCTCAAACTCGGCGAACGCGTCCTGGAATGGAAGCAGGCCATGAACGCCGCCGGGTGGAAGCTTTTCGCCGAAAGGGAAAAGTGGACCGTCGAATCCTGGCGGGAAACCGCAGGGCTGGATATCCAGCTGCGGCGCGCGCTCCTTTTCAAGAAGATTGTGGAAAATATCGAAATCCGCATTCATGACTACGACATGCTGGCGGGCCGGCTGACGCCTGCCGTTATTGGTTGCATGACATCCATCGACGTTTGCGGCGACTACATCCCGGGCATCTGGAAAGACTCCGACGAGCTGAAAATCACGATGGACGCGAATGTAGGCATGGATCCCGAAAGCATTGAAATTCTTCGCACCAGCGCCCGGGAATTCCGGGGCAAAACAGCGCCCGAGATGACCTACAAGGCGTGGGAAGCGGCCGACGGAGGCTGGATACGGGATGCCGAAGCAGCCAAGCTGAAAGACCCGACCCTGGACACCGCAATATTCGGGCAAGTCACGTCCGTACTGATGTGGAACAAGGTCCTCGAAAAAGGCCTGAAAGCATTCATCCAGGAGGCCCGTCAACATATCGATGCGTTTATTGAAAACCGGGAAAGCGATATCGACAGGCTTTACTTCTGGAAATCTTCAATCATCGCCTGCGAAGCGGTCATCAGCCATGCGCGCAGATACGCCGCTTTAGCAAGGGACATGGCAAAAGAGGAAACAAGGCCGGAACGCAAGGCCGAATTGCTCCAGATTGCGGCCTGCTGCGACCATGTGCCGGAAAACCCGGCCAGGACTTTTCATGAGGCCCTTCAGTCGATGGCCATTGTCGGCGTATGCAAAAACTACGAACATCCGATGCACAACAATCCGCAATGGGGCCGCGGCGACCAGTATCTGTATCCCTACTTTATCCGGGACATTGAAAACGGCACCATTACGCTGGAAAAAGCATCCGACCTGCTTGCGGAACTTATAGGCCGATGGGGCACGCAGACCTTCGTTTCTTCCGAAAGCTCCATGGAATCGCACCAGATCAATTTCGGTATCAACAACGCCATGATCGGCGGCGTAGATTGTTCGGGCGCCGATTGCTCGAACGAATTGAGCTATCTTTTCCTGCACGTTGTCGGCCTCCTTCAGCTGTCGTCTCCCACGCTGGGACTACGCTGGAACAAAAATACGCCTTCCTGGATGATGAACAAAGCCATCCGAACGAACATGGCCACGAAAGGCGGCATTCCCCTGTTCGAGAATGACGAAGTCGTCCTATCGCATTTCCTTAAGGACGGGATTCCCATGGAGGAAGCCGTGGAGTGGTGCGGTCTGGGGTGCGTGTATCCCTGTCTCCCTTCGAGAGCGGAGCATTACGGCGCTGAAGGCATCGCCGCCTGCAATATGGCCTCAATGCTGCACCTGGTTTTGCACAACGGCGTGGATGTAAACGGCAAACGCACGGGACTTGAAACCGGCGATCCGAGAGAGTTTAAGAGCTTTGATGCGTTGTATGACGCACTGATGCAGCAGCACCGATTCATCACACACCGCATTTTCTGGTTAGCCTCCATTGCCCGAAAGGAACAGCCCAAGCACATGAGGCTCCCGTTTCTGTCGACCGTGGGCATTCAAAGCTGCATGGACCGGGGACAGGATCTGCTGATTCCGGATCCTGATTCCTGCATGTTCGGCATTTCCGACAGGGCCATTATCGATGTCGCCGATTCTCTTACGGCCGTCAAAAAGCTGGTATTCGATAAAAAGAAGCTGACCATGGAGGAGCTTCTCGAGGCACTCGACAGTAACTTCGAAGGCAAACGGGGTGAAGAAATCCGGCTCTTGTGTCTGGCGCAACCTAAATTCGGCAATGATATCGATGAGGTGGACCTGCTGGCTAAAAAAATCGGCGAAGACTCGGAGCGCATTATCCGCGGTTATGACAACTCTCCCTTCCGCAATTACATGATCGCGAGAGAAGGTCTTGCCTGGCACTATTTCGGCGGGCTCGGCGTGGGTGCTTTGCCCAACGGCAGAAAGGCATTCGAGCCGCTCAATGACGGCGCAATCTCTCCGATGAGAGGGGTTGATCAGTCGGGACCGACCGCCGTGCTTCGTTCGGCGCTCAAAGCGGGATTCAAGGAATCCCATGCCTCTGTGCTGAACCAGAAATTCTCCTCTTCAATGCTGGGAAGCAACGAGAGCATTGACAAGCTGGGCGCTTATACCAACGCCTTTATGGCGAACGGCGGTTCTCACATTCAGTACAACATGGTGGACACGAACGAACTGCGGGACGCGAAAATACATCCTGAAAACCATCGCGATCTGATCGTCCGCATCGGTGGATTCAGCGCTTATTTCACGCAGCTTTCTCCCGACATCCAGGATGATGTCATAAACAGGAGCGAACATAGCCTTTAACCCGGGTTGCCGCAATCGGGATAGCTATCACTCTTCAGTGGCCAGGTAACAGACCGCCCTCTGTTTCTGCGCATTCGCATTCACGTAAAGCTTCAATCCCTCCCTGATTTTGGCGGGTTCGATAACTCGAACCGCCTCCTGCCATTGGCCGTGGTCCGGAAGGATCCGCTTCAGAAGGTTGGGGGCGCCTTCGAGGAACTTCCTGTTAAAAACTACGTCCTCCCTGTCGGGGAAAACCGCGAGGTAGAGCGTGTCGTTCTCAACGATCTCGTTGAAGAAGTGGGTTCCAAGAGAAACGTCGGGTATAAGGTCGGCATGCATCTCGGCGATTTCACACACGACGGCTGCCGGACTGATCTCGGCGTATGATACCGGGACTCCCAGCGACGGAATCGTCGTTCCCCATCGTCCGGGGCCTATAATCATAAGATTGCCATTCCCTTCTTTGAGATGCGCAAGGCGTCCGACCAGCCTGGCAACGGAGTAGCGATCCCTTTCCGGCATATGGGCGTAGACGGACGGCACGACATAGATCAGCCTGTCAATAACATACTGGCATACGGGACCGATTACCGGGCCTTTGGTCCGGAGGATTAGATTCTCATCTTCGATAGCCTCGGGCGGATCGACGACGCAGCTTCCTCCCTTGACTTTAAAGGGGCGGCATTGAACCAGGTTGACCCTGTAGGCATTATCGTCGAGAAAGTTCACCGTGAACTCCACGTCCACCGGATGCTCGTAGGCCCCGCTCAGAGTCTGAAGCAGATCCCGCATCTCACCTGCAAAGGAAGTATCGGTCAGCAGCTTTTCAAAGGTCAACAGCCACGGAAAGACATCCGATTGTCCCGTCTCCCTGGACCGTCGGATTAATTTTTCGTCGCGGGTCGCAAAAATTTCCAGAGGGAAACGCGGTTTTTCGTCGACCACTTCCTCGAACCACCGGGAATCAATTTGGTTCGACTTGAGATTCAAAACATCGACGTGCTTCTGAGAGCATACCCGCTGTTCGTGCAGGGTCACTTCAGGCCGGTGCATCGGGGCATTGAGCGCCACGATCCTGGTATAGTCGCCCTCTAATGAATTGACTGCGCGAGTCCCCAGCCCGAAAACAAGGCGCAGCAAACCGGCATTCGGATCGATCTGCTCGCTCCAGACGTAGGGATTGAAAGACAAACCGACGCCGGCAGCCTGCGGGAAGAAAAGCTCGTCGTACATTGCGCCCGATACCCGCTGGACCAGCAGCGCCATCTGCTCATCCTGCTGCAGAAGCCCCCGCCTGGCGCGGTAATGCAGCGCTTCCTCTCCCATGGTGCTGGCGAATACTCTCCGGACGGCGTTTTCGAACGCTTCGAGGCGCTCTTCGGGCGTCCCCTGATTGACGCAAAATATGCTCTCGTATTTTCCGGCGAAGGCGTTGCCGAATGCGTCCTCCAGAAGACTGCTGGAGCGCACCACGATAGGCGCCTGCCCGAAGTATTCGAGCATCTCTATAAACTGCCTCCGGATGAATCCGGGGAAGGAGCCGGCAAGAATCCGCTCCCGCACCTCCGCCGCATTCTCCAGGTATTTCTCCGGGTCCCGCTGCTGCTGGCGCAGCCGCCAGCAGTTGTTTCGCACCAGGTAGGTGTAGAATACATCGCAGCCTATGTAGAAGGAATCGTGTGTCTCCAGCAGGCTTTTCCACTTGTCGTCGCGATCGTTCAGGATCGCGCGGGCCAGGATCATCCCCACCGATTTTCCTCCGATCAATCCCGTACCGAGCATTCTCTTTCGGATGCCCAGGAGATCCGACAACTTCAGGTATCTCTTGGCAAGCTTCAGAAGACGCGCATCGCGCGTAACCATCATCCTCAGGAGCCGCTCGAAAAGTTCATCCGTTTCCAGGAAAAGCGCTTCTCCGCGCGCCTGCCGGGCCAGCGCATCCTGCGCCTGAAAGAACACCCGGTTCCACATGTCAATGTCCCGCGCGGCGGATCCTACCTCGGGCTGCGAGGTGGAAGCAAAAAGGTCCGCTATCGTGGCGCTTTCGGTGACGGTCCGGAATTCGTCCTCCACCCATACATGCGGGAAGTACATCGTCGGCGAATCCCGTTTCCAGACCTTCAAGGGATGGACATAAAGGCTCCCACGGTGGCGGTGGACGTCTATCAGTAGCTGGGTGGTGTCGCGAATCGATGCGACGGTTTCGGACCAGTGGCGGTGCCGCAGCAGCGCAAAATAGGTTATGGTGTCCAATTCATACAGATACGGGCAGGTAACCATGAAAAAATTGCCCAGCATCAGGTCGCTGTACCAGTCCGCGGCAAGGTCCGAGAGACAGTCGAACACGTAATAGGCCCCCCGGCCGGCCTCTCCTATCTTTCTGTGAATCTCCGCGGCGAACGACTCAAACCCTATCTGGGGGTCCAGCCGGATTATCTCGGCGCCGCAGTCATCCGCCAGCAGCTGTTCGTGATGTGCGAAGCGAAAGTAGAGGATCTTCCTGCCTTCCAAGAGCGCCCGCTCGCAATACGGTTTCACGAAAGGGGCGTAATCGTCGATGGAATCCACCTGCAGCACTATGTTGTCGCCAAGCTGCAGGCCCTTTAGAAGGTTGTCCAATCCGGAGAGACCCGTGCTTGGTGGAAGATTTACAGTGGACATGTTGAATTCCTGCCTCCCATGGCGGCTGCATGGATTGAAAAGTCGTTATTCCTTTTCCGGGGCGCCTTCTTGGATCCGGCAACTTATATTATCATCGAATAACGGGTATTTTTACAGAGCTGAGATCCAGGGCCCACTATAAAAATATTTCAGCAAACAATGACGGGCGCAGAAATCTACAGGCGATTCCATAGGGCCCATGATAAAGTCGCCCGGTCTGGAAATTATTTCAAACAGAAAAAGGGCATCGATTTATGAGTGGAGGGGGGGATGGAAATGAATCGTGACGACGCATGGAGTCTTTTGACGGAATATACGAAAAGCGAAAACCTGCGCAAACACGCCCTGGCTGTCGAGATACTCATGCGCGCGCTGGCGGAAAAATTCGGCCAGGATCCGGACGTATGGGGCATTGTAGGCCTGCTGCACGATTTCGATTATGAAATGTATCCGGAATTTCCCGATCATCCGACCAAAGGCTCGGCCATTCTCCGGGAACGCGGCTATCCGGAAGAAATCATCCAGGCGATTGCCTCGCACGTGGAAGCCATGAAGCTGCCCCGTGATTCCATGTTGCGCAAGGCAATCTTTGCCTGCGACGAGCTGGCCGGTTTTCTTATCGCGGCTGCCCTGGTTCGCCCGGGCAAATCCATCATCGGGATGCAAACCAAGTCCGTTAAAAAGAAGCTCAAAGACAAGGCATTCGCAAGAGCCGTGAATCGCGACGAAATTCGCCGGAGCGCCGAAGAACTCGGCTTTAGCCTGGAGGAGCACATCGCCTTCTGCATTCAGGCCTTTGAGGACAAAGCCTCGCTCCTGGGACTGGGCGGCGGGAGTCCGGCATAAACCAATCTCTAATAATTAAGAACCGCGTTTGCCTCGAGAGCTTCCTGGACGACGCGCGCGCCTGCTATGGGCTCCGCGTTTTCCACGAGCATCGACTCGTCTATTTGCCTTTCCTTGATGCACGGGCTGCACACCAACAGCTTGCCGCCCTGTTCTAAAAATGATTTCATCAAATCTTTCAGCGGGGGGAGCCCGCCGGCGTAAACGTGGTCGTACGATCCCTTTTTGGCCAGCAGAACAGCGGCGCCCTGGAGCACGATAACGGCTTCTGTATCCATAACCAGTGCAGCATTTGCTATAACGAACGGAAAAGTTGCTCGTTCCAGATCATCAGGTCCGTGGGTTGCGATAATGAGTATTTTTTCGGTTTTTTCTTCGGACATTTTTCCCTCTTGGATAGAAAGTTAATCAGCGGCAACGCGGAATTTGCGGAAATTTTGAAACCAGATTGCCACGGTTCGATAGATTACGTGCGCGAACTTTGTAAAAGGCATGAGTATTAAAAGCTCCATCGCGAGAATCACGTGGATGAGAAACACGACATAAAGCCATGAACCGGCGACGGGCATATATATGGCGGCCGTGAGCACGAATCCCGTAACGGAGATAATCCACAGGAGTCCCAGGAACAGCCAGTCAAATGGCGCCGTACGGGAGTAATAATGCTGGCGGGCGGACATCAGGCTTCCCGGCTTTGTTTTTTTCAGGCGCGGCAGGATTGCGACAGTGACGCCGTAAGTACAGATAACACCGGACAGGATCCCCAGCAGCCGGATCGGGTGCCAGGGCATAACGTGCAGGTCCGGGTCTTTGAACAGGTAGTCCAGGATGGTCGCAGCGGCAAGTCCCAGAAAGCCTCCCATAATACACAGGTGCACGAACCAGCGTCTTATCAGCAGCGGGCGCCGGCTTGTCTGGTCCTGCCCGCAATCGCGTTGGGAACTGTGCAGAATAACGTCGGATATGGTTCTCAAAACCGCTTTCAGGGCTGCCTGAGCGGGAAACATGCCCGGACCTTCGGGGGGCTTGCCTACGTTGCCCGGTACCGGCGAGTGCGTCATCGCCCAGAACATGTTCAAAAAGGTTATCAGCGCCATGACGCCCAACAGAACGAACAGGACGATCCCGGCGTCGTGCAGTATCTCGAAAGGCACGAAATCGAGCATCGCGGCGGTGGAAAAGCCTGCGGTCATGCCCTCCGGTATTCCCTGTGACTCCCAGAGCAGTACGGCCGCAAAAAGAACACCCAGGATTAAAATAACTGCGGCTATGCTCACGACAGACCGGTCCAGCCGGCGGGCCAGGCCGAAGGGATCGAACGAGCTGATGGCGTAGCGCCGGGCGGCCGCCATAAACTCAGCCGGCCCTGCCCGTCGCGGGCAGGTCTCGGAACACTCCCCGCAATGATGGCACAGCCAGAGCTCCTTGCTCGACAGAAGATACTCTTTCATCCCGAGCTGGGCATAACGGATCATGCGCCGCGGAAATGCATCGTTGCCCTGCGACAGGGGACAAACAGCCGTACAGTTGCCGCAATTAAAACAGGCGCTGATATCCGCCGCACCGTATTTCTTCAGGTTGGACAACAACCGGGGATCTGCACGTGTGGCCATGGCTTCAGGCTCCCTTCTTTTCAACGGGGACAAGCCTGTACTTGAAATAATCCCCATCCTGCTCATCCTCGGCCACCATGCCGTAGGTCCGCATTTCCATAAGCATCCACAGAATCCGATCGGTTGTTTCACCGATAGACTCGGCAAGGCCGGGTACCGTTTTAGGCTCGTCCTTCAGGGCTTTCCGGATTTTATTGCGCAGCGTTGCGGTATCTTTAAGGCCGGCCTGCACGGCTTTAAGGTGTTCGGCCCGTTCTGCGCGGAGTTTTTTCAGGGTCTCTTTGATTTGAATTTTACGTTCGCTTTCCGCGCTCATGAGGAAACCTCCACAGGATCGGCGACAATGGCGTCGACCATGGCTTCATACTGGTCGAGAGTCCAACCGCTGACCTGCAGGGCCCGAGTCGGACAGACGGCAACGCAGCAGCCGCATCCATTGCAAATGGCCGGATTGACTTCAACATGTCGTTCGTTTCCTTCTCCCACCATATGAAGCGCACCATCCAATGGGCACTCTTCGACGCACAGGCCGGTGCCTTCACAGCGCGCAAGATCGACCTTCACTACATAAGGATCGAGTTCGACATACCCTTTGCGCAGAATGGCCGCTGCCTTAATCGCCGCGGCCGATGCCGAAGCACAGCTTTCCGTAATATCTTTTGGAGCCTGGCAGGCGCCGGCCAGCAGCACACCGTTCACGGCCATTTCCACGGGGCGCAGTTTAGGGTGCACCTCCTGAAGGAAACCGTCGGAACTCGAAGCGAGTTTCAGATTATCGATAATAGTCGCGTTATCCGCGGGCATCATCCCCACTGCCAGGACGAGTATGTCGACACCGACCTCAATCTCTTCGCCTGCAGTCAAACTATCCTCCACCGTTATCAGGAGATTATATTCATCCGCCGCCGGGGCCTTGGCGACCCGGGGAGGGGATTCCGCCCTATAACGATGGAAGATAACGTCACTCTTGGAAGCCTGCTCGTAATAATCCTCGTGGCCGCGACCGTACGTGCGGATATCCTGGTAGAAGTCATGTATCTCCATATCGGGGAAACGCCGCCGGAGCCGACAGGCCGTGTGCAGGGTGGCCGTACAGCATACCCTGGAACAATATCGATTGATATTCCCGTTTTCCCCGGGCTTGTGGACGCCTTCAATCTGACGGCTTCCCACACAGTGGACAAAACCGACGCTTCGGACGGGCTTCCCCTCAAATTCCAACACCGCTGAATCGCCGGCGGAAGCAACGAGAAGTTCATTAAAGTCCGCAAGAGTAACGACTCGAGACAGTTTTTGATACCCCAGTTCCTTTTTTGCGGGTTGATAGGAGCGGAATCCGGTAGCGACAATAATCGTGCCGGCCTCAATTCGTATTTCACCCGCCTTAGAATCGGAGTTTTTGCGGACCTGTGCCGTGAAGTTTCCGATATAACCCTCAATGCCTGTCACTTCACTGTTCGTGTGCACGACGATACCGGAATCGGTTCGGACCGCCTCAACAAGGCGGGAGAGCAAGGCAGTCGCAGGTTCTTCATCCGGATAGAGGGCATCCAGACGCCGCACAAAACCGCCCAGCTCTTTTTCACGCTCGACGAGCACCACTTTAATACCCAATTTCGAAAGGTCCCCGGCGGCACGCAGTCCGGCTACGCCCCCGCCTATCACGAGTGCGCAGTTGGTGGCCTCCACGCGTACCGGGTTGAGGGGAACCAATCTGCGGGCCTTTGCTACGGCGGCGCGTACCAGGGTGAAAGCCTTGGCGGTGGCTGCCTCCTGCCCGTGGTGCGGCCAACTGCACTGTTCCCGAATGTTGGCCTGCTCCAGCAGGTAGGGGTTCACGCCATTGCGCGCCAACAGGCTGGCGAAAGTAGTCTCGTGCAGGCTTCTGGTACAGGCGGCAACAACAAAATTGTCGACAAGGCCTTTCTGAATGTCTTCCTGGATCATCTTCTGTCCGGGATCGGAGCACATGAACATATTGGTACGGGAAACGGCAACTCCCGGCAGCTGAGCAGCTTCGGCAACAACCTTTTCAACATCTACAACGTCGGAAATGTTGCCGCCGCAATGGCAAACGTAGACACCCACTCTGGGTTCGTCTTTTTTATTTTCCGGTTTGGGCTGTGTATCTTCCAGATCCGTCATAATACTCTGCTTTCCGATTTATTGGATGTAATACCTGTCTGTTTCATATATATGGCTGCCTCAGTTGCCGCTGCACCGGCTTCGACAATGCTATCCACAATATCTTTCGGACCGGTTGCAGTCCCGGCGACAAATACTCCCTCCACCCCGGTATTACACGGAGCATCTTTGGCATGGGGAAGCATTACGAATCCGTCATTTCCGGTTTCAATGGGCAGCATTCGACCGGGATTGTCGCCGGGCAGCATGCCGAGAGACAGAACCACCAGATCGTGCTGCCGCTCTTCAACCTGTCCGAATCCGTCGATGTGTTCGAACCGAAGTTTCACCGAGCGGTCCGGATTTTCGGTGATCCGGGCGACTTTGCCTTTTATGAACTCAATTCCCATAGCCTTGGCATTTTGGTAGAATTCTTCAAATCCCTTTCCGAAGGTGCGGATATCCATATAGTAAATGGTAATATCGGCCAACGGCACCGCCCCGCTCAGCAGCATAGCCTGTTTGATGGCATACATGCAGCACACCCGTGAGCAATAGGGAACACCCAAAGTCGCGTCGCGGGAGCCGGCGCATTGAACATAGGCAATGGAATCGGGAACCTTGCCGTCCGCGGGTCTTAGAACTCTGCCGTAAGGACCGTGGGGCGCCAGCAGACGTTCCATCTGCAACGGCGATATGACATTGGCAATCGAGTCGCCCCGGTACTGCGGTTTGGCATCAATCGGCGTGAGTTTCCAACCGGTGGCGACAATGACGGTCTTTGCCTGTATTTCCAGTGTCTGCGGCTTCTGTTCGAGGTCAATGGCATCCGTAGGACAGGACGAAATGCATTGACCGCACAACGTACAGGCGTTCTCATCCACCAGCGCAACCTGGGGTATGGCATTGCTGAACGGGATGTGGATCGCGCGCAGGCCGCTATACCCTCCCTGGAATTCATCCTCCATACTTGAAGTGCAGGCATACTCACACAGTCGACAACCGATACAGAGGTCTTCCTTGACGAACCGCGGCTTCTTCGTAAGCCGGGCGGTGAAGCCTCCATTTTGCCGGGTCAGCGAATCGACTTCGGTATAGGTCAGGAGTGTAATGTTGTCATGATGCGCGGCGGCCGCCATCTTCGGCGTGGTGATACAGCTTGCGCAATCAAGCGTCGGAAAAACCTTGCTCAGCCTGATCATGGCGCCGCCTATACTCGGCTGGCGTTCCACCACAGCGACCTGGTAGCCCTGCTCAGCCAGGTCCAGCGCCGCCTGCAGCCCGGCGATTCCACCCCCGATCACAAGAGCATCCGTTTCTGAAGGAATCGTACTCATGAGGATTCCTCCTGCTCTTTTATCAACAGATCGTTCATTTCATTAACCTCTTTGAGAAAGGCTTTTGTACAGACAGTACAGACGGAACACAGCTTCAACCGTCCCTGTTTGATCCCGCGCTTTTTGAGGCCCAGGGATACCCGATCCAGTTTGGCCGCCAGCCGTTCGTACGCACCTTCAAAAGGGCACTCCACCCCGCAGGACATCACAATGATGCCGTCGATGCCGCGTTCAAGGCAGCGGTAGTAGAAGTTTTCGGGAAACACACAGGGGGACGGAACATCAATAATGTACGTATTCGGCGGATAACTGAGGTGGGCCTGCCCCGTGGCATCGGCGCCCGTGTACCCGCAGGAACTGGTTGCCAATATTAAAATTTTCGGTGGAGCCTTTAAATTTGTTTCACTCATAACATTCTCTGATTCGGCCCCATGCCGATTTTTTGCCGGCACGATACAGGAAAAACCTCCAACCAGGCCGAATGCAAATGAGCTGACCCGGCGACGCGCAATAATTCCGTGTATCGCTATGGACGCAATCGCCGGCAAACAGCTTCTAAATTATTTGATTATTTTCCGCGCTTTACAAAGATGCGATCGTATCCTTCCTCGGCTTCCAACACTCCAAGGTAGTCATGTCCCACTTTTTTAGCCCAGATAGGAATGTCGTTACGGGTACCCTTGTCGCTGGACCGGATCTCAAGCACCTCCCCAACCTCTACGTTGCCGATGCCTTTTTTGGCTTCCAGCAGCGGGCCCGGGCATGCGCTTCCGCGGGCATCCACAATATGTTCCGGCTCCAAATCTTCAAGATCTTCAATATCCATACTGGTGTACCTTTCCTGATTGATAAAAATTGTTAATGGGCCAAATCAAATATGAAACTCTTTCAATAAACCATACGCCGACAGGCACTCAGTCTTCGTGCGAAACGCCTTCAGGGTCAATTTCCCTCGCAATAATGCCTCGCTGATGCATACTCTTGAGCAAAACCCGGCGAATCATGACTGTGGCTTCCATGAGAGCAGCATCCACAAGGCTGTAATAAACCGTCTGCCCCGCCTTTTTGGTATTCACGATATGGCGTTCCCGCAACACCCGCAGGTGCTGGCTGATTGTTGCCAGAGCGGTATTCGTAGCTTTGGCAATATCTCCCACGGACATGTCCTCCTTACTTAAGAGGGCAATAATCATTAACCGTTTAGGATTGGACAGCACTTTGCAGAATTCTGCATGCAATTGAAATATTTCTTGATTGCTTATTTTCATAATCTATTACTTCCGTATTTGCGAAACCGCTAAAATATATACTGGGAAGATTCCCCTACGTCAAGAAATTTTTCATTTTTTACGGTAGTATTAAAAATAAAGCCGGTTTACTAAATCCGTTAAGAGGCTGGGGGAATTTCTTTATTTTCGGTGGATCGGAAACGGTTAAAACCGGATCATTCCCTCAAAAAGGAGAAGTTTATGAAATCCAAAAAGAGAACCTATCTATCGCTTTTTGTAGTGCTTGTATTCGTCTGCGCCTTCGTGCAAACAGCAATCACACAGGAAGAAAAGGCAGCTTCCGGCAAGCTGGCCGTTCTATGGACGAGCGGAGATCCGGATGTGGCCCACAATGTCGCTTTCATGTATGCACACACTGCAAAGAAAGTCGGCTGGTTCGGAGAAGTGACTCTTATCGTCTGGGGCCCCTCCCAGCGCCTTCTTGCAGGGGATAAAAGCCTGCAGGATAAACTCAAGGCCATGCAACAGGATGGCATTGTTGTTGAAGCCTGCGTTGCCTGCGCGATGAACTACGGCATAGTGGAAGAACTGAAGGCTCTAGGCGTATCGGTACGCGGAATGGGCCTGCCTTTAACCGACTATCTCAAAAACGGCTGGGAAATACTGACATTTTAAAAGGTCCGTTCTTATACCTGCAGAGATAAGGGGGTAACTCTGATTGCCGTAACTCACGCGATACAATCTTTGAAGTCCGACAGGAGCTGGTAAGCGGATTGGGGCCGCAGGCCGCGATCCGGGGCCAGGGTTTTTTCAAAGAAATACTGCCATCCTGCAGGCGCTTCCGGAAGATGTTCTGACAGCGGCGTCATACGCCCGTCCAGAATTGCGTTCCGGACTTCCGCCGACGTGGCCCCTGCGAATGGGTGCAACCCCACCAGCATCTCATACGCTATGACCGCCAATGCCCAAATGTCCCAGCCTTCGTCGGGCTTATCCCCGTGCAGCTCTTCCGGTGACATGTATTTCAGAGTGCCGACCAGCCTGCCGGGTTCAGTCTGGTTTGCATCAAGGTCTTCGGGAGACTGGATGAGCGACTTGGCAACCCCAAAGTCCAGGATCTTTACCGACTCCATCCCCTCAGAACTCGCGACAAATATATTTTCAGGTTTTAGATCCCGGTGCAGGAGTCGTTGCCGGTGGGCGGCATCCACGGCCGCGCAGACTCCGGATAGAATTTCGGATGTACGCGATGCGGACAGGTGATGACACTGTCTCAATTCCTGCCTGAGAGTCGAACCGTGAAGAAGCTCCATAACCAGATAGGCTCTTTGACCTTCTCCGACGTCGAAGTCATAAACGGTTACAACGTTTGGATGAGTGAAACCAGCGGCAACCCGGGCCTCCCGCTTGAACCGCGTCGCCGCCTCAGAGCTGTCCGTAAGTGCCGGGTGAATCAGCTTGACCGCAACGTGCCTCTCGAGTTCCATGTCGAAAGACCTGTAAACAATTCCCATTCCCCCTTTCCCAAGCCTCTGCTCGAAACGGTATCGACAACCCAGCACACGGGGATAAGGAATCGGTGTCAGCGTAGTCCCTCCATTCCTGCAGCTGTCCGAATCGCTGTCATAGCACATGCCGCATTCGGGGCACTCCTTGAATCCCCAGCTGTCGATATCCACTACCGGAGACTGCTCCAGCAGCAGGGCCAGGCTGCCGGCGATTCCCTGAAGGAGTTCCTGGTCTTCACGGGAGTACGGAGATTCGGACCGCTTCGGCCCGACAGCGAGCAGGGCCTCGGTCCGCCCTTCCGTAAGGCAGATGGGGAAAAGCCATTCCAGATTTGACTGCCGCAGAATACGGCTCTCCTCCTCGGGCAGTTGAGTCCACGGCCAGCCGTCAGGATCGTGAGAAATTTCAACAGGCTTGTCCAGCACGCGAATCATTGCCAACAATCGGCTGTCGGCCGCGATGGGTTGTAACTCCCTATCTTCCCGGGCCAGGTCCTTGAATGCGGATTCCCCGGGCCGTCGCACGAGGATAGCGGCCGTCTGAGGGTGCAGGGCCGACTCGATCTGCAGCACCGCGCCCGGCGCCACCTTCTCGAAACTCCCGGATTTTCGAATCTCTTCAATGACGGTGCGCAAAACCCCATGGGCCTCGTAGTGCTCCCGGAAAAAACGCCGGTCGAGGGCCTCGAGCCAGGTCCGCCTGTAGAAATACAGCAGCAATGCCGCACCTACCATCACGGCGTAAAGCAGACCTCGTTGGGCCATAATTTTTTCCAGTGTTTGGCTGCGATGCACGGCCAGATCCACCGCCATCACAAGCAGAATGATCGGCACCAGGGAGAGTATGAATCCCCGGGCGGCGGCATACTGCACCCCCTGCCGGATCATGATGCGAATATCGAACAGGCGGTGGCGCATGATGCCGTAGGCTTTTATTATGGGAGAAATGAATGCAATGTAGTTGAGCACCATCACTATAGTATTTTTCACACCCGTCCCGACAAAAAGCAGCCTGAACAAGCCGGGAAATACCGACATCGAGATCACGGGCGACAACCCGACCATGGAAGCAGCAGCCCCTATGATCAGGATACGGACTCTTCTCCTGTCATTCGGGTCCCGGAGCCGCCTGTAATTCAAAATGGTGACGACAAACTCGGAAATAATACTGGCCAGGGCGACAAGGCTGACGGTAGTCAGGTACCATTGCGGCCATTGGAAGTTTACGGAATATACCGGCTCGTGATTGGACAGGATCCCCGGAGGGATGAAGATCAGGGCGGGCAGCCATACCAGCGCCCAGATCCAATTCTGCCGGAACAGTCTGCGCGGAAATACCGCGAAAAAAGTAATGATGGCTGACATCTGAATCGCGGAAGCCAATGCCGGGAACAACACCGTCAGCCAGGCGACCGGGCGCGGAAGAGCCAGCAGGGTGCTGCCCCAACTGGGGGATCCCATTGAGTAATTGCAGTAAATTGAAATGGTCCCCATCATCAAAGCGCCCCATCTTGCCGCAAGGTCGTAGGGACGCGCCAATGCCACAATCAGGGCCAGTATCAAAAATGAAAGCGAATTTAAAAGAACGAGGCTGCGTACTCCACCGTCGATAAGCCACTTCACCGGCGAGAATGTTCGATCCAGTTCCAGATATATGATTTTTGTTTCCCGGTCGCGCGTGATTTTCAGGGGATAGGGGTAGTCGGCTTTCAAGTAACCATAGCCTGTGCCGGGCCGGGATCGATCCAGATATTCAGAACCGGTCACCTCGATCCAATCACCAACCTCAATTCCCGCTTTTGCCCCTGCAAGACCAGGCTTCACTTCCGTGACACGCACCTTCTTCTCCGTCGTGCCCCTGATCAGACCAGGCTCCCACATAAGCCCCGGATCCTCCGGCGCCGTAGAAAAATCGTAATAACGAATCGCGGTGCATAAAAGGAAAGCCGCGATCAGCGCATACATCCACCACGGGGCGCGCTTCGGGTGTGTTGGTTTAGCAGTTTCCTTCACGGGATCAGGCGCGCGATCCTTTTTCCCTGCAGCCTCATGATCTCCGACCGTCTCGCCCCCCGGTTTGCTTGCAGGATCTTGTCCGGAAAGGCCCCCTTCTTTTCCGATAAGAGCCCTCGCGGCCACTTCCACGGCGGGGGATTCGATGAAGCCGCCGGCCTCCTCCCGGGCTTCAAGGAGGGCATCGATTTCCTTGCGAAGGGATGCATCTTCCGCGCAGGCCTGATTCAGAAATGCCTCGCGCCCGGCCGGTTCGATTTCAAGTACTTCAGAATAGATCCGTTCGATCCTGTACCACTGTTCCGGTTTCATCTCAATTCCGATTTTTGAGTTCCCTGTAGAGCCAGGTCCTTGCTATTTCCCAGTCCCGATCCACCGTGCTTGTCGATACTTCCAGCACCTCGGCCGTTTCCCGGACACTCAAGCCTCCGAAGAAACGCAGTTCCACAACTTTGGCCTTTCTGGAATCGAATCCGGCAAGGGCGTCGAGCGCTTCATCGATTCGGATAAGGTCGGGATCCCTATCTATAGGAATGGTCGAAAATGTGTTGAGGGAAATCCTTTTCACTTTGCCGCCGCGTTTCTGGTATCCGCGGGATCGCGCGAGATCCACCAGAATGCGGCGCATCAGGTTGGCACTTATGGCATAAAAATGATTCCTGTCTTTCCATTCGATTTCCCGGGCCTTGACAAGCCTCAGGAAAGCCTCGTTGACCAGGGCCGTGGTCTGCAGGGTCTGATTGCCGCGCTCCTGCCGCATGTAGCTGTGGGCCAGGCGGTGGAGCTCTTCATAAACCAGGGGCATGAGCTTGTCGAGCGCTGTCCGGTCGCCCCCGCACCAGGCATGCAGCAAAGAAGATATCTCATCAGCAGTCGATTGCATCCAGGCACCTCCTGCCATCCGAGAAAACCGATTTTTACAATTTTCAATATTATATACCAACAGCGTGTTAAACTTAATTCTTAGATTATCAATGTTTTATAAATACACCTTCTCCAAGGATTCCAAGAATTCAGATTTTCCTCTCCAGCATGAGGTTTTTCTGCTCCATTTCCCGCATTAACAGGTAAGAAGGCAGAACCTCTTTTGCCTATTAAACGAATAGTTCTTTGTGGATTCAGGTTGCATTCGTGAAGCACTGCCCGCTGCCTAGACTCTCATGTTGGGAGAAAGCGGGATGAAATTTAATCGGGCTGGCTCCGATGTGGCCGGAGACCAGCCTTGGGAGTTAGGGTGGAAAAGATATCCTGCCCTCACTCCCGCAAACAAGCCAATCTGATACTTAGACTTTTAGCTTTTCCATGTCTATGGAGGAATTCCCGATGAAAAACCTATTTCGGGCGACGCTGATGATGGCTGCGGTCATTATGCTCACCGTCAGCATTACGCCTTTTGTGAAAGGTGAAGTAATCCAAAACGAAAGAACATATGTTGATGGGTTCGTTATGTTCAATCCTAATGCCAACGGAGGGGCAGGTGAGGATGTTCTTATTAGCGGTGTGTCACATTTAGTTATTTCGTCGACCGTAAATGATAATGTGGTGACATACAAATTCCATACCAATTGCCAATATGTGGGAATTGGTCAAATAACCGGAGACATTTATCAGGCTCCAGGCGGTGATAACATGCATTACAGTTATCAAGTTCCCTTGGGACAGCCATTCGAGTTATCGGAAGTATTTAGTTACCGATTAATCTCGCACGGAAGCGGGGAAAATTTGGTTTTCCATGTTGTGGCTCATATAACCATTAACACAAATGGAGAAGTCATCGTTTACTTCAGTAAGTAGCATGAAACATAAAATTAGAGTTCCGAATCGCATGAGCGCAATCCTGTTTTGGATTGAAGGTTTGGAAAAAGATAAAGTTTTGTGATTAAGGCCGCTCTCCGGGGCAGTTCGTTTGCACAAGTAGGGGCGAACCTTGTGTTCGCCCTTTTTTCTTCTTCCGAAAACCTTCTTTATGGCCATAGGGCGAACACAAGGTTCGCCCCTACCTGCATGACCGCGGTCGGATCACGAGAAGGGCATTAAACGTAATTCCTAGATTATTAATGTTTTATAAATATCCCGCCTCCAAGGGTTCCGGGAATTCAGGATTTTTCCTCTCCGACACGGATTATTTCTTCCCGGGCGACGATGTGCCGTTTTGGAGCGATCCTGTCAGTACTACAACCGGACAAAAGCTGACGATCGGTCAGAACATACCTTTGCCGGAATAGCGTAACGATAGAAAAAGAGACAGGATCCTTACAATCAGGCTGAACCGCGGATTCAAACGGCAACAATCCAGGCGAATCCGCGGTTTACCCTATCCCGGTGTTATTGGAACATCGACCTTACCGATCCTGTATTACAATCAAATTATCAGTTTGATATTTTATGAGGATATTTCGATGGGGATACAATTCCCCTGGAGTGCGGCAGCAAGCTGCCGCACTCCAAGGAAGCTCCGTTTTACGAAATATGATATTTTAAATTTCGCCAGAACTCCAACCACCTAAATTTTTCATTAGAGTATGAAGCGGGCTCTGAAACAATACACCCGGCCCGCATTTCTCGCAGTCCTAATATTAACCAAGAATCTTGGTATAATAGGAAACATTCATGATAAAGTCGTCGGAAGTTCGACATATTATCCAACCCTCAAATTTGGGATAGGGTAACAAAGGATCCGGAAACGCAGAACAAAAGTAATACGAGGGGAATTGAATGAAGACCGTTGCTGTTGTGACATGCATAATTTTCCAATTGTTGCTTGTTTCCTTTTGCATTTCCCAGGATGAGACAAAGTCCTGCAGAAACCACCCCATGGTTACGGGGGAATGCTTTCTCTTCTGGGGACGGATGCAGCTGTATGAAGAAAGCCCGCGCGTGCGCATATGGCGGGTAGGGACAACCCGCGTACTCGGAGTAATGGACGACGAATACCAGCTTGAAGGCTATGAGAACGTTCCAAGCGACCTCATAGGCCGGATCGACTGGAACACGGCCATGTTCGGGGATTTTACGGTTTGCCCCTTCGCCGACGACATACCCCACAGAATGAGGCCCATATGCGTCGAAAAGGCTGAAAATACAGTCATAAAAAAACGCCGGGATGCGCCTCAAAACGCGAATCGCCTTGTGGATTACGCTCCGGCCGTCGTCACTCTTACAGGCACCTTAACGAAGGAAAAAATACCGGGTTCATCGGACGACGATTCGGCGGAAACACAGGAAGTCGGAATATTTCTAACCTTAGAGGAGCCTATCGACATACGGCACGGCGATGCAGTCAATGTAGCGGAAACAGGCATCGAGCGGCTGCAGCTGGTCCTTTTTGCGGAGCACCTGGAAAGGCTGGAAGCGTTCCTTCGCCGGAAGGTGATCGCCACGGGAACTCTTTTCCATGCACACTCCGAAGATCAACCCGCCAGGGTAACATTGATCGTCGAGAAACTGGTGGATCCGGAGCCAAGGCTTGTAACGAATGACATAATGACGGAACCTTAATCCTGCGACATCGCCTCCCTGTTTTTTCTCAATGCCCTAATACGGGAATCGCGTAGTGTGCCCTGCGTCGTTCTGCTACGAATCCCCGTTAGGAATACGGCTCAAGCCCCGCAGGTAAATGAACCAGTAGACCAGGCCGACCATCAGGGTGCCCCCGACGATATTCCCGAGAGTGACCGGGATAAGATTGCCCAGAAACCCGGAAATATCCAGCGATTGTGCCGGATTTGCCAGCCTTGCTGCAAGTTCCGGCTGCAGTTTCGAAAGCAGCATGCCCATGGGAATAAAATACAGGTTTGCAATCGAGTGCTCGAATCCCATGGAGACAAAAGCCGTGATCGGGAAGATGATCGCTATAATTTTGTCCACCGTCGCACGGCAACTGAAACAGAGCCAGACGGCCAGGCAGACCAGGGCATTGCACATCACGCCGCGAAAGAAGCACTCCAGCCACGAAATATCCGTTTTCGCCGCCGCAATCTGAATCGCCCTCGTGCCGACAGCCTCGGAACCCAAAACCCAGACGCCGGATAGATAGATCAATCCAACCGTTATCAAGGCGCCGACGGTGTTGCCCAGAAGAACAATGCCCCAGTTGCGCACGACATCGCGTAAACCGATTTTGCGCGAAACATAAGCCATGACGATCAGGTTGTTCCCGGTGAACAGCTCGGCGCCCGCGACAATCACCAGGATAAGCCCCAGGCTGAAGACCAGGCCGGCGAGCAGCTGGCTGAGACTGAAAGGCATGCCGTTATTGGCGGAAGCCAGCGTGGCAAAATGCGCGCCCAGACCTATGAAGGAGCCCGCCAGGATTGCCAGATACAGCATGCTCCAGAATTCCATTTTTGCCTTGGTAACGCCGACTTCGTTGACTCTCTGAGCCATCTCCCGGGGAAGATATGCATCGGTTTGAAAAGGTTTTTGAACCATGAACATTCTCCTAATTACTTTAAAATGAACAATGCACTTTTATTGTCTCCAAAACACAAGCGCCCCCTGACTTTTTAAGATTACACCCTATGAATAAGTTCGCAAATTTGAGGGCGCCCACAAGCGGATAAACCCTGCAGGAAATACGGGCCGGATGGAAGCAAATGTCTCCAAAAACGGAATTGCTCCGGTCAGGATCCGGTTCCAGGAATAAAGTCAAATAGCGGCACAAGAGGAATGAACTCCTCGCTCATGCCCAGAGTAGAACCGCCAGCAGCAGTGGCGGGCACAATCACTACAGTGAGCAGAGGGCCGGAATGGGCGAACCGATCAAGGAGCTTTTGCAGGACGGCCGTAATTGTGCCGGTACACTGCAATATGCCGAATACACCGCCGATGATGAATATGAAAAACATTATGCCCGCCGATTCCTCCATGCGCCGGGGAACAGCGCTGAGAAAGCCGACTGCACTTACGGGCGTAGACTTATCCTCAACCTGCGTGCCTGACAGGATCCCCTCCAGCGAATAATGCCTGGACAGTTTTTCATAAGTCCCGGGAACAACAACCGTACGGTTTCACCGATTCAAATTGTGGAAGTGACCGGCAACAAAATTTTGTGTCAGACCCTGCTGTATTCGGGAGCGAAGAAAAGGTCGTGAAACAGGATCGGCTTGTCGGGATCGTTGATTTTTTTGAAATTCAGCGGTCCGTGATACAGGCCGGCCGGAATAAAGATCATGGTGGCTTCCGTGATGACCTGCGTTTCAATATCTTTCCCATCCTCGCTCAGGCCGAATTCCACGACACCGCCCAAATCGGGCATATTCTTAATGTCCCCTCCGGCAAAGATAATAAACTGGTCAAAATCATGTTTATGGCAATCCTCCACCATCACAAAGGGCTCGGTAATCGCCCACCAGCTCATTGAAAAATTCGTATTGCCGAAATCTCCGCCGCTCTTCAGTCCCAGACGCGGCGCCGTCACTTCAGGGTGAGGCGTAGGGTTGTTCATCACCCCTTTCCTGACATATTTTGCAAACTTCGATGATTCCACTTCTTCCCTCCCTATAAAAGCCTGCTGTCGCGGGTCTTCACCGCCTACCTCATATAACCCTTTCTTGCACTGATCTTGTCATACCGATGATTTTTAACTTTCACTTCAAGTTCATGCCAGCCGGCCTTCCCGACTCCCGTGGGAGAATAAGTCAACAGATACCGCTGACGGAATTCTTCAAGGATATCGACAAAAACGGATCCGAGATCGTCGGTCGATTCGATCTCAACCAGGAATCCCCCGGTGGTATTCGTCAGTTCGCGAAGAAACGTTCTGTCCGGCAGCCTGCCGGCCGATACGGCGTAAATCACGGCATCGCTGCGTCGGGCCGACTCCAGCACCGCTTCGTCCGTAAGCCAGCTGGACGTATCGAGACCGTCGCTGAAGACAATAATCAGGGGCTGGTCGGCTTTCGATTCCGCGTGGATCAATCCGGCATAACTTGCATCAATCAGGGATGTCTTCCCGAAGGACCGGGGCTGGGTACGATCGAGCGCCTGTCTTACATTCTGCAGGTCCGGTGTCAGCGTCGAATTGAGCGTCACAGCATGATTGAAAGTAATCAGGGCCGCACGTTCGCCTTCCCTCAATTTATCCAACAGGTCAAAGCCGGCTCTTTTCAAATGATCGATCAATCTGCCGACCAACCCGCTGCCGCTCATATCGAGGACAAGGATCACGCTGGCGGGAATTTCCTGAAAACTGGCCGACTGAATGGTTTGCTGCACTCCATTGTCCCGCACCTCGAAATCGGAAGCCCTGATGCCTGTCACCGGCTTGCCGTCGTCGGTCACAAGCACGTCGATGCGCACCTCTTCTCTCTTGACTGAAAAAGTGAGATTTTGCGCCGACACGGATACAATGCCCGCCGTCAGGAAAGTCGCCAATATTGCCGACAATAAACTTCTCATTCTCAAAGCCCTCCCCCTGTTCAAGAATTTTCCGGACCTTATTGCGGGCATAAACTCTATCCCGGGCCGATAATGGATGGATCTCTTCCTGTTTGAACCTTTATAGCTACGATTGTTCTTACAGTCATAGATAACAAGGATTTGCATTTTTCTCAAATTAATTCCAGAGCATGATTGTACCCTATAATATTTTTCTTGTGTCCCGGTCAAGAAATCCATATAAATCTCCTAGCCCGAGCGCCGACAACAATCGAATAATTTTTCTGCGCATATCCAGACTCTGACCTGTTTCGTAGAAGAGGGGATACCGATATGAAAACACATCGCATTTCATCGGGATGCCTGCTACTGGCTGCCTGCCTGATGACAATCACAACCATGGCATATGCTCAACAGCCATGTGAAAAGCTCGTAGAGCAAAAGCTTCCGAATGTGACGATCAGTTCGGCTGCATTTATGAACGACCCGCTCGGATTCTTGCCGCCCAAGACACCCGGAATATTCGGCACGCCTCCAGGTTTGAAGGTTTCGGAGCCGTTCTGCCGCGTAATCGGTCACATCAATCCTGTTCCCAACTCCCGCATCGGCTTTGAAGTCTGGCTGCCTCCCTCCGAAAAATGGAACAACCGATTCCTGGCAACGGGCAATCCTGCTTTTGAAGGGGCGATCAAGTATCAAGGACTGGCGAGTTCGCTGGCGCAAGGGTATGCGACAGCCTCGACAGATACGGGCCATCTCGATCCCGGACACGAATGGGGCATGGGGCATCCGGAAAGACTGATCGACTGGGCCCATCGGGCCGTGCACGAAACGACGGTTGTGGCCAAGCATCTTATAGAGGCATTCTACGGACACCCGCCCCAATATTCCTACTTTAACAGCTGTCATAACGGAGGACGCCAGGGCCTGGCGGAGGCTCAGCGTTATCCCGATGATTACGACGGCATCCTGTCCGGCGATCCGGCCTTTCATTTGACTTACCTGCAACCGGGTTCCGAATATCTCAGCTGGGTGGCCCTGAAAGACGGTGTGGATGCGCCCGGTTATATCCCCCCGGACAAATACCCGGTACTCAACCGGGCGGCGCTGGATGCCTGCGATGAACTGGATGGAGTCAAGGACGGCGCCATTGAGGATCCGTCAAGGTGTGATTTCGATCCTGCTTCCATTCAATGCCCCGGGCCGGACAAGCCGTCCTGCCTGACAGTGGCCCAGGTCAACACGGCACGGCGACTCTATACCGGAGCGCAATTCTCCGACGGCACACAGATCTACTCCGGCTTTGAACCGGGAAGCGAACTTCTCTGGGGCGCCATGATTGAAGGCCCGGAGCCGCTTTTTATCAACAACGACTTTTTCAAATATATCGTCTTCGAAGATCCCGAGTGGGATTATCACACTTTTGATGTGGATTTGGACACGCGCAAGACCGATGAACGCCTGGGCTCCATGATCAATTCCATTGATCCCGACCTTAAAGCCTTCAAGGAAAAGGGCGGCAAGCTTATTCTTTACCAGTCCTGGAATGAAACATGGGTGCCGCCGCGCTATATCACCGGGTACTACGACCAGGTCACGGAAACCATGGGCGGCGCCGGAGAAACCAAAGATTTTTTCCGCCTGTTTATGGTGCCGGATATGGGCATGTGCCCGGCGGCGTCTCCGGGCACTTTCAACGCCATGGAAGCGCTCCAGAAATGGACGGAAGAAGGCATCGCACCGGATCAGATCAAGGCTACCTATAGCGACGGCCCGCGAGTATATAAAACCCGCCCGGTGTGCGCCTATCCGAATGTCGCGATCTACAAGGGCGAAGGCGATCCGAATAAAGCGGAGAATTTCCGCTGCGGCCGGCCCACCTGGTGAACGGTTCTTTATCAGGTATGCCGCAGGCTTCTCTAAATAATGAACGTTTGAACGTTGGACGTTTAACGTTAAACGCTTGACGTCCAACGTCTGCACGTTCAAGGATCCCTAAAAAAAGGATTTCACCTTTGTAAACCTGAGGCATTATCGATATTATTAACGATGCATTTTTTAGAAATTCCTCCCTTCTTCCCATCCTTTTTATATGAGGAACCGACATATGGGTCTGTTTAAAGAAAAGAAAGCGCTTAAAAAATCGGCCATCAGCATGACCTCCACAGGGACTCGAAAAGAAATCTCACCGTTGCGTCCGAAGTACGGGGAAAAGAATCCGCCCTGCCGCATAAGCTGCCCGAGCGGGAATGACATTCGAGGCTGGCTGACGGTTATTGCCCAGCATGAAAAATTAGGATGGTCCCTTGAGAAAGCAGGCGATCAAGCCTGGACCATCGAAGTGGAAACCAATCCTTTCCCGGCGGTTATGGGCAGAATATGCCCGCACCCATGTGAAACCGACTGCAACCGTAAAGAAAAAGACGGGGCGGTGGCGATCAACTCGGTGGAACGTTATCTGGGCGATTGGGGGATCGAAAGAAAACTTGAGCTTCCGAAACTGGATGAAGGCGGGCCCTTTGAAGAGAAAGTTGCCGTAATCGGCGCCGGTCCCTCGGGTCTGTCGTGTGCCTATCAACTGGCGCGACGCGGCTATAAGGTCACCCTTTTCGAGAGCTTCGAAAAACCGGGCGGCATGCTCCGCTATGGAATACCGGAATACCGCTTGCCGCGTGCAGTGCTGGATGCCGAGATTCAAAAAATACTAGATCTCGGGGTGGAACTCCGGTGCAGCACGACTATCGGGGAAGATATCACCCTGGAGGATCTCAGGCGCGATTACAGCGCTGTTTTTGTAGGCATCGGCGCCCACAAAGGCCGGACAATGGGCATTCCGGGAGAGGACGGACCGGGGGTCTATACAGGGACCGACTTTCTTAATAAAGTGAATTCGGGGAGAGAACTGGAAGTCGGCCAAAAGGTCGTGATTGTCGGCGGCGGCGATACGGCAATTGACGCCGCCAGAGTTTCCCTCCGTTTAAGTTCCGACACGGCCGAGGTATCCCGCCGCATGGGAGCCGATGTCACCGTTCTTTACCGGCGTACAAAGAATGAAATGCCCGCGATCGAACGCGAAATTGAGGAAGCTCTGGAAGAAGAAATCCAATTCGAATTTCTCGCGGCTCCGGCAAAAATCGAACGCGATGAATCGGGCAGGATATCCAGTCTGATCCTGCAGCGTATGGAACTGGGCGAACCGGACGATTCCGGGCGGCGCAGACCCGTTCCCATAGAAGGCGACGTAAAGGAAATCAAGGCGGACACCGTTATCATGGCGGTGAGCCAGGAGCCGGACTGGAGCACGCTGGGCGCCATCCAGTCCGATGGATCGTGGCTCGACGTCGACGAGTGGGGACGCACCTCCATCGATAATGTCTACTCGGGCGGGGACACCCTGCGTCTCGGGCTGGCTACCATTTCAATCGGCCAGGGGCGCAAAGCTGCGGAATGCATACATGCCGAGCTACGGGGCAGGCAACCCAAGGAACCGCCGGCCCTTCCGAAGATCGGTCCGGATCGTCTCAAGCTCGACTGGTATCCCGCCAAGGAAAGAGCGCAGCGAGAAATACTCTCCCCCGAGGAGCGCCTGGCGAAACCGACCGTAGAAGTGGACCTCGGGATTACGCCGGAAGCGGCCGTCGAAGAAACAAGCCGCTGCTTCAGCTGCGGTCTTTGTTTCGGATGTGAAAACTGCTGGATGTATTGCCAGAATACATGCTTCAAAAAGCAACCCGAAGTGAAACCCGGCAGCTACTACTACACCGACCTGGCTATTTGCGACGGCTGCAAGAAATGCTGGGAGGAATGCCCCTGCGGTTACATCGACGCGATATAGCGTTCCTTATTGATCTTCGTCTTTAATGTACCGGCCGCCGGGCACGGTGGTGAAATGGAATATGGGCCGGTCGACGCGCTTCAGTATCAGGGGGCAGTGTTTCATCCCCGCAGGCACGAACAACAGGGCGCTCTTGGTAATAACCTGCTTTTCGTCTTCAATCCACATTTCTATTTCTCCGCCCAGATCGTGGGGATTGGCCGGATCGCTGCCGAAAAACCCGATGATCTCGTCGGCATCGTGGACGTGGGGTTTATCTTCCAGCGTGGCCGCCTCTTTCATGTACCATGCCGTATTCATATGAAACGCCCCTTCAACGACATTCTCGTCCATCCATAAAATGCGGGTGGCATATTTGGCATAGTCGGCCGCGATCTTCTTCTTCTCTTCGGGAACGATAAGATCGGTCACAACATATTTCCCATACTTCGACTCAGACATCGGATACTCCTTTTGAAATAATTTGGTGTCAGGCTAGATGGGCACCAAATACATCTGCTTGCCATTAAACGGTTTCTGAAAATTTACATTGATGGAGTGCCGCGGTTTTCAAATAAATCCTTGCATTAATTGGTGCCAATCTAGCCTGACACCAAATTATTGGGCGCCCCCCTGTTTCCAGACTCCGGTTTTTTCTGTCCCGAAATCGGGCCGGGATCCGTCTTCGGCCGGGATGGTAAACAGATAGTTGGGTCCGGCATCCACGGCCGCTTCCTTCGGCTTCGGCAGTTGCGGCACCCAATCGTAAGGCACGCGATAAGCCCGGTAGACAAGGTTGCGGATAAAAGGAAGGTCGGAATCCCACAGATACGGATTCATATATTCCCAGACGATTTCGTAATCCCGGGTCACCTCGATAATGCGTCCCTGGGCCCCCTCCGTAATCAACGTGTTTCCGTTGGGAAGACGCTGGGCGGAAGAAACATTCACGCTGTACAGCTTATGCCCGAATCCGGAATTGGGATTATTCGAACTGCTGGGAGTATATTCCCAGACGATCTCCTTAGTAACCGGATTGAACTCGACGACCCTGGAGTGGTCGCGTCGCATAACCATTTGACCGTCCGGCGCGAAGTCGGTCGGCAGCCCGTATCCGGAACTCCCGCCGTTGTCGAAAACCATAATGTTCCCGGCTCCGGGTAATCCGCCGGGAATCATATGCGTATGATGCGGCCCGATCATCCATCCCAGCTTTTTATCCTCAGCGTCCCGGTAATAAGGACCGGCACGCCATACGATACGACCGCTTTCATGGTCGACGACGGCCAGAATACCCGCCTGGCGGCTGTCCAGTATAATATTATCCGGATGGAAACGCCGGTCTCCTCCGTCGTACCACTTATTGGGGCCGAGGTAGGAAGCGCAGTTCTGGTGAAACCAGTCGTATCCGTCCCCCTCGCTCCTCGGCTCGGTTTTATAGTTCTGCATGGCCTCGAGTGCAGCGGCGTCAAAACCCATCTCGTCCACATGCTCGGCCGCTTTCCATTCCCAGATTATTTTGCCTGTAGCTATATCCACTTCGTACATCACATCATCCACAAGCGGCACCTTCCGGTTGATTTTTTCATTCCGGACATTGTAATGAGCCAGGGCCAGAACGGTACCGCTGGATATATCCAACGGCTTCGAGTCCGGGATGTAATAGCCGACAGGATTCCCTTTTATCTGGAGATCGTGATGCTGACGCGAAAGCCACATTTTCCCTTCCCCTTCATTCGCCTTGCCCTGCATCCACCGGTTGAATTTCCATAAAACGTTATCGTTAAAGTCCCTTACCTGGATTTCAACGGCGTCCTGCCGTCCATGCACCCAGGCCGCGGTCGATGCCAGGAGGTACCCTCCGGGAAACACCTTGTTCGGGTGATGCAGCTTGCCTTTCCAGAGGTGCACAAGGTTCCCGTTCATATCCACCAGACGCCCCTCCTCGGAGGAAAGAATCGTGAAACCGTTCCAGCACTTCTCCGGCTTGTAAATTGTGGTGCCCAGCGGATAAACACTGGGATTCGCCTGGATAATGATCGGGATGAGCATCAACAAAACCAATACAGTAAATCCTGTCAATCGTTTCATTTTTCGATCTCCTTGGCAAATATGTTGGAAATCCGGACGGTTAAATGTATCACAGCCTCCGGTATTTTCACGGATGATTCCTGAAAGCACTTTTGGAAATTAGACAACGATAAATCAATGAAATCATGGTAAAATTTTGGAAATTATTTCCTGATATGTTTCTGTCTCACCAATATATTCAGGAACTTGCTTGAATTACTTAAGGATTAGCATGTGAGGTAATTATGCGGAAGCGTTTTCCCGCCTTAATTGCCATCCTCTTTCTCCTGCCGTTTTGCCGGGCCGTAAACCCGCAGGAGGATGGAAGGCAATGGATCGATCGGGTTGCACAGGCTTATGGAGAATTGCAGTCCTATCGCTTTGAAGGAGCGACCAAATCAAAAATTTACGGTTTCAGCAACACTTCAAAAACCACCCCCTTTGTGCGGTACGGGAAACCCAAGGAAAACAAATTCAGATACCAGACAGGAATAGGAAGATCGGTATGCGTGATCGCTTCCGACGGCATGACTACGACCGCCTGTCTCGGCGACAACCTGCAATATGCTCAAAAAAATTCGTCCGACATCGCTACCGATATCGCTGCTTTCTTTAAAAATGCAGCTGGTGCATACCTCGGATCGGCGCTTCCGGGTGATTACTCAGTACTCGGACCTAAAATAAGCCGCACCGTAATACTGGGACGTGAAAAGGTTCGCCTCAAGTCCACGCGTGTCGACTGCATTGTTGTCGAAGCGGAGATTATTCCGGAAACTCCTTCCCTGCATACACAGACCATACGCACACTATGGATCGACCCGGACAGTTCGGTCGTATTGCGGGATATCAGGCATTTCCAGGCAACATCCCCGAAAGGCAAGGTATTTATAGATTCCACTGAGGAGATGCGGGTGTCATCGTACCGTATTAATGAAGAAATCGAAGATTCGGTTTTCCAATTTACACCGCCGCGAAACGCCTATCTTTCTGAAGCGTTGGACCTTTCGTATCCCGATTCCGGTCTGGCCATCGGACCGCCGACCGATACTTTACAGTTATCGGATCTGGACGGCCGCAGTTATACCTTTGAAGAAATGAAAGGACAGATCGCTCTTCTCGATTTCTGGGCGACCTGGTGCGTCCCCTGTCGAAAGGAAATGCAGTCCCTTGAAAAGATCCATCAGCGGTTCAAGGACAGGGGACTCATAATATTCGGAGTCAACCGCGAGAGCGGACAGGTGCAATCGGATTTCCTTAAGAAAAAGCCCTTCACCTATCCTATGCTGCTGGATCAAAACGGCGATCTCACCAGGCGTTTCAACGCCGTAAACCTGCCGACACTGGTTCTTATAGACCGGCAGGGAAGAATTGCGGCATGGGAACAGGGACTGCTTAAGGAGGAAGAACTGGAAGGCCTGTTGAAACCTCTTGGCATTCAATGAAGACATGGAGAAGAACCGTATGAAGAAACCATACCTTTCTCTTTTTATCCTGTTAGTCATGGCATCCATATTATGTGCCGGTCATTCCGCTCAATTTGAAATGGTGGAATTAAAGAATAAAGTGGAACCGATCATTTCAAGATCCCTCGTTCTGATTGACGCCAGCGTAACCGACAAAAACGGCAACCCCGTGCAAGGGCTTAAGGCAGAGGACTTTAAGCTTTCCCAGGACGGAAGGCAGCAGGAAATTACCGAATTTCATGAGATCGAACGCGCTACAGACGGCACTGAACCGAGAACAATCATATTTGTTATCGACGACCTCGGACTTCCCGGCAAGAAGTTCAACCAGGTTCGAACTGCTATTCGCAACTTTACAGATACCGTCATGCATCCCACGGACAAGGTTGCAATAGCACGCACCGCCGGAGGCGGCGTCGTATTCCAGCCGCTGACTTCGGACGCATCCGAACTACGAACATCGATCAGCCGATGGCAATGGAGCATTGAAGCCGGGCGCCCTGCACAGAATGTCCTTCTGGCAACCAGCACATCCAGCGCCGCATTTATCCAATCCTGCGCCGGAAGCACCTGAGCTCCTAGAGGAATGGCAGTGCTGCCAACAAATAGATACGTTCAGCGGTATGATATACGTCCGTATACGGCTATGAACAGGATTTTCAACGACCTTATACCCATCCCCGGGCGTAAGACAGTCATTCTTTTTTCACACAATTCTCTACCGTCTTTTTCTTCAACGTCCATAGGCCCTGTCCAAGCCATGAGAGCCTCCATTAACATGTATCAGGCCGGATTGCCCGGATGGCGCCGGGACTGGGCCGATTTTGTTGAACAGACCGGGGGCTATGCGATTAAAGCGCGGACGGACGAATTTACAGAGATCACACAGATCCTGCAGGATCAGGATCATTACTATATGCTGGGATACGTACCGGATGCCGAAACCCTGGATATCAAGCAAACAACCATCCAGACCGGTCAAGGTCCCAGGCAGTCCTATAAATTGGAATCTCACTTATTGAAGGTCAAGACCAAAGGTTCAAAGGTACGCACCAGGGCGGGTTTCAGCAACGTCGAACTGATATCAGGCTCCGCCAGTTCCAATAGATTCCGTCCAAGCAGCACATCCGGAATGATTACAAGCTCCCCTTTTGTTTCAGGGGACCTGAAAATTACCACGGAAGCTATGTCCTTTTACAGTCCTACCGGGGATAGCATTATCCGTATCACACTCCATCTCGATGTAAAAGATCTTGCATTTGCGCCCAGATTTAATGAGAACCAGAGTATCGCCGAGGTGAGTATTACGGGAAGGCTTGCGATTGACGGAAGGACCGTAAACACCTATAAGGGAAACGCCAGTTTCACGGCACCGTTACAGGCCTATAAAAAATCAATAGAGAAGGATTTTACATCCACTTTTGACATCCCGGCAGCCGGCCCGGGACTTTACGAACTGAGAACCTCGGTTTTCCAGCCACAAGCGGCACGAATCGGTAACGAGTCCATCCTGGTGGAGGTTCCCGATTTTACCCGTTCCGGACTGGTAACTTCGGGCATTGCCACATTCAACTCTTCAGAAGAATCTGAGGTGTATTCAGACGAAAGGCCGATCACACGGAGGGTGTCCCGGACGGATGCGTTCGGCTGCAGCCTTTACGTTTATAACGCTGAACGGGATAAATCCAACGGCAAAGCCCGAATAGAAAGCCAATATCGACTTTACCGGGACGACAAACTGGTTCAGGCTTCTGAAGTACTCCCCGTATTGGATATCGGAGGCCGTTCGACATCCGACAGCATCCCGGTCCAATTCGATATCGACCCCAGCCCGGAACTCACCGCCGGCAACTACCTTCTTGAAGTCCTCGTGGTAGACCGGCTCGCCGGGAACAAGAAAAATACTGCAGCACAGTCCGTTGCCATCGAACTGCTTGAATGATGCAGTCCGGACGGATTTTCCACGGCTCGGTGTGTAATTACAGGTTGGTGCGCGGCAGCAAGTGCGCAGGCCTGCCTGCTGTCGCACTTCAAAACTGCCACTCTCCGGATTGTCACCGCAGCATTTGAAGCAATCCTTTCCGTTATTCCCATATTGAGTACCGGGTCTATTGATGCAATCCTTATTATGTGTGAGCGATAGTCTTGCACACGCAATACAGTATTTTAAAACCAGAGTCCAATTCTGTTATGAAAAAGCGTGAACTAATCAATCTCGGAATCCCCAGGGGAAGACCCATGAATGTGGCTTTCCGCGTCGTCAAGCGCCTGGCCGACAGGGGAGAATCCAGGCAGTCGATACGGGCCAAAATTAAAGCCCTTATTGAGAAACCTGAAGATTACAAAGACGATGCGGATTTTGGAGATCTGACCGGGGTACTTTTAAGAACGTCGACAGCCCGGGGCCGTTTTGAAGAGAGAACGGAGCCGGCCCCTTATCGAAGATGGGGATCGGACTTCGACCAAACCTCAATAACACAGATTGAAAATGCCTGCAGACTGCCGGTATCCGTCGCCGGCGCTCTCATGCCGGATGCCCATACAGGATACGGTCTGCCGATCGGCGGAATTCTGGCAACCCGGAATGCCGTCATTCCCTATGCCGTGGGGATGGATATCGCGTGCCGAATGAAACTGACCGTGCTGGATATGCCCGTATCATCCATTCGCGGAGAGGAGGGTTTCCTCAGAAATGTGCTCAAACGGGAAACGCGGTTCGGCATCGGGGCCGAATTCAAACATAAAAGAGACCATTCGGTCATGGATAAAGACTGGTCGGCAAGTCCGATTACGCGACAGAACAAAGACAAAGCATGGAAGCAGCTCGGATCCAGCGGCAGCGGCAATCACTTCGTCGAATTCGGAACGCTGGCCCTGGATCGGGACGACCTCGGACTCAAGGCGGGTGTTTATTTTGCTCTTCTAAGCCACAGCGGCAGTCGCGGTACCGGCGGCAATATCGCCCGTCATTACAGCAGAATCGCGATGCAAACGCACCCCGAACTTCCCAGGGAACTCCTTCACCTGGCGTGGTTCGATATGGACAGCGATACAGGCCGGGAATACTGGGCCGCGATGCAACTCATGGGTCTCTACGCGGCGGCCAATCACGAACTGATCCACCGGCACATCGCCCGGGCTTTGAAGGCACGGGTGCTGCTAGATATCGAGAACCATCATAATTTCGCCTGGAAGGAAAAACATTTTGGAGAAGACGTTATTGTTCACAGAAAAGGGGCAACTCCGGCAGGCAAAGACATGCTCGGCATTATTCCCGGTTCCATGGCTTCTCCGGGCTATATTTGCCGTGGCAAGGGAAATTTGGAATCGATGAATTCGGCGGCGCACGGCGCCGGTCGCGCCATGAGCCGCAAGGCCGCGAAAAATTCCTATACATGGCATGAAGCCGGAAAATTCCTGAAAGAACGGGATGTAGTCCTGATTTCGGCGGGATTGGATGAGGTTCCGATGGCGTACAAAGATATTAATAAAGTCATGGCGGCGCAACGGGACCTTGTCGAAATCGTGGCACGCTTCGATCCGAAACTGGTAAAGATGGCCCCTGCGGGCGAACGACCGGAAGATTGAAATAAACTCAACCTGCATTTCTCACACAGGTTTGAGGCGGATTAAAGCTTTTTTTTCGTATGCATCTCTATGAGCTCCCGAGCCTCATCCCGTCTGGCGATAGCTTCCTTCAGCTGGTTGTCCAGTTCGAGAGCCACCTTGTAGCTGGCTTCCTCCCCGACGTACAACAACAGGAGTTCCTGCCGCAGAAAGTTTTTAAGGACGGCATCGTTCTCCTTCCATTCTTCTTCGCTGAGGGAAACGGATCTGGAACTCACAAATTCCCGGAATTTTCCCATGAGGGCATCGTCTATTTTTACCTGTTGTGCGACTTCCTGCTTACGCTTTTCCGATGCCGTTTCGAGCTCTTCCTTGGAGACCTGCTGATACAGGACCGACGGAATTTCGCCCGAGAAAATCCTGGAAGCAAACTCCCTGGGCAGCCTTCGCCCCTGAACACGGCTGGCACCCTTCTGGAGATTATCCACTTTGACAATCACGTCGGGATTTATTCCGCCTCCGCCGTAAACGACCCGGCCGCTGTCCGTGTAATATGCTTCCTTATCCGCGGTCGCATCGTCTTCTTCATGGTTGGAAAAATAGCTGAAATAACTTTCGGAATAATCGCGCTGTATCAACCGGTTGCTCGGCGTGTAGTACTTGCCGGTAGTCAGAGCAAGGCCGCGGCCGCCTTCAAGAGGGAATAGCGTCTGCACCAGTGCTTTGCCGAAGCTGGTCTCTCCTACAATCAGTGCGCGGTCGTGATCCTGAAGGGCGCCTGCCACGATTTCACTGGCACTGGCGCTGGACTGGTTGATCATAACAATCATTGCATATTGCTTTTTCTTCGGCCGCAAGGCTTTATAGTCCCGGTCCTCCCGTCCCGTTCTCGACCTGGTTCGGACAATGATCTGGTCTTTTTCGAGAAACCGATCGGAAACCGCCAGGGCCTGGCTCAACGCGCCTCCGGGATTGTCCCTCAGATCGAGGATCAACAGTTTCAGGTTTTCTTCATTGATCGAATCGAGCGCCTCATCCAGCTCGGCCCCAGTTGTTTCAGCAAAACGGGCGATGCGGATGTAACCGACGTCCGGCGTCAAATTGAATGCGAATTTAATCGTGTAAATGTCGATCTCATCGCGCTCGACCGCAAACAATAGCGGGGCCTCTTCGCCCGGTCGGTGTACGGTAATATTGACGATCGTTCCCTTGGGTCCCTTCAGGTTGGGAATAACTTCCGTGTTCATATCCCAGTCGTCGATCGGTTCCCCTTCGATCTCGGCGATTACGTCACCGGCACGTAATCCCGCCTTGTAGGCAGGCGTTCCCGGAGCCGGAGGCTCGACTATGACGACTCTTCCACTGCCGGGAGTTTCGGACCGGATCGAGATCCCAAGCCCGTAATACTTACCCTTCTGCTCTTCCTGAAGCTGGTTAAAATCACGATCCGAAAAGAATGAACTGTGGGGATCGAGAGTGCGAAGCATCCCACGAATCCCGCTCTCCACGAGGTCTTCGAAGGAGACATCGCCGACATAGTTCGCCTCTACAGTGTCCAGCACTTCAGTAAAACTTCGCAGGAATTCCCTGTTGTCGGGGGATGTGTCCGCGGCAACGGTCCTGTCGCCGCCCCAGAATCCGCCCAGGACGGCGGCCGTAGAAATCGAAAACAATATTAGGATTATACCGAGTCTATTTCGCATCAGGTCCTCTTGGTAAAAGGTTTTCAGCAATTTAGTATACCATCATCGGGAAAAAGTCGATCGATTGGATGAAGGGAAAGATCCCGACATGAAAAGAATAAAATTCCCGGGATCTCAAAATACCTTTCCTGCAAGTATGTTCGGTTTGAAACTTCAGTGCACGGATCATTGTTTCGTAGTGAAGGCAACACGGGCAAGAACCGCCGCAGAAGCTTCCGCCATGGAATCATAGAACGAAACGAATTTCCCTGTTTCGTCCGCCTTCTGCAAGCCCAGATTCCGGGCCCATCGATAGCCGATCGGCTGGTATAAAAGCTCTGCCTGGATGGTATAGGGGCCTGCATCCTGCTTCAGATCTATGGAGTAGAGAGTTCGGTCACCGGATCCTGCAAAATCGGCATCCTCCCGCGCCGGTCCCTGCACGGAGACATCCCGATCGGCTTTCAACTTGTCGAATCCCCGGGGCAGCAGACGATTGTCCTTGATATAGCGCACTGCACTTAAAAGACCTGTCGTCACATTCCCTTCGCCATCCTCCATAATTGCCTCATAAACCTGGACTTTTTCAGGATCGTCAATCTCTTCATAATGCGGTTCATACGCACCGGAATGGGTGTCGTTGTCATTGCCCTGAATGGATCCATCCGGGGATAGGGATCCGGACTGGAATACCGGATTGCCCTGCCCATCGCGCACGGTGAAATGAATCCACACGCGCCTGGAAGGATATGCTGTCGGCAGCTTGTGACCGGCAAGATTCTCTATTTCTACCTCCGCAGACAACCTTCCCCGCGAATGCCTCACATTATTTATCGACATGCGTACGGAATCCCTTTCCAGGTGCTCAATGGTCCTGCGGGAAACTTTATCGAGTTCCTGGGGTAAAGCCTTCACATTCGTCAGATCTCGATAACGATTCAATATACGGGGCATGAAAAAATTCCCCCCGCGAAAAACATGCCGCGAGAGGCGGCTTCTCGGCTGGCCAAGTACGGAAGAAATAGCCATATCCTTTTCAACGGTCGGCAGGTGGCAGGACGGGCATCCCTGATTCGGGGAATAGCTGCTGTGGCGCCATTCCAGGTAGGGGACCTGTTCCGGCAACTCCCCGATTACCTCCCCTTCGGCATTCAGAGAATGGGTGTAAAGAGTATGACAGGTGGCGCAAATCTCGGATTCCCCCAGATGGGCAGACTGAACCGGCACAAAACCTGTGGACGATTGCATGATTGTCCGGCGGCCTTCATCCACATCGAAGGGCCCGAAGATGGAGCGGGCGTTTATTTTCAGGTTGGTATCAATGACAAATCCACCGACAAAACTTTCCCTGCTCCCTAATTCCTTATCCTCGATCTGATGGCATGCGGTGCAGGAAACTCCGTCGACAGCCAGCATTGCGGCGCGCGGTTCAGCTGCGGCGGGCTGCAGATTCGCAAAAATGCCGTATGTTTTCCCTGCAGCCCTTGCCTCGAAACGCGCCATCGGCATATGACAGATCGAACATTCGTTTTCAATAGCCGCCCCAGCTGTGGGATGGTCCAGGACTTCCCTGCGGACAGCAGCCTGCCAGTAGGGATCCCTTGCGGAATTGGCCATCATCGAAGCCCTCCAGTCCGTCCCGATCGAGACATCCGCACCCGAAGGCGCAATCAGACCGTTGTGGCAGGCCATGCATCTGTCCGAGGCAAGAAAGAGCGAGGGATTTTCTCCGGCTGAACCTGCCGCCGGACCCTGATAAAACACTCCGGAGATCAGTACCAGGCCGGCAAGAAATACGCGTAACGTAAACATCATGTCAATCACCATCCGCTGAAAAAGCCGCCGTCAAACCAGTCCCAAAGAAGATAAAACAACAGCTGGGTATCCCGGACATCGCTGTCGGTTAAAGGCAGCCGGACACCGACATTGGCCATAATATGCTGCCTCTGGTTCAATGTGACCTGAATCTGCGGCACAACATCCCATTGCACATACTCTTCCGATTCAAGCTCTCTTGCTCCCAGAAATTCACATATGGGAGACCAGGACCTTCCAAACTGTCCCGAAGTAAATGTGCGTCCCAGGGAAAAGCGCCAGAACGCCTCCCGGCCGGCCCGGTCGGTATCGACGGGAAGCTCGAATCCGGCCTGGGACTGAAAGAAAAACTCCGAGGGAAGTATCTGCCCGAAAGAGACAAAAGGCTCAAAAACTGTCGTACCCTTGCCGAAACCTTTTTCCCTGTCTCCTGTAGGTACGACGATTTCTCCGGTTGCGCTGAAAATCGTCCCTGTTCGGGCGTTGTGAAAGAATGCTCGCTTGACGCCCAGGGCCACGTCCCCGAGCCCCCCGACCCAGTTCCCGGCGGGCGTCTCCTCAGACCCGGAGCCATCCTGCTCCTCCCAGCCGAAGGGAATGGTCAGCTCGAACTGATTGCGGGCCCCGAAACGCTTCTCATAGACAATCTTATTGGTCACCGCCCCCTGTCCCTCTACGTCGATTGCCAGAGAATATACGGCTTCATCTTCGGGATAAGCTTTTTCGGTAGCCAGGGAGCGGGGCAGATTCAGTTCTCCCGGGGGCCAGTCCGGATTCCCGCAAAAACTTCGGATATACGCAACAATCAATTCCAAATCTTCGAAACTGAGCGCTTTGCCGAAAGCCGGCATGAGTTTCGAAAATCCCCGTACGGGTCCTCCCTGGTGGGCGACCGCCACCCAGTCCGCATCCGGTTCCCTGGATGAAAAACTGCAATCAGTGAAGTCGGGGAGCGGCAGATCGAAACCAACATGATATTGAGGCGCACCTCTGCCGTCCGCTCCGTGACAGCTGGAACATGCAGTCAGGTAAAGGGTTTCACCTTTTTTATTTGCTTGCGCCGGACCTTGCCTTGATTCGGCACCCGGCACAAGCGCGAACATCAGCAGCCCGATCGTAAAAAGGGCGGCAATGACGACTTCATGCCGGGAATTTCTTCTCCAGGTCATGTTTATCCCCTGCATAATTTAAGTGCCATCGGGTCTATACACCCCGATATGGAATTGTAAAACTCCCCAGTCAGATAGGCCGAGTATATCGCTACAGATGCGTGAAAACAAGAAAACGCACTAAATCGATAAAACTCTCTCATCTGCAGGTAAGGGAAGGATATACAACCGCAGCGAACAGCCCTGATACCGGCGCATCCGTAAAACCATGCACCCACCTGAATTATTGGAAATAATTTTTTTCGACTAATTACCGTTTTTTATTGACGACACGTCCTTATTGGGTTATGAAAATCAGTTTCATATTAGAGAAATTACCCTGTAAATGCTTAAACATATAGCAAGAATCATCCCTCTTTTTATGCTTTCAGTGCCCACCATGCTACCGGCACAGGAAAACACCGAACATCATGAGAAATCTTTGTTGACTATCAGCCGCCATCCTCGACTTGAGAATATAGGGATTCAGCTGCAGGCCGGCTATATAGGCGAATTCTGGGCCAATACCCGCGGGGGAATAAAGCGCGGCCAAACCCATCTGCACGAAATCGATCTTTCCGTCACATTGGACACCGAAGGAGCCGGCCTGTGGTCGAACGGAGAATTCTTCCTCCAACTTTTATCCCAACAGGGAGGAGATCTGTTGAGCGAAGAGTTCGTGGGAGACTGCCAGACCGTCAGCAACATCGAAACAGCGCACTCAAGCAGGCTCCATCAACTCTGGTACGAACAAAGTCTTCTGAACGAAAAATTGTCCCTTTTGTTCGGGATCCATGATTTCAATTCCGATTTTGCGGTAAACGAACACGGTTCCCATTTTATTAACAGCGCCTTCGGACTTTCAAGCGATGTGGCCATGGCTGCGAGGCCCTGTACATTCCCCCTGGCGGCCCCGGGAATTCGCGCCAGATTCACGCCCCACCCCTCATGGGAATTCCTGCTGGGCGTTTACAACGGCAATCCCGGTGACCCCGTAGAGCAAAAACACTTACCAAAACTTGATTTTGACAACCGTGCGGGCGCACTCCTTGCTATCGAAGTCGCCTATCATTACAGCCGGGCTTTCCTTCCCGGGACGGTTAAATTCGGATACTGGAAGAACACGGGAACCTTTGAGGATCTTCTCAATGTGGATTCTTCCGGCAATCCTGTCGAACATAAAGGGAATCACGGCTGGTATTTGATTGCGGACAAGAAAATCACGGCGGAAAATCACGGAAGCCGGGGACTCGGGGCCTTCCTGCAACTCGGATGGACACCGAAAGAAAACCTCAGCCCGTTCGATACCTACATAGGCGCGGGCATGCATTATACAGGATTGATCCCGCATCGGGACGAAGATGAAACCGGCATTGCCGTAGCCCGTGCCGGGGTCAACGACAAAATCAGATTCGCTGCAGGGAGAGAACGGGCGGAAACAACCCTGGAAATAACCTACCGTGCGGTGCTGCATCCCAACGTAGCCTTACAGCCGGACCTGCAGTTTATTATCAATCCCGGGGCGGATCCCGACCTACGGGATGCCATCGCTGCGGGAGTCCGACTGGAACTGGCTTTCTGAATGTAATATCCCTCCACCTTTTCCCTTGATTGCCGCAATATAAGGCCCTATAAGGTTTGTCCAGTAATCCACGGACAAAAAGCATAAGAAGTTCGGGATGAAAAAGGAATCCAATGGAGATTGATCGGACCATCCTGAATATCGTTCAAAAAGCCAGCGAATACGTCTGGGGCGCCCCGATGCTTGTTCTGCTGGTGGGCACCGGTATTTTTCTGACGATTCGATTGCGCGGCCTGCAATTTCACGGCCTCTTCCATTCACTGTACCTGGCATTTATCAAGAGGCGGGAAGACGAAGCCTCGGAGGGCGACATCACCCATTTCCAGGCATTGATGACCGCGCTTTCCGCCACGGTCGGAACCGGCAACATCGCCGGAGTGGCCATTGCAATTGCCGTGGGAGGCCCGGGAGCGCTGTTCTGGATGTGGATCACGGGCCTGTTCGGGATGGCTACCAAATATGCCGAAGCGGTCCTGGCGGTGAAATACCGCGAACAGGATAATTCCGGCTCCATGCGGGGCGGGCCCATGTATTACATTTCAAAGGGACTGGGATGGCGATGGCTGGCTGTTGTTTTCGCCGTACTGGCTTCGGTCGCCGCTTTCGGTATCGGAAATATGGTCCAGTCCAATTCAGTCGCCGAGGCGGTTTCAGCCACATTTCATATCGAACCATGGATTTCCGGGCTCTTCCTGGCGGTCATCACCGGGTGTGTCATTATCGGCGGCATTAAAACCATCGGCAGAGTGACCTCTGTCCTGGTGCCGGTCATGATTGTTTTTTACATCCTTGCCGCTGTTGTCGTCCTTATTATCAATTTCAGATCGATCCCGGAAACAGTCGGCCTGGTTTTCACTCATGCATTCACGGCCACGGCCGCAACCGGGGGATTCCTGGGCGCTTTCGTCAAGGATACGATCCGCCTGGGCGTTTCCAGGGGCGTCTTTTCCAACGAATCCGGCTTGGGAAGCGCACCGATCGCCGCAGCCGCAGCTCAGACCAAAAATCCGGTAACCCAGGCGCTGGTATCCATGACCCAGACATTCATCGACACTATTGTGGTCTGTACCCTGACGGGATTCGTCATTCTTACCACCGGCGTATGGAACAGCGGCGCAACCGGCGCGGAATTGACTACGATGGCGTTCAATACGGGGCTGAAGGGGAGTATCGGTGAGATCATAGTCGCCGTCGGTCTGATTCTCTTTGCCTATTCAACCATGCTCGGATGGTGCTATTACGGCGAAAAATCGCTGGAATACCTGTTCGGATCGAAATTAATCCGACCCTATCGATTCGCCTTCTGCCTTGCCGTTTTCGTCGGCGCCTATACAAAATTGGATCTTGTCTGGGCGGTCGCCGACGTGTTCAACGGCCTGATGGCCGTGCCCAACCTGATTGCCCTGCTCGCCCTGTCAGGAGTCGTCGTGGCTGAAACAAAACGGTTTTATAAACGACGGTAACCGATAAGATCGATTTTTTTGAGACAAAAACAGGCTTAATGCATCAGTATTTGCAGCACAAATATTCATTGATATTTTAATTCCATAAAATAGTATGATTGCAAATAACCAGCCCGCGTCTTTGGAATATCCTTCAAAGGAATCGTCTATTATGAAAAAGAAACGTCCGGCCCGACTCTTCCTGTTGTTTTGCATGTTATTGTTTTCCTCCCCCATCCTTCTTGGCGGAAATATAAATAAGAATGCGGAAAATCAGCTGAAAAAATTATATGAGAAAAAGACATTCATCCTGCGTCATTTCTACAGCGGAGAAAAACTAAAATACAGCCCGGAAGGGATTCTTGTGTCGGGTGGCAAACCTGGGATCTGGACACTGGACGGATTGATTACAATAAACAAGCTGAAGATTAAAAATGAAAAATTGGAAATGACCGGAAAACGGGAATTCTGGAGCTACGACCAGAAAGAAAAGAAGCCCCGGCAATTCAAGAGTACTGAGAAAACTACTATTGAGATCGGCCCTTTCAATGCACCGTCTGATGCAACTTTATTACATCAAGCTATCCAAAATATTTTCCTGAAAGACAACGAGCCACTCCATAATGCCGTCCCCGATTACTGGAAAAACACCGTCATAAGGTTTTTCACCGGCCAAAATGCCTTAATAAACAATACCCCGAAGAAACAACTCTTTAACCGCGGAGACAACCTCACCCTCCCGAAATTAATTTCAAAAGCCGATCCTCAATATACCCCTACGGGAAGGAAGCTGAGGGTAGGAGGAACTGTCATGCTTAAGGTGAAAATCGATAAAGAAGGCAATGTCTCGCTCCAGGAGATCGTCCTGCCACTGGGATTGGATTTGGATGAAAGCGCGATTAAGGCAGTATTGAAATGGAAATACGCGCCGGCATCTCTTAACGGAGAACCTATCGATTTCGAAACCACGCTTACAATGCAGTTTTACATCGGTTCATAATGTCTGACGGATATCTATTACCCCCAAAAGGACAGTAGATAATAAGCCTGAATTTCTTACAGAGTTTTGCCGCTTTAGTAACCGACCACGCCCGGAAGGCCTGGCTTTGGCTTGCCCCGCACATCGGGGCTCGGGATCGGTATCGGAATCGGAATCGATCGCAAAGTAGAGAATCTATTTTTTCAAACGTATATGCAGATTCCCGATGTCG
>JAFGTD010000259.1 GCA_016934295.1 Acidobacteriota bacterium
AGAGCCGGCCGCAAAATGTGAAATTATTTTTGCGCGAGCCCTTAGTGGCTCCAATGCACGGAAATATGCCTGCCTGCATGTATTGCGATTCCGGAAGTTGAAAAGAAACACATCGCGACGTTGCCGGGAGAGACTTCCGGCCGGGACCTCCGGTTCGGATCAAGGAAAAATTTTGTTGATTTCCGTAGAGTTGGTATCCCCGGATGTTAAAATGCCGGTTAAGGAGGGAATGCTATGGTACTTTTAAATAGAAGAAGGTTTTTAAAAGCCTCCGCGCAAAGCGCTACCGCGGCAAGCCTGGCCGGAATTCCCGGATTCCGCCTGTCGGAAGCGGCGTCTGCCGACGATGCATTGGAAAGCAATCCGGCAGCGCGGATTGAATCATGGATTAAAGACTATACTGCTACCTCGCCCCGTAATTCGATCCGAAATTCTGAAAATGAAAAAGCATGGGAGGAACCACTGGTGGGATTTTCCGGGGGAGATGATCCTATTTTTAAACAGTATAAGGAATATGTCGGACCCTTTCACTGGACTCCACTGGAAATTTTTCAACTGAATTACCCGAATCAATCCGTCAAGGAAGAGGAATTGACGGTCATATCCTGGATTCTTCCCCACACGGAAGCCATTAAGGCGGATCTCCGCAAGAGAACCAAGGAGCCGTCGGAAAAATGGATCCGGGCTCGCCTTTATGGCGAGCAGTTCAATGAAGAACTCAGAAAATACTTGGCGGACAATCTCACACAGGCCGGGCATCCGGCGGTTGTTCCAATCCTGTCTCAGCATTTCAAAATGGAGAGTGGAGGACCATACGGCATGGCATCCACCTGGTCCGAGAGACATGCGGCCTACGCTTCCGGCCTGGGTACTTTCGGGCTTTGTGACGGGTTGATCACTGCCAAGGGGAAGGCAATACGCTGCGGCTCGGTGGTCGCTAAAATCAAGGTCCCGGCTACGCCGCGTCCCTATAAGGACCATCATGCATACTGCCTGTACTACGCTAAAGGGGTCTGCGGCATGTGCGCCGAGCGATGCGCCGGCAACGCCGTCAGCAAGGAGAACGCGCATGATAAGAACGCCTGCATGCGGCAGTGCATGACGACGATGCGCTATGCCACCGAGCTGGGACTGGAAGGCGGGTATGGCTGCGGCTTCTGCCAGACCGGTGTCCCCTGTGAATCGCAGAACCCCGTCCAGGCTTGATTGTATTCGTACATGCGAATTATTTCAGGATACGTTTGAAACGGATCATCGAAAGAAGAGGATCCGCCCATGGCGATTCTCTCTGTCTATCCTTCCCCGAGTGGTCAGGTGCTGAAGGTAGGCAAACGTGTGCCTTGCATAGATGAACTTCCTGTGAGGCGGCAGCATATCGAAGGAATCCCAATCGGGAAGCAGGCCATCCAACGCAAGGGTTATCTCATAAGCGTCCTTTTCCTTTTTCCCCAGAGCGCTGTAAACCGCCTCTAATCTTGCCTGGTGGTGGGCCCGCAGGGAATCGATCCTTTCCCTGTGATCCTTGAACGGGGAACCATGGCCGGGAAGCGCAAGCTTCACATTCATCTCTCTGAGGCGTGTAAGACTCTGAAAGTGATCGGCTAAGGGATCGGTTCGGTCCAGCAGAAACTGGATCCCGGCTGTGATCTGGTCACCCACGATCAGGACACCGAGACTTGATTCATAAAGACAGCCGTGGGCCATGCTATGGCCGGGAGTGACGAGGCAGGTGAAGCGGTAGCCGCCCTTTTCAATGACGTCACCATCGGCAACATAATGAAAAGGCCAGGGACGTCGTTTGCTGTATGCGTCGCTGAAGAACTGGGCAACCACCTTCATCGGCTTTTTTTCCGGGAAGCCCATCCTCTCAAGGAAAACGGCTGTTTCCGCCTCCGCCTCCCCAGAGGCGATACGCCCGATGAATTCGGCTTCAGGCCTGCTTATGTAGACATGGGATGTCCCGCTGAGAAACCTTGGAACGGAGCTGAAGTGATCGAGGTGGTGATGCGTGATGAAGAAATCGGTACGTTCCAGGTCCAGGCCAAGATCCTCGATCGCCCTCTCCATTATTTCGTAGCAGGTAGGATGGGCCATCCCCGGATCGACTATGAGAGCCCGGGTGCCGTCGCCGATTATATAAGCGTTTACGGATCCGACCTCGAGGATGGGTAGCTGAACGACAATTCTGAAAATACCCGGTAAGACTTCACTGATAGTTTCTGCTCGACCTGACATAGAAATTCTCATCCTGCTTCTTTGCTGACGGCATAAACAATGCACAGGCAATCTGTTTAAAACGCCATAAATTAACATATCATGGAAGGGGAGAACACCAAGGCAAAGAACCGGCCACGCGATCGTTGACAGGTTGTGAAAAATACTCTATATCTAGTTTCACGAATGTACGTATGCGAACAAGAATACGGTGCATGCATTCAGTTTTTTTGTTCTACTCATCCCGGAACACATGACTATTTTCTAACAAGTTTCTGAAAGAAGAACTCCGAAGATGCTTTTCAAATAAGCAGCGTTATTGTAGCTAATAAATAAGGAGCGATGGCGATGATGAATGGTTATCCTGCAGATTGGGCGCAACGCACTCCGGCCCAAAAACGAGAATACCGTCTTAACCGATTTCTTAATCCAACGAATGTAAAATTTGTCAGCCCGGAAGCAGAAAAGGCATACAAAATCAGGGCTCAGAGATACGTGGATGCATTCAATGTGAAAGAGCCGGACCGGGTGCCGGTGAACCTGCCCGTCGGCGAACTCCCGAACATCCTGCACGGCGTCAGCATGCATACCGCCATGTACGACATTGAGAAAGCCATCGGGGCCTGCAGGGAATTTAACAAAAAATATTCAGATGAACTGGAATACTTCGCTATGCCTTTTACGGCGCCGGGGAAAGCAATGGAGATCCTTGATTACAGGCTTTATGCGTTTCCCGGACATGGCCTTTCAATCGATGCTCCGAATTACCAGTTCGTTGAAGGCGAATACATGAAATTGGAGGAGTATGAGGACTTTTTCCGGGATCCTTCCGATTTCTGGCTGAGAACATACTTGCCCAGAGTTTTCAGCGCCCTCGAAGGTTTCCGCCATTTGCCTCCGCTGACCGATATCATCGAGATCCCGACAGGACAACTCATGGCACTCGCCCGGCCCGAGGTGCTGGAAACGCTCCAGAAAATGATCGACGCTGGGAAGGATCTGCAGAAAAGAAACGCCATCATGGCCCAGTCGATGGATCCCGGCGCAGCCCATGGATTCCCGTCATGGCTGGGAATGGGGGTTCTGAATTTCGCCCCGTTCGATGCAATCGGCGACACGCTCCGGGGAACGAAAAGCATCATGATGGATATGTTCCGTAACGGCGACAAGCTTCTTAAGGCAGTCGACATTATGACGGACATCATCATCCATTCGATTCTGCACAATCCGATGATTCATGAAGCCGTCACTGTCGGGTTTCCTCTCCATAAAGGCGCCGACGGATGGATGTCTCCACAACAGTATGAAAAATTCTATTGGCCTTCTCTTAAAAAAGTCATGGACGCTCTCATCAATGAAGGTCTTATTTGTATGATGTTTGCGGAAGGGAGCTACAATACGCGCCTTGAAACCGTCAAGGACGATTTTCCGAAGGGGAGCGTCATCTGGTGGTTTGATCAAACCGACATGGCTTTGGCAAAAAAGATCCTGGGAGACAAATTCGCCATCCAGGGGAATGTTCCCTCCTCTCTCATGGTTACCGGTTCTCCCGAGGAGGTAAAAGCCTGCTGCCGGAAGCTTATCGAAACCTGCGGAGAAGGCGGAGGATACATCATGGCTGCCGGCTGCATCGCGGAAAATCCCAAATTGGAAAATTTGCTGGCCATGATGGCAACCATAAGAGAATACGGCGTTTACAGATAAATCGGCATCCAGTCCGCTCGTCACCTTTGAAGAGGGGGTTATTAACCCGGATTATTCATGAAGCTTTTACTGCGGCGGCGTATCTGGGCATGTCTGCTGCGGTCCCAATTTATGC
>JAFGTD010000260.1 GCA_016934295.1 Acidobacteriota bacterium
AGGGCCCCGGAATCCGGTTCGAGCTGGTGCGCCTGGATGAGCACATCGATCAGATGCTTGAGAAAGGGGACATTGATTTTTTGATCCGCCCGTCCGTACACGCACTGCCCGCGCATCCCAGCGAACCGCTCTTCGAGGATACGCATACGTGCGTGGCGTGGCGCGGGAACTCCAGGATCGGGAAGACTGTGTCCAGAAAACAATTCCTTGAGGCCGGGCATATCGCTGTCCATTTCGGTCATGCCCCCGCGATATTCGAGGAATGGTTCGCGGCACGCTATGGAGAAACAAGAAAGATTGAGGTCGTCACGCAGGATTTCGAGGTTGCGTGCCGGCTGGTTGTGGGCACGGACAGGATTTCCACGGTCATGACCCGGATGGCCCGGATGTGCGCAGAACATCTGCCATTGAAATTGATGCGCCCCCCTTTTGCCGTCCCGAAGGTTGTCCACAGCATGCAGTGGCACCGCTACCAGGACCGGGACCCGGGGCATATCTGGCTCAGGGGTATACTGAAACAGGCGGCGGGCAAGCTCGAATCCTCGCGCATTAGAAAATAGGGACGTTTTCCTATTTTTCTCTATTTTTCTATTGTGTCCGGTGAAATGGCCCCCAGCTGGGTAAAAATGGTTTTTGTGTCCGCGACATCCCAGTGTTCGCACAGTTTCCCGTCCCGTATCCGGAACATGTCGACAACATCGTAGCGCACCTTGTTGCCCGTGGGCGGCAAGTCCAGAAAGCCCGTTCCCTTATGGGTGCCCGTGTAGGTGCCGTATACGAATACAAGATCCCCTTCAGCTACAATCATATTGATAGTGGGCCGTGCATCCGGGATGGCTGCAAAAAAACTTTTATGGAATTCGATGAATCCGGCGCTGCCCTGCGCCGCCAGAGGATTGTGCTGGACGTAGTCTTGGTGCATATAGCGGTCCACGACATCCAGGTTGTGCCCGCAAAGGACCTCTTCATAAAAATCCCTGATAACCTGTTTATTGCTTTCTATAGCCATACCGGCCCCTTTCATCAAGATAGAATCCCTCCTGTGCGGCGGCGTAAACGAACACGTCTGCCGCGTTTCGCTCCGGCTTAAGGAAACCAACGGATCGTCGTCACCGTGCATATTGAAGACAGTGGGATGTCATGCTTCTTGTGAAGGAGGAGTCTACGCTCCTGCAGCCCGCTTGTCGACGACGCGCGAGGCTTTCATTTCAAACCGCGGCAGCGGCTGATCCGCAAGCGTGACTTCAATCCGCAGCCCAAGCAGGTGGGCGGTCTTGCGTTCAATGGCTTTGACAACATCCTCGGGATCGTCGCCTTCCACCTCGACAACGATCGTGAGTTCATCCATCGCATGGATCTCGTCGACGATCACCCTGAATTCCTGGACGCGCGGGAACGAGCGGACTATGGATTCCAGGGAACTGGGAAATATGTTCACGCCTCTTATGATCAGCATCTGATCGATCCGGCCGATGATTCCTCCTTCCATGCGTACAAAAGTACGGCCGCATTCACATACATCCCGGTTGATCCGCACATGGTCCCCCGTACGATATCGCAGGACCGGCGATCCGATCCTGTCCAGGTTCGTGATGACGAGTTCGCCCTCGTCGGCCGGCTTCAAAGTTTCAGGATCTATCACTTCTATCAGGAACTCACCCTCGTTCAGATGGACGCCGCACTGGCCCCGGCAGGTCATCCCGTGCGCGCCGATTTCGGTGGCGCCCGTATGATCATAAAGACCGGCGCCCCATATCTCTTCGATCCGTGCCTTTGTTCCGGGAACACTCCCGCCGGGCTCTCCGGCTACTATGATTTTGCGCACGGCGGACTGCTTCAAGTCTATATTCTCTTTCCGGGCTACCTCCGAAAGGTGAAGCGCGTACGAAGGAGTGCAGCAGAGAACGGTTGCCTGGAGTTCGATGAGATTCCTCAGGCGCTGATACGAATCCTGGGCACCGCCGGAGATTGAGAGAGCGCCGATTTTTTTGGAACCGGCCCATGCCGCCCAGAAGCCGATGAAAGGGCCGAACGAAAAGGCGAAGAAGATGCGGTCCGCCGCGGTGACGCCGGCGGCGTAATAAACGGCTGCCCAGCAGCGCGCCCACCAGTCCCAGCTCTCGCGGGTGTCGAGCCAGCGGAGAGGTTTCCCCGTGGTTCCCGAAGTCTGGTGCAGATGTATGTAGCGTTCGAGAGGGAAGGTAACATTCGTGCCAAAGGGAGGATGGGCCTGCTGGTCCTCTACCAGCTGGCTTTTGGTGGTGTACGGCAAGGAGTTGAGATCCTCCGGAGAACGCAACAGCCGTGCCTCCGTGAGACCGGCGTCGCGCAGCCTTTGGCCGTAAAACGGGTTGGAGGCAAGCAGATCTTTCAGAAGCAGCCGCATACGCGTCATCTGGTGCGCACTCAAATTTTCACGGCCGGCCGTTTCAATATCTTTATCGTAGTAAGATATTTCCATCGAGAATCCAGCCTTTTGCAAGAAGGTTCAAATCGACTGAATCAACGGGATGCCGATTTCGAGTGTTTGCCGAAAAACTCATAGACGCTCGGCAGGCTGGCCGTGATCACGGGGCCATGACTCACACCCGTCATTTCGTTGTATTCGTAGGTCATGTTCAATTCTTTTGCCTTGTCGATCCACTGCTGAGAAATGGCAACGGGAACAATAGAAATCTTCGTTCTGCAATGAAATCTCATCGATCTGTCTCCTGTTCGATGCTTTTAAAAAGGGCCCATTGAAGTTCCGGCAATAAGATCCGGTTTCGTATAGATATAGAAGGTTCCTTACACGTATGTCAAGATGTAATAGATTATCCGATAAAAGATTGGACTGAAATGAGGTTTTTTCAGGCCGTATTTCGATCCGCATGCAGACCGGACGATTGCGTTCGCATAACCTGTTGAAGTACAGTATAGAGCGAAACGAATCTGTATTCAGGTGTAATTGAGAAGGGACCTATGCCGCTGACATTGCAAAAGATTGAGCCTATATCCAAAAAAGCACGTATTGTAGCTTCTTTGCGGGAAGCCATTATCTCGGGGGGAATCCGCAGCGGGGAGCAGATCGTTGAAGGGAAACTTGCGCAACAGCTTGGAGTCGGACAGGGGGTCCTGCGTGAAGCGCTGATCGAGTTGGAGCACCATGGATTTGTCCAGCGCGTTCCTTATGCCGGCACGCAGGTGACCGAATTGACGATCCTGGATGCACAACAAATATACGACATAAGGATTGAACTGGAGCCGCTCGCTTTTTTCCTGGCCGGTGAGAGCGCGAACGCGCAAACCATATCGGAATTGAGGGAGCTGGCCGACAAGGCATCGATCGCATCCAGAGCCGGAGATCTCACCGCCTTTTTTGAAAATCATCTTGCCTTCCGAACGAGGATTTGGACGCTGTCCGGGAATCGATATCTTCAGCAGGCTCTCGAACGCATTGTTATACCGCTGTATGCGCTCTACATGATCCGACAGTCCTTCAACCTCGATGGCATCCTCCAGACGACGATTGCCTGCACGGACCATCAGGACAGGATTCTCGCCGCTTACGAACGGAAGAATTTTGTAGAAGCGCGGGAAACAGCGCGCAATTTTCTAATAAAAATGAAGGAATATCTGGGCACGCGTCTCCCACCGGCATCTTCGGCTTGAACTTTGGAATTTATTCAGTCGCGCTGAAAACCCATAGAGCAGAAAGAACGTTCGGGAATTGCCGGCAGAATTAGGATTCATTAACTGATATTTTATTCGGCATGGAGGTTGTATGGCTCTGGATCCGCAAGCCCGCGCTGTACTCGACCAGATGGCGAAGGCAGGCAATCTGTCTGTTGAAGCGTTATCGGTCGAAGAAGCGCGCCAGGCTTCCGCCGCTTTGGCAGAAATGCAGGGTAATGCAGAACCTGTCGCCCGCGTAGAAGACCGTATGTTGCCGGGTCCGGGTGGCGACATACCGGCCAGGATTTACGTTCCTTCCGGCGAGGAACCGCTCCCCGTATTGTTATACTTCCATGGCGGCGGGTGGGTGCTCGGCGATCTTGAGTCCTCCGACGGTCTCTGCAGAATTCTCGCCAATGCAGCCGGATGCATTGTTGTGTCCGTCGATTATCGGCTCGCTCCGGAACATCCTTTCCCGGCTGCGATAGACGACGCCTATTATGCAACGGAATGGGCTGCGGCGAACGCCCCCGTCTTCGGCGGCGACCCTTCGAGAATTGCCGTATGCGGCGACAGCGCCGGCGGGAATCTCGCTGCCGTTGTCGCCATGATCGCGCGCGATCGCGGAGAGCCTGCGATAAAGTTTCAGTTGCTTATTTACCCGGCCACAGACGCCGCATGCAACACGCCTTCCTACAGTGAAAACGCCGAAGATTATTTCCTGACAAAAGCCGCCATGCAGTGGTTCTGGAATCACTATCTTCGAAATGAAACCGATCGCAGTCACCCGCATGCGTCTCCGCTGCGGGCGACCAACCTGGCAGGCTTACCTCGGGCGCTCGTGATCACGGCGGAATTCGATCCCCTGCGCGACGAAGGCGAACAGTACGCCGAGCGCATGCGTGCCGCCGGCACTCCGGTGCAACTTATACGCTACGATGGAATGATACACGGCTTTTACACTATGAGTGGGATGATCGACCGGGGCAGGACGGCTGTACAGCAATCGGCTGAATCTCTGCGCAATGCCTTAAAATTGCAGTAGACTGCGGCATAAGTGCATGCCCTATTGTCTTGATTAATGATTCCGTTCCTGATTTCTGGTATTCTCACCCCGCAGAACATTTAAACGATGGAAGGCTTCAACTCATGAAATGCATTCGATTTTCCCTGAATATACTCATTGCAGCGGTACTCATCGGCATTCCGGCTTTGGCCGGCCAGGCCGGAAACTCCGGCAAATCCGACAAAGGTACTCCTAAATTCATCTTCTATTTCATAGGCGACGGAATGGCCAGCGCCCAGGTTCACGCGACGGAAGCCTACCTGGCATCGCCGATGGAAGACGATACCGGAAACGTCAAAATCGGCAAATTGGCCATGAGCCGGTTCCCGGTTCTGGGAATGCAGATGAGCTATGCAAAAAACCGCTTCATAACCGGATCCGCCGCGGCCGGAACCGCCCTGGCCTGCGGCATCAAGACAAACCTCAATATCATTTCAATGGATCCGGACGGCAGGACTCCATGCACAACCATCGCCGAATTAGCCAAGGCAAAGGGAATGAAGGTGGGAATTGTAACGAGCGTGTCTCTCGATCACGCCACACCCGCCGTGTTCTATGCCCATACTCCCAGCCGCATCAATTACGCCGAGATCGGGAGCCAGCTGTTAAGCAGCGGTTTCGATTATTTTGCCGGAGGCGGGTTCCTCGCGATGAATGATGCGAAAGCCCGGGCGGCGGAAAACGGATTTGTCTACACGGACACCCGTTCCGGATTTGACGCCCTGAATCCAGGCGACGGGAAAATCATTGCCGTCAATCCCTATCTGGACCGTTCGAAATCCATCCCTTACGCCCTTAACCGCATGTCGGCCGACGGTGCCGGAGAAGAGTACGAAGGGTCGATCACACTGGCCGAGTTCACCGAAAAAGGCATTCAAATGATGGATAACGAAGCCGGTTTTTTCATGATGGTCGAAGGCGGGAAAATCGACTGGGCGTGCCATGCAAACGACGCCCGGGCCGCGATTGAAGAGGTCCTGGCGTTTGACAATGCGATTGATGTGGCCGTCAAATTTGCGGAGAAACACCCTTCCGACACATTGATTGTCGTAACCGGGGACCATGAGTGCGGCGGCATGACTCTGGGCTATGCCGGTACGGCTTATGATGTTTATTATGAAATATTGAAGGCCCAGACACTGGCATTTGACGATTTCGATCGTAAAATCTTCGCGCCCTATGAATCCGGGCATAATCCCGCCCCCACCGACATCGACGCCGATATGTGGCGGATCGTTCTGGATCACTTCGGATTGGACGGCGCCGGGCTGACCGAGGGAAGGGGGGACGATCTTGTCGAATATGAAATCGGCCTTTTGGAAAACGCATTCGACAGGGCCATGGCCGGAAACAGAGTTCGTCCGGTAAAAGAAGACCGTCTTTTATACGGAACGTATAATCCTCTATCCGTGACATTGACCCACCTGCTGAACCGCAGATCCGGCCTGTCCTGGACTTCCTTTTCGCACACGGCTCTGCCGGTTCCGGTTTTCGCCTCCGGCGCCGGATCCCAAAATTTCAGCGGTTACTATGAAAATACTGAAGTAGCCCGGAGAATTGCAGAAGCAATGAATGTCGAGTTGGATTCGGAATAAAGCAGCCTGAAATGCCCAGGTTGCAGAACAGGCATAAGCGTTTTTTGCCGTTTATGATTGAAATATACGGGGTGCTTCCGAATTGTTCAATCTGCGCGCAATTCGAACTAAAAACCCAATCATCGTTCTAACTTTTTTATTCTTCTGTATCGTTCTCTGCTTTCTGCCGACCGGGTTTGAATCCAGCCGGGCGAAAGACGCCTATCTCGTTAAAGCCAAGGTCGTTTCCGTAGACAATCAGGATCTGCGCCAGAATCTTATCGTTCACACCGGAACTCAGGACATACGGGTTGAGATACTGGAAGGCCCTCAAAAAGGGGAAAAAGCCCGGGTATTGAATCCCCTTTCAGGAAAACTGGAATTCGATGAAATATATCAAGCGGGAGATACGATTTTAGTGGAGTACACGCTCGACAAAGGCCGGATCCATATGGCCTTCACCCGGGGTTTCTATCGCCTGAATCACGAAATGATTCTGATAGCGGCTTTCTGCGTTTTTCTTGTTGCCGTTGCGGGATTCACCGGTTTTAAAGCCCTGGTTTCCTTCGTTTTTGCCGCATTGATGTTGTGGAAGGTTTTAATTCCCCTTTTTCTGAAAGATGTCAGTCCTATTCCCGTCTCTCTGGCCGTAGTCGCGGCGCTAACCGCCTCCGTCAGTTTTCTCGTAGGCGGCTGGACGCGAAAGGGATGGACCGCATTTTTAGGATCTTTCACGGGAATCGCACTGTCCTGTTTACTGGCCGTATCGTTCGCTCCCGGCTTCCGAATAAACGGCGCGGTCAGGCCCTACGCGGAAAATCTGTTATACGCGGGATACCCCCACCTGAACCTGACCGACATCTTTCTGGCCGGCATTTTCCTGGCCTGCTCCGGCGCGGTCATGGATCTCTCCATGGATATCGCCGCTTCCATAGATGAAGTGAGAACCAAGAAGCCGGATATCGCCTTCCGGGAACTGTTCGGTTCCGGTATGGCTGTCGGCCGTTCGGTGGTCGGGACCATGACGACGACACTGCTTCTGGCCTATTCGGGCGGGTATACGGCGATGCTCATGAATTTCATGAGCCAGGGATTGAAGCTCAGGCAGATATTCAATCTAAATTTTGTGGCTTCGGAAATTCTGAATGTCATCGTCGGCAGTTTCGGCCTGGTGGCGGTTGCACCCCTTACAGCCGTAATCGGGGCACTGCTGTATCGCACCCCACGTCGCTGATTGTTTTAAGATTCATCCCGGTTTCGATTTCCGGCGGCAATCCACATAAATCAAAGTCACGAGACACTTTATATCTTGGCCAATGCGGAAAGGCCCGCATTTTTAAATTGCCTCCCGAAATGCGGGCTAAAGAAATCCCCTTCGGCCATTCACTTCA
>JAFGTD010000261.1 GCA_016934295.1 Acidobacteriota bacterium
CGACGAGCCCCCCCAGGCTGCTGAGAACAATCCATGGACTCTCCGTTTCGACCGAATAGACAAACGAATCGGCGCCCCGGTTGAACACATCAATATATCGACGCTGCCGGTTAAACGGATCGAAACCGGGAAGAATCGGCCTCTCGGATGAATCCGGCCACACCGAAGGGGACCCTTCAATGGATATGCCCATTGAAGCGGTTTGGGGCAGTTCAAGCCTGGTGACTTTCGGCATGACGTTCTGCGGAGGATCCTGCCATATGGTGTATCCGATATGCACCTGGTCCATGAAATGGTTCCACTTCCCGCCCGCAAATGTATTGTTGTAGTAATCCATCAACTTTGCATCCGCTTCGAACAGGTCCTGCACGCGATCCGCCATGTCGTTTGTTGCAGCACGCCCCTGTTCGGCGTACAGGGCGTTCTTCCCCGCCGCAACATAGAGCTCGTTGACCTGCGCGCAGGCCTGGGCCGGAAACAGCACCAGATCGTAAAAAGCATCTCTGGCCTCGTCCGGCAGTTTGCGGTAAATCGCTTCGGTCCGCGATGCAATATCCTGAAAATCCGCCACGATTCTGTCGGCTTCCAGGTAGTTCTGCAGAGAATAGGTAGTCGGCGACAATAATTCGGGCTTCCTGCGGGCATTGTATTTCGTATATTTCTCAATAATATCCGCTATGTCCTGAGCGAATTGCGTTCCAAATGTCCGGGCCGCCCAGAGTTTGGTGTACTGTCCGATATTCCGGTTCGTCCACCGGTTTGTGTCCCACGCCATATTCAGGAAGAATTCCATCGGCAAAAGCAGGTGCTTGAAGTGCCCGACATTGACAATCCAGACCCGGTCCGCGCCGTACTCTTTTGCAAGAGTCATCTGCTCCAGGACCTTCGGGATGGAAACAGTATTGATCCATTTATAGTTGCGCGGCCCGCCTACATAATCGAAATGATAATAGATACCGGCGCCGCCCCTACGATCGCGTTCCTCCTTCGTCGGCAACCTGCGGAGATTGCCCCAATTGTCGTCGGACCACAGCAGCGTGACATCGTCCGGAACACGCAGTCCTGCATCGTAGAACTGCTGGACTTCCTTATAGAGGCACCAGAGCTGCGGCACCTGAGTCACATCCGGATTGATTTCCTCGGCAATCATTTTTCTCTGAACGCGCACGATCTCTTCCAGCAGTTCCATGCTTTGAGCAACCGTGCCTCCCGGGATCATCGGCGTATCGTTCGCACCCCTCAATCCCAGGGTAAGGATGCTTTCATAGTCCTTGTTCCGGCGTATCCCTTCCCGCCAGAAATCCTGCAGGATGTCAGGGTGCTTGAAGTAATTCCAGCTCCCCAGAGTATTCCGGTACCGCCTGTCCCACTCCTTCTGGGCCCGCAGCATCGGCTCCTGGTGGGTCGTTCCCATAACGATGCCGTACTCGTCCGCCAGCTTCGGATTTACGGGATCGTCCTCGTTGAAGGCGTTGTTCCACATCGCCGGCCACAGATAGTTGCCTTTCATACGGAGTATCGCCTCAAAGATCCTGGCGTAGAATTTAGAATTGTAATTGGCCACGCCTTCAGGGATCGGGGGATCATCCGAGACAGGCACCGCGCCGAATGTTTCCCGGACCCATTCGCTTAAGTCGGGAGCTTCATCATTTATAAAGATGCCCCGATACTTGACAGACGGCGGCCCCTGACTGTATTTCCCGGGCTTTACATATACAGCGTCCCGGTGCTTGACAGGCACATCCGCCCACCAGTGCCAGGGAGAAACGCCCAGTTGTTCCGAAAGATCATATATGCCGTAAATCGTACCCCGCTTGTCGCTGCCGGCAATAACCAGGGCTTTATCCGTCCCCGGCAAAGGATCGTCCACAACCTGGAGAAAAAACGATTCCCATTGTCCGGAAATCCCGCCTATGTCGATTTTTCCCGCTTGAACCAGATTTTCGATTATCCGGCTTTTACCGATCGTCCCTATAATGATGACACTTTCAACCCGATTTTCGGATTCAGCGATAAATGCAGGTTTGATACCGGCAACACTGAAGATGTCGGACTGAAGATTCCCTGCAGCCCGTATCACTCCGGGCCAGTCTTCAGGATCTATGTGAATCTTAGCGGCTTTCCCATCCTGAACTACGGGAAAGCTGCCGTCTTCCGCAACGTTCGATACATACAAAGGTTGACCGACAGCAAAAACTGTAAGGCACATACCTGCAATGCCGGCAATAAAGAGAAGGATGTTCCGCGGCAAATTCTTAGCCAATTTCATACCTCCCGGATAAAAAAAGAAGTCAGGAGTCAGCCCGGCCTCCGGCTTCGCTTGGCCGAATCTTCGATTCGGCCAAGCGAAGCCGGATTGAATATCCTGTGACTCCGGGTGAGTTTTCGAGGTCGGGGATCGGAGTCGGCATCGGAATCGGTTTTTAAAAGCTCGACCCCGATAGCGATTCCGACCCCGACGCCGATGGATTCCCTGCCCTGCTTTTCGCTTCGGAAAGAGTCACAGGCTGGAAGAACCATTCTCAAACTAATATCAGGAATCTTCAATCCGTTCCGGTTACGGACCGGATGGCGTCGTACATCCTGCGATAGGCCGCATATCCTTTTTTCATAGTTTCCGCTGCAGCCGTCTGCGGCGACGTTTTTCCCGCAATCCTGACTACGCTGCTGCAGGCTTCATCGACGGAATCCCATACTTTTGCGCCGACACCGGCTAGTATAGCCGCGCCATAAGCCGCACCTTCTTCCGCTTCGACGATCTCCACATCGTGACCGTACACATCCGCCTGGATCTGGCGCCACAGGGACGATCTTGCACCGCCGCCTCCCAGGCGAATCCTGTTTACGGGAACTTTCATAGCCTCAAAGAGCGTAAACGTGTCTTTCAGACTATACGCCACGCCTTCCAGGATGGAACGCACAATATGCCCGCGCCCGTGCGACGCCGTCAGACCGATAAGAGCGCCCCGGGCATTCGGATCGAGGTGCGGCGTCCGTTCACCCATAAGGTAGGGAGCCCACAATAACCCGTCCGATCCCGCCGGTGCGCCGGCGGCTTCCTCGGTCAGCCTTTCGTAGGGATCCCGGCCGTCGTCGACTCCTGCACCGAAACTGTCCCGAAACCATCTCAGTGAAAGTCCGGCCGCTTGGGTTACGCCCATAACATGCCATCGTTGGGGAATCGCATGGCAAAACGTGTGCAGTCGTCCCTTGGAATCAAGCGCCGGCCGGTCGGTTGACGCAAATACGACGCCTGACGTCCCGATTGTGGCACTCACGGCTCCCGGTGCGACAATTCCCATTCCGGTGGCGCCGGCGGCCTGATCCCCGGCGCCCGCTACAACCGGAGTGCCCGCTTTCAACCCGGTAGCCGATGCCCCCGCGTCGGTGATTTTTCCGCAGACTTCGGGTGATTCAAACAATTCCGGGAGCAGACGTTCGTCTATGGCTGCAGCCTGCAGTACTTCTTTCGACCATTTGCGTTGTGCCACATCGAGAAGAAGCGTTCCCGAAGCATCCGCCATATCGACGGCGCGGCCGCCGGTCAAACGGAAACGCACATAATCTTTCGGCAGCATGACCGAACGGACACGCTCCCAGTTGTGCGGTTCGTTTTCACGCACCCAAAGAAATTTGGTCAGGGTGAAATTGGGCAACGCCGGATTGCAGGTCAGTTGAATGAGACGCTCCTCCCCGATCTTCCGGGATAAATCCATACACTGCTTTTCCGTGCGCACATCGCACCATATCAGCGCCGGGCGGACGACGGCATCCCGCGCATCCAGCATGACTGCGCCGTGCATCTGGCCTGAAAATCCCACACAGGCGATTCTGTCGCCACCCAGATTTGCACGATCCAGTGCGTTGCGAACCGCCAGGCCACAGGCGCGCCACCAGTCGGCAGGATCCTGCTCCGCCCAGCCTATTTTCGGCGTAGCAAACGGTTCGTGCTCTCCGGTAGCCGACGAAACCGGACGTCCGTCTTCATCTATAATCAATGCCCGTGTGCCGCCGGTGCCTACATCTATACCGAGAAGATACATAATTGGACTCGCTGTCAATAAAGTTGATAGAGGATACGCATACAAACCTCTTCAATCGGAATGAGGCCTTATCGTAGCAGTGAAAAACCGTGTCGTATTCATAAAAGGGCTGCTATAGTAGCATGCATTTCCCTGATTATAAACCGGCTGTCGTCGTGGAGGCGATCATGAAACGCAATCCTGCATTTTTTACGAATTTATTGAAGCTTCTATTGATTTTTTCGGTTTTCTGTCTGTTTACAACAGGATGCGGCAAACAGGGCACCCCGCCATACCGGGATCCAGATGTGCCTGTAGAGGAAAGGATTTCGGACCTGGTTTCCCGTATGACGCTGGAAGAGAAAACGGCGCAGTTGCGCGGCGCCATGATGCCGATGAGGATGCCCGGCTCGGATGCCCAATCGTCCTCTGCAGAACAAAAAGAAGGGCCTCTGCCCGATGGGGCCGAAGAGCTGTTAAAAGATGGTTTGGGAGAGATAGCACGTCCCAGCGGGATGCGCGGCCCCAGGGAAATGGCCGAGTTCACCAACACGATCCAGAAATGGGTCCGGGAGAACACACGTCTCGGTATCCCCATCCTTTTTCACGAGGAATGCCTGCACGGACATTCCGCCCGGAAAGGCACCTCGTTTCCCCAGGCGATTGCGCTCGGGTCCACATGGGACCCCGACCTGGTCGAAGAGGTATTTACGGCAACGGCGCTTGAAGTGCGCTCCCGCGGCGCCCAGCAGTGTCTGACGCCCGTACTGGATCTGGGACGCGATCCCAGGTGGGGGCGCACGGAAGAAACTTATGGTGAAGATCCCTTCCTGGTTTCCCGTATCGGAGTTGCCGCGGTCCGGGGGTTTCAGGGGACCGGCTCAACGATTGACAAGTCTCATGTCGTGGCGACGGCCAAACACTACGCCGTTC
>JAFGTD010000262.1 GCA_016934295.1 Acidobacteriota bacterium
CCAAAGGTAATGAGGGCCGCCAGTACGACGGCAGGAACAAAGTAGGAAGACACCCGGTCCGCCACGCGCTGAATAGGCGCCCGGCTCCGCTGCGCCTCGCTTACCATCCGGACTATATGCGCCAGAAGCGTATCGCTGCCCACTTTCCTGGCCTGCATGATGAACGTCCCGTTCCCGTTTACAGTACCTGCCGTCACACTGCTTTCCTGCGATTTCTCCACCGGTATCGGCTCCCCGGTCAGCATGGACTCGTCAACCGAGCTGTGCCCCTCAAGCACCGTTCCATCAACAGGCACCTTATCTCCCGGACGAACGCGCAGCTTGTCCCCGGGTTTCACCCGATCGAGCGGTATATCCTCTTCCATACCGGCGTTATCAATAATGCGGGCTTTGGGTGGAGTTAGTCCAAGAAGCGCGCGTATCGCGCTGCCTGTCCGCCTGCGCGCACGGATTTCAATCACCTGACCCAGCAGAACCAGCGTAACGATAACGGCCGATGCCTCAAAGTAAACCTCGGGAGATCCATACGGCCCCAGGAAAGAATCCGGCAACAAACCGGGAAACAGAACAGCGATGACGCTGTAGATGTACGCGGTTCCTGTCCCGACAGCAATAAGCGTGAACATATTCAAACTGCGATTGGCAACCGAAGCCCAGGCCCTTTGAAAAAAAGGCCGGCCGGCCCACAAAACGACGGGAGTCGCCAGGACTAATTGAATCCAGACGCTTCCCTTGAAGCGCATCGCGGGGACCATCGCTCCCATCGCAATCAGGAGAATCGGCAGAGTCAAAAACAAGCCGATCCGCAGCCTGCGACTCATCAAATGAAGCTCGGTATTGTCCTCATCCTGAAGGGAGGCCGTTTTAGGCTCCAGCGCCATGCCGCATACAGGACAGTGCCCGGGCATCTCCCGGATAACCTCCGGATCCATCGGACATGTATAGAGCTTTGCATCCCCCGCCTTTACGGCAGGAGACGGCGCTTCCGCCGTCAGTTCATTCAAAAGCTTCCGGCGGAACCTGGCCAGGCACCCGGAACAGCAGAAATAATAGGTTTTCCCCTTATACTCCATTTTCGCGGCAGCCCGCGAGGGTTCAAACGTCATACCGCAAACGGGATCCCTTACTTCCGAATCCGTGCATGTCTCAGCTTCTCCGGTTTGAATCGTTTCATCCATTGGCAGATAGGACTCAGGGTCCTGTCGGAATTTTTCCAGGCATCCCGGATTGCAGAAATAGTAAGTCCGCCCCTTGTATTTCCATTCGCCCGCCGACTTCTCCGCTTCGAACGTCATACCGCAAACGGGATCCTTTACTTTCGACGGTGCCGGGATCGGAACTTCGTTTTTTTCTTTATCCATAGGGCTTCCGTTAATTGTATCAATAATCATGATAAACCCAAGGCCGGAAAACTGAAAAACCGTTCAACTTGAATCAGCCGTCTCTAAGAGACTCGTCGACACCATTGCTATTCACTGCAGGGCAGACGATAGCTGCCGCTTTTCCGCGCCCTTACCGGACGCAATATAATTCGGGGGAACTTGGCTAATCGCGGTTCGTCTTCGGTACCGCGCGACGCATTCTTGAAAGTCCGGCGTTTTTTGTAATATTGCCGCTTATTTCTTTCAAATCTTGGAGAGGTATTTTAAGGAACTGATCGACGATCCTGGGATCCAGCAGGGTTCCCGACATCATTTTTATTTCCATACAGGCGTTTTCGATGTTTTCCGCCGTACGGGAAGAACGGGAATAGGTTAAGGCCTCGAACATATCGGCAACGGCAAATATTCGGGCGCCAAGGTGAATTTCTTCGCCTTTCAGGCCCTGCGGGTATCCCTGCCCGTCGTATCTCTCATGATGCTGCAGCACCACCTGCGCAGGTTCTTTTAAAAATTTGATGCGTGAAAGAAGGCTGTAGCCGATTTCGGGATGTTTTTGCATCAGGAGACGTTCATTTTCATCCAGGGCATCTTTCTTTTCCAGAAGAGCATCGGGTATTCCGATGTTTCCTACATCATGCAACAGAACACCCTGTTCCAGCACCCGGATTTCCAATTCGTCCATACCCAACTCCTGCGCCAACCTTGCAGCGTAGGCCGTGATACGCAGTGTATGGCCGTCCGAATCGGCATGGCGGCTGTCCAAAGCCTTGCTCAAAGCCACCAGTGTGGAGTGGTACGTCTGTTCGAGAACCCCCAGGGCTTCTTTCAATTGGTCGGTACGGCTGGCAACCTGTTCCTCCAGAGTGCGCTGATAACTCTGATTTTCCAAAATCAACCGGCGCTTCTCCAGGGCGCGGGATACGCCGATGGATACTTCCTCCATACTGAACGGCTTGGTGATGTAATCGTATGCGCCGTGTTTCAGGGCCTCCACGGCCACTTCAATATTGACCGCCGGCGCAACCAGAATAACGGCGATATCCGGCCGGATTTTCATAACTTCCCGAAGAAAGTCCACTCCGTCCTTGTCAGGCATTATAATGTCGGTCAGGATGAGGTCATAGGTCTTGCCGGTCAGCATATCAAGCGCAGATCGGCTGTCTTCACATACTTCACAGACATAGCCGAGGTTTGTAAGCTTGCGGCACACGACCTCCCTGCTGAGCACCTCACTGTCGGCTACAAGAATTCGGGCCGGACGAAAAATCGAACCGAAAGGAGAATGGATTAATGGTCTGTATGCTTCACTCGCCGTAGACATGGACTATGACGGTAAGAAACCGCCCTGTAAATTCTCTCCTTCCTTTTGTGGATGCGAGCCCATTGAGGCTCAACCTTTCTTATCGGCGGAATTATGAAATTCATTCCCGGAATTTTGCAGAGATTCGAGCACCAAATTACTAGAAGTCAAGAACTTAGCCAGGCATATCTCACGGCTATGACGAAAACGCCGGGGACTTTCGGGCGGGATGCATATTTTCCGTAAGTGTTGAAATAGAGATGCTTTTTGGCGCGGGATCCGCACTCTATCGGCTGCAGACCGCTTTATCCAATTGATCGCGCACAAAGGTGGCGCTGCAGGATTCCCTGCCGAAGCTGTTTTTCCATACCGGGAAACTTTCCATACACAGGTAGACCGTCACCCGGGGAGCTTCCGCAAGGATCCAGGAAATCATGTTTCTATACATCTCCTCGCGTATCGGCCGGAAATATCGCAACTTACCGTGATGTCCCGGAATAAACTCTCCATAGGGAATTTTCGATTCAGGAAACCTTTCTTTAACGTAATCGATTAAATGAGGCGGAAAGCGAAGCGCCCCGAGACTGACCCAGACCACGCGATCAGGATCGAGGGTGTGGAAAATTTCCTTCACCGCTTCCCTGTAATCGCGTTCCCAGCCATCGTAGTAAATGAGCGGATCGAAGTGAAATCCCAGTTTGTACCCCCACTTCTGACATTGAAGCGCCGCCGCCAGTCGCTTTTCCAATGTCGGGGCTTTCTCTTCCTCGGTTCTGCATATGCGCTTCGAATTTACGGACCAGGAGACAATTGTATGGCCTCTATGGTCCAGGCCTTCCAGGTTGGCAATACAGTCGGATTTTGTTTTGAGCTCAAGGAAACCGTTTGCCAGCCCGGCAAAGAAAGAAACCAGTCGACGTGAAAAACCGGTTATGGGATCCTGTGCGAGTGAATCCGCCAGTTCGCCCGTTCCGATTCGGAATATACGTTTAGGAGAGTTCGCCAGCGTTTCCCGCACTTCATTTATTAAATCTTCAAAATTAGTGCACACTATCAGCGCACGGCTGCTGAGATAGGACTGCAGAACGCAGTAGGTACAATCCAGGTGGCAATTCCAGACACAACTGACGACATAATAATTGCAGCAGGTGTCCGCGCCCGATCCCTGGCAGCGCTTCAGGAAACTGCCCGGGTAGCGCATCAGAACCAGAGTATTTTTGTTTCTCGACTGCACTGTGGATACCGCTGACGGCTCCATAGGACGGATTTCAGAATCCTTGACGGTTCGGACTTCAACATCCGGCAACCGTCCAAGGATTTCAGAAGTGACGGTATCCTGCCAGGACTCCTTCTGGACCAGTATTCGTTCGGGTTTGTATGGAATCATAATCTAGATAACTTTAAACAGGCCGTCCAGTTCAGGCGTCTGCGATGCTTCGAAAAGCTCGGCTGCCATCTCACGGAACCGTTCGGCATCGGGAGCATTAAACTCCACCCGCAGGTCGGGTACTTCAAAATACGGCGCCGGAACAATCCGGATCGAACCAGGCAACTCCAAAGACTTTTTTCGTTCGAAGAAACGTTCCTCAGCCTGAGTCAATCTTGGGTACCGCCAACGATAAAGAAGCGCAAAAACCTTTTCACCCCGCTGAAAAGGGGATAATCCCGCATCGTTTAAAATCGACAGCACTTCAGGGTCTTTGAAAGGAACTTCAGGCTCAATCCCGTTCTTCGCGGCGAGATCTCTGAGCAAAGAGAAGAATTTTTTCTGGAGACCGGCACTCAGACGAATCCCTTCCAACCCGGACGCTATGGACGCCTGAGATGATGCAGGCATCGCAGCGAGATATTCCATACTGGAAAGCGTCAGATGTCCTGCCTTGAAACGATTCCTCAATCCCTGATTCGATGTATGCATCATGTTATAAATATGCAAAACCTGCTTGTGGGGCGACAGATCCATTAGTGGCAGGTAATTCTTTATAATCACATTGTTTGAGACGCCGAAATTATTCCTGAGTTTGTAAAGCGCCCTTGCCTTTTCCAGAGGATCCAATTGCCTGTGAGAAAGATTGTCCCAGAAAGCCAGGTTGAATATGCCGGACAAATCCCGATCCCTCTCCTCTACAATCCGTGCAAACACATGAGAGGCGCTCAACTGCCGCAAGGCATACAACCGTCGGAATCCGCATATAAGCCTATACGTGTGTTTCCCTTCCAAAAGCAGCACGGGATTCAACTGCCCGACTTCGCGCATGGACATTCGCAGCGGAGCGGAGACAATCTCTTCGCTGATCCTGAAGGTCTCATTTGTAAGGTCAATTTCTTCAATCGATATCTCTTTGCAGATCATGTCGAAAAGCATAGCGAAACAGGGCCGGGAGCTACAACATCCATCTGCATTTTCATTTGTTGTCTTTATCGGGTGCTTTTGATATAAAAGCGCCAAATACCAGATAGCGGAGAGGCTTACCGAGAAGTGCCCATCCGCAAAAAAAGGAGGTCTGATTATGACTTCTCGCTCGGTTTCCATTTTTTGCACCTTGTTCCTAAGCCTGTCGTTAATTGTATTTCCGGCACTTGCCCAGGACTATACTGAAGAGGAATACAAACGGTACCAGACTATTGATGCCGAAGCGGATCCCGTCAAAAAAACGGACATGCTTGTCGCATTCATCAAGGAAAAGCCCGAATCCTCACTTCGACCCTATCTTGAAGCATCGTTCGAGAGGCTTATTGCCGAACTGAGCCAGCAACAGCAATGGCCGCAGGTAATTTCCATCGGACAAAAGTTTATTGCCGTTTCACCGGACCATAAGAGAACAATCGATGCCCTGACTTACGCGTATTCCTCCACGAACAATCTCAAGGGATTCACGGCCTTCGGTGAAAAAACCTATGCATCGAATCCCAATGCGGAACTGGCATATTCCCTCGCAATCGCATACCTCCGGCTCGAAAATAACGCCAAATTTCTGCAATGGGGAGCCAAAGTTCCGTCTTCGTCTCCCAACTATGTTGTGGTTCTCACTCAGATGATGCGAAGAACTACGGGAGACACGCAGATAAAGCATGCCAGGGAATGCCTAGAAATTCTGCCTGAGGCCAAAAAACCGGAGGGAATGGGGGACAAGGATTGGAAGGATATGGTAGACAACACTTACGCGGCAGCCTACGGCATACTGGCGCAACAATCCTTGCAGAACGGAAGCTACAGCACGGCAATCAAGCATTTAAACAACGCACTCAAGTACAACAGCCGGAATGAGACGGCATTCTATTTTTTGGGCATGTCCTATTGGCAAACCAACAAAACGGATCTGGCCATGCTTAACTTCGCCAAAGCCTACCTGCTTAATGGATCGACTTCTGCGAATGCGAAGAAATACCTGGAGCAACTCTGGTCCAGCAGTCATCGCGGATCGCTCACCGGAATAGACCGCGTCATCAAGAGGGCCAAGGATGAGTTGGAAGCGCAGCCTTAACCTATTTATCACGGGGCTATAAACCAGCCGGCCCCGAGAGCCGGCTGGTTCTTTCATTTTGCGCACAACATCTTTCGGGAACATCCACTGAAAATTTGTCTGTATTGAGGAGGCCGATCAAGGCCGGTCAGTCTTCGATTACGGTCAATGCCCGTTCGGCTGCGGCAATCAGGGATGCCGGTCCAACAGGGGAGCCTGTCGCCTGTTTCATCCAGAGATCGGGCGCTATACGGCCCAACCGCGCCACCCTTTCGAACTCCGGCCCGATCCTGCCCGCCTTCTTCATATGTTCTTCCAGCTGAAACGCGATCATATGCCCCAGGGGGTAGTCCGGAAGATAGAGGTAACTATTGATCATGTGAGAGTAGATGCCGAGCAGCGTAACATCTCTTATACTGAAAACCGGTGCAAAGTAATGATTCCATATGTCTTTCGAAATCCCAAGAACGGCATCGCGCAATTGTTCCGGTGCGGCGTCGGGATGCGCGTACATCCAGTGCCATACCTGCATGTCCACCATACTTACGCCGCAGATTTCATACGTCGCCCAGAAATTGTTCAGCGCAGAGAGCGCTTCCGCCTGCCGGTCGGGCCCCTTTAATCCGAGCAGTTCCAGGTCCCGCCCCTGGAATATAAACGCCAGCGCTTCGGTAAACGCCGTATTCGGCACTCCACTCAGTGAATAGTAATCCATGCGATGCAGTGAAATGGTCTGCTCGACATTGTGCCCAAGTTCGTGAACGGCGATATTGAAACCTTTGTAGTTCATGCCCGATGCCCCGATACGGGTTCGGAGATGCGCCTTGCCCTGTCGCATCGCAGCGCCCATGGCGTGGCCGGACCCGCGCGCCGGATCAACCACGATCTGACCGGCAAGAAATTCCGCGTTCTCAGGAGGAAAATCGAGCTTTTTCAACAGCGCGCGAATGTCTTCTCCAAATGATTCCGCATCGGGATACCTGGTCGCAACCATGGCATCGAGTTCATCCTGAGTGTATGGCGTCCTGGGGCGGAAACCGTTGTACCAGATATCGAAGGGCTCCAGCGGACGGCCCAGCCTCTTCTCTATCAGGGCTGCAACACGGGTCAGGATGGGAGACGAAAGCACCTGTTCGAACATTTTTCGCACGCGCTCTTCCGGGATCTGCCGGTCTTCATTGAAACGCCGCGCCATCAGGCTTGCAGCGTCGGGATTATATGGATCGGCAAGCTTGACGGCCTGAAAGTTTTCGAGCAGAAATCGATACCGGGTATTCGGCTCCGGGGTATGGATCGCCTCACGGGCTCCGGGCGAAAAATCGGAATCCTTTTCCGAGGCAGGTTCCACTTCATTGGTATAGGGATTCCAGTCCAACTGCGGATTATTGATCACCGATGCGGGTAGGGTTTGGTCAATGATCCGCTCCATGACTTTTTGAATCATGCGCTGCTTGGCAAGCCCGTTTTCGGCATCGCCGTAACCGGCCTTAATTTCGTCGCGCAAGTTCCAATGGGATAAAAGGCGCAGTTTGGGAGGAAAGAAACGGTATCCATTTTCGTCGACCAGGTGATACATCCAGATGTTATATTCCGAGATATAGCGCTCCGATGCCGCCTCCGCCTCCGATATCGCCTGGTTGACTTCGGCGGGAATGCGCTTGGAAAAGAACTCCGCAAGGCGGGTTTCGGCCCACTGGCGTCTCGTCCAATTTTCGCCTTCGGCTAATCGTTCCTCCAGGGTGGTCAGTGGAAAATTCAGAAGTACGACGAAAGCCAGTTTATTATTGAAGAAGTCGTCATTCAGATGCGCAAACGGATCGTAGCCCGCAAAGACCTCGTCGTAGGGCGCGATCGGACCCGCATCGAGATCCATGTGCTGGCGGAATTCGCGATTGATTTCGTGCAGATGCCCAAGCGCCGTTTCGAGCAGGCGTTCGAAACGGGTGAACGCCGTATCCAGTGCAGCCTGGTTCCAGGCAAAATTTTCAGAAACGAACTTTTCAAATACAGCCCGGCCGCCGTCGGAATCGCGCCAGAATCGGGCCACCTGTTTCAATCCGCGTCGTGCTCGAAGACGCTGGGATTCCCCAGACATCTTCACGAGATCTTCTTCGAGATCTTTTACAGCCGAATCCATCCAGCCGGGCGGTGCAGCGGCAATATCCGTTGCGGCATTACGAGAATTTCCCATGCGAGACTCCTGTGAACAGGACAATATCAGGAAAAGCCCGAAACTCAGTAATAGTAATCGAGAATATTTCATGATGTTTCACCCGGGTGCCATAGGATGGATAGAAATTACATGCTTGCACTTCCGCGTTCCAATAAGAGGCTCCGTGCATGAAAGCATCCACGGAACAGAATTGAAAATTCCTTTTCTGCTTACTGCAGGTCGCGAAGCCGCACTTCGATCCCCGGTTCGTCCTTGAGCAGATCAACCAGTTTCCCGGTATCCGTCTCGCCGAAACGGTAGTGGTAAGGGTAGAGGATCCTGGGCATCATCGCCCTGGCAGCATCGGCGACCTGTTCCGGTGTCATCGTATACGGCTGGTTCATCGGCAGAAAGGCTACATCGATTCCCTTGAGCGCCTTCATCTCCGGCACATTCTCGGTATCCCCGGCCACGTAGATCCGCTTGTCCCCAAAGGTCAGGATATACCCGTTGCCGTTGCCCTTGGGATGAAACGGCTTTTCCAGGTTGTACGCCGGAACCGCTTCAATGGATATTCCCGCCACGGTTTGCTTCTCTCCGTTTTTCATAATGATGGCGTCGGAAATCGATTTGGCCGATGCAGCATTGGAGACTACTTTTGTATCCGGGGTACGGATAGCGTCGATAGCCTTTACATCCATGTGGTCCCCATGTTCATGAGTAACCAGAACAAGGTCCGCTTTAGGAAGTGAAGCATAATCGGGATATACCATCGTTGTGGGATCGATATGGATAACCTTCCCCGAAAAGGTAAACATAAGACTTGCGTGGCCGATGCACGTGATCTTCAGATCCCCGCCCGATGTTTTGACAATGTCTTCCAGAAACTCGCCCTGACCATACACAACCGTTGCAGCCATAATTACCCCCAGCATAATAATGAGACAGCACCTGAAAACTCTCGCGTCGTTCATTTCTCCCCCCCCCTTTTACCCTGTATTAACACATCCACCGTATTCGTAACAAACATAAATTGGGGTAGGACGACTCCAATTGTTGCTTCAATTGAACTTAATCATATTTTGGGCGATTTCCCTTGAATGGTTAGAATTCTTTCTCCATAAATGCCAGGATCCTGGAAGTCACTATTTCCGTCTTTACAGCAAACAGATCGTGCCCCGCACCGGGAATACATTCCTTTCTGATGTTAGGAGCGACTCTTTCAAGGCGCTCCATGGCCTTGTGAGGGGAATAGACTTTTTCATTTGAACCCGTCAGGAATAAAACAGGCACTTTAAGACTCTGCAGTTCCTCATCGTTCAATACTGTTGGCCAGGTCCTCGCCTGGGGGGATTTAAAACACTGCAGGGCTAATTCATTCTGACACAATGTTTTCTCAAACGACTCCCTATCCTGCTTTATAAGATCCTCACTTGCCCAGGTTAACAGATTTGCCCGGCAAAATCTGAAAGGGAGCAGCATAAGAGCTCCTCTCAGATAAAACTGCTTCCTTAGAGGTAGAACAGTGGCTGCAGGAGACACCCAGACAGTTTTTTTCAGCCTGTCCTGATGACGCAGCGCGTATTGTCCTGCCAGCCACCCGCCATAAGACACGCCCGCAATATTGATATCCTTTTCGAGATAAAGACCCGTAAATAACTCATCGAGCCATTCAGAATATTCGCCGGCGCTACTGACCACTTTTGAATTGACGCTTAATCCGAAGTCGTCCACCGCATCTACGGCATAGGTCCTGTATTTTTTAGAGAAGGATTCGATATACCCGGCCCACATTAGTGAATTTGTTCCCATCCCATGCAGTAGAACAAGAATTGGAGCGGATTCTGGGCCGCAGATTCGTACGAAAGTTTTGCCGAAGGACGTATCCACAAAAACGGAATCAGAATCACCGGGCCATGAGGTTTTTTCAAGCTCATTTATGTTACAGACCCATCGTTCTTTAGCCTCCGCAGATTTAAACGGATGATATCCTTTCATTTCGATCTCCCCCTCATGCTGTAGCCAGGAATAATGGAATAGCGACAACAAATCTATTGAATTCCCATTAATTCCGTTACCGAGCCTAAAATATTCCTTTTAACGTAAAAACGCGGCCCATTCACCGGATACCAGTAATAGACTTTTCTTTTTTCAAAGACGGGATTGCTCAATTCGAGTTTATGGCATTCAAACTCCCCTGCGGGTATCTTCACTGTTTCCCTACCCGTGTTCCTTATCTCGATGCCGTACGGACCGACAGGCCATCCTAAAATACCGTCCATGACCAGGATCAGCTTCATTTTCTCAACACTCTCGAACCGATAGGACTGCAGAATGTAGGGAACGGTATAATTGTCATAATACGGCCCGCTCAATCTGAGTTCCTTCCTAATGCCGAGCTGCGGGTTTTGAATGATAACCCGATCGTCCCTGTAATCTATGAAGTGGTTCGCCTTTGCACGCCCGATACTGAATTCGACACGGATGGGAAGAAGATTCGCGGCATGGATCAGGGCAACCATTCTTTCTCCATTTTCCTGTTCCGTTACAATCCGAAATGCCTTTCTTCCTTTTGCCCCAGCTTTCGTCACTTTTTCATTATGGAAAATGAAGCCGTCTTTCTGGGAGATGCGTGTACGGTACACAAAGGTTTTGCGAACGATTTTCAGTGAAGAGAATCGTTTCTCCTTTATTTGGGCAACTGCCGGCTTCTCCTTAAATTCAGGATTTTTTAGGGACCGGACAATAACTTCAGCGTCGGAAAAGGAAGCTGGAAGATCGGGAAAGGTGGCCAGTTTGGTCTGCATTCCCGTTATTCCCCGGACCATGGAATAATAGGCCAGAGCCAGTCTCTGTGGATCCTCTCGAACAATCTGCCCCATCTTCTGTCCCTCAAAAATGAGGTCACGAATGCATCGGATACTGGAAGTAATGTTTTCAACTATGACTTTTTTGGATGCTTTGGATATTCCTTCCGAAATAAAAGCCTGTTCGACAATATTCAGGTAGTACGCACTTTCCGGACTGTGGCTCATGGAAAAAACCATTTCAGTTATGACGCGTATCTTATTCAGGGGATCGGAATCATACCCGGATCCGTATCTGGTGACAGCCCGGAAAACGTTTGTGGCGCTTTTCACTAGTTCCGTAAAAACGTCTTCCTTGGTTTTGAAGTAATGATAAATGAGACCGTGGCTTAGACCCGCTGCCGAAGCGACATCCGATATTTTGGTCGCAGCATAACCCCTTTCGGCAAACATTTGAAAAGCCGTTCGGATAATCTGCTCGCGCCGGCGGTCCAGAACCGCCTGATTTGCCTCTTTGCTCCTGGGTGCCATAATAGTTTCTCCTTATTGATTGACTCATCAGTCAATATAAATATGATGCCGTTTAAACAAAATGTCAACTCAAAAATCTTGAACGTAATTATTTTTAATTTTCGATAAAGCGATGTGCCCGCAAGATGCGATTGAGGTGGTTTTGAAGAAGCAAAGGAAGCCGGATCGATGTTTCGGAAATTTCGGATACCCACTCGACCGACAACAGCCCGGCGCCGCTCTTGTTTTCTGATTAACTCAAGGATTCCAAGACCAGTGGAACCGTATCGTCCGGTTTCACTTTATACCAGGCTTGAATGATTTTGGCCTTTTCGTCAATCAGGAATGAGGATCGGATGATCCCTTCGTATTTTTTGCCGTACATCGACTTTTCGCCCCAGGCGCCGTAAGCTCTGGCAACCTTGTTGTCCGCATCGGAAAGAAGCGGGAATCCCAACTTGTGTTTCAGGTCAAATTTCATCTGTTTGTCCGGAAGATCCGGGCTGATGCCTACGGCTGCAACATCGAGTCTTTTAAGACTCTTCAAGGAATTACTTACACTGCAGGCCTGTTTGGTGCAGCCGGGCGTATTCGCCTTCGGATAGAAAAAGAGCAGTAACTTTTTCCCCTTGAAATCCGCCAGGCGGACCTTTTCCCCATCCTGATTCATCAGGGTAAAAACGGGAGCTTTGCTGCCGGGTTCCAGTGTCGCCATGATCAGCCTCCTTTATAAATTCCCGGTATGCTTACGACAGCCTGTGCTTATCTCATCCGATGCAGTTGCCGCCATGCACTCATGCCGCCGATAACACTGTAGGTGTGTTCGTACCCGGCCGCCTTGAGGATGCTTCCTGCAATGTTGGACCGATGGCCCGACTCGCATATAACGCTTATATGACTGTTCTTGTCCTCAATATCGATCCCTTCCCGTACAAGGTCCGCGACCGGTTTGTGTTGAATATTTTCAATATGTCCCTGATCCCATTCCTCGTCGGTACGCACATCGAGGACAATGTGGTCCGGGTATTTCTCCATAACACGCCTGAGGCTCTGTACACTCAACTGCGGCAGATGGTCCAGCGGCAACGCGGCCATCGCCCAGTTCGAAACGCCACCGTCGAGAAATCCGAGAATTTTATCGAATCCAACGCGCCGGAACTGGTGGGCCGCGGTACGGGCGTCCGCTTCTGTGTCACTGATGACGACAATATCGTTTTCCGCATGGGTCACCATCCCGAGCCAGGTGGCGGACTGGGGAATCAAACCTATGTTCAGGGATCCCGGAATGAATGAAGCTCCGAAGGACGTTGCATGCCGCACATCAACCAGCGCGGCCCCCTGTTCTTTTAGATTTTCAACTTCAAAAACCGAAAGCCTGCCGACCTCCCGCAGGGAGCCCAAAGCCTTCGGCGCAATTCGGTTCCTCTTCACGATTTCGACAAAACCGGGAGGACGAAGCTGGAAACCACCGGTCATTACGCGTCGGAATTCCTCAAACGGCATGCCGTTTAAAAGAGGGTTATTCTTCCGTTCAAATCCGAGAGTACTCATCGGTTTGCTGCTCATGCCCTTGCCGCAGAGAGATCCCGCTCCATGAGCCGGGTAGACCTCGACCCAGTCCTCAAATCTGGAAAGCTTTTTGTACAGGCTGTCATAGAGATTCCGAACCTGCTGTTCGAGCATGTCCTCCCCGGCCAGGTCGGGCCGGCCGATATCCCCGACAAAAAGCAGATCCCCGGTAAGCAGGAGCATTGTTTCGGGAGAACGGGAAGTATCCGCTACGGCAAGCGTAACCGAGTTGGGGGTATGGCCCGGCGTTTCCAGGATTTCCACCTTCGCCACCCCGAAGGAAAAGCGGTCGCCGCCGCGTATCGTCTTGTGCGGGTATTCGCCCTGCACTTCCGGGTGGACGTAAATATCGGCGCCCGACTTGTCCGCCAGCTCAACCGCCCCGGAAATATGATCGGCGTGCAGGTGGGTATCAAAGATATGCGTAATATGCATTCCTTCCCGTTCGGCCGTTTCAAGATACCGGTCGACATGGCGCTCAGGATCCACAACGAACGCCACACCGGCGCCGGGGCAACCGATCAGGTACGAATAGCAACCGAGGCCTTCGACCTTGAACTGTTCAAAAAACATAGTAAGAAGCCTTTCTGCAATAAAGTTCTACTCGTCGGAGCTCTAAACAGAAAAATCTTATATCGAATTCTTGTATAGGATGTCTGCAGGGCGAATACATGGATTCGCCCTGCAATCAGATCAAACAGGGAATGGCATCAGTCAAAAGCCATATCGGTTTTCCATACTTCCCAGACTTTGCCCACAAGATCCGGGCCCGGTTTAAGCGTTAATTTGCCCGGCTTCCAACCCGATGGCGTGGCTTCTTTACCTTTGGTGTCTCTTACCACCTGGAAAGCCTGCACCTGGCGCAGGGATTCGCTGATATTGCGCCCCACGGGAGGCGTCAAGACTTCATAACCCTGAACAACACCCTCGGGATCTATGATAAACCGTCCCCGGGTTTCCACCCCGGCGTCTTCATCGAAAATTCCGAACGCTTTTCCCACTCTGCCCCCGGCGTCGGACAGCATCGGGAAGGGGACGCCTCCATTCACCATTTTAGACAACTCATTGTCGTCCCACATTTTATGCACGTAGATACTGTCGATGCTCATGGAAAGAATGTCTACCCCGAGCTTCTGAAATTCGGGATATTTTACGGCAACTGCCGAAATTTCAGTCGCTCAAACAAAGGTAAAATCACCCGGGTAAAAACATAACAGCACCCATTTTCCCAAATACTCCGACAGTTTTACGGAAATAAATTTGCCTTTTTGATAGGCAGGTGCGACGAAATCCGGCGCCTTTTTGCCGACTTGAATCATGGGTTTGCTCTCCTTTCCAGATTGAGTTCCGGGAACCGGCTCTTCAGAGGGCTCTTCGCCAACCGGTCCTCCTGTCGGTCGGGCACAACCGACTTCCATTTCTTCCGCCATAAATGCTCCTTTCTTAGGCAGCATGCCAATAATAGGAATCAGGAAAATAACTTTTCCGAAAACGGACTGTTACTACCTCTTCCTGCGGCCTCGAATGACCACGTGATATTCCAGTACTTCGAAATCCTTAAGAGAATTCACTCCCGTCACCTTCACCGAATTCCACGGGATATCGTAAATTTCTCCCGTTTTTTCATCGATAAAATGGTGATGCCTTTCAACGCAGGGATCGTAAACGGTTTTCCCTTCCCTGATGATTTTGGATTTCAATACTCCCTTTTCAACAAGAAGATTCAGAGTGTTGTATACGGTGGTCCGGGACAGCGTGGGCCAGGATTTTTTAACAATCCCCCAGATATCGTCCGCCGATGGATGTTTTTTTGTATAAAGAACTACCTTGGCAACGGCAATCCGCTGCGGTGTTGGAGACACTCCATGATCTCGAAGTATTTTCAATATGTCCTGCATCGGGATTTATACTAAGTACAAATATGAACAGTGTCAATATAATCAATAAAAATTTTATCCGCTCCGACAGCGGACGCCCCGATTTTCTACAGGAGCCGGACGGAATCGACGGTCAGGCTGACGACCCCGAAGTCCTCCTCGACCAGTCCCGTCAGGACGTAGGGGCGGGAACGGCACATCATGTGGCAGAAACGCGCATACGCCTGGGGAAAGAAAGTGGTCTCATACAGCGCGGTCGTATCCTCGAAGCTGATGAACTCCATCGGCTCCTCCTGCCGGGTTGTAACGACTTTTCCGGTTACCCACCAGCCTACGGTCGTCACCCGACGGCCGATAAATTTATGAATATCCGCGCCTCTCACATACCTCAGTTTTGAAAGCAGCGCGGCATACAACGACAACGGGTGCCGGCTGATCAGAAAATCCAGGGTCTCGAGTTCATGCTCCAGAATCGTGCGGGCACTGTAACGGGGAACCCGCGGCGCAACGACAGGGTCCATATCCTGAAACAGCGTGCGGATCGCCGGATGTCGCGACGCACGCGTCTCATGCAGGGCCAAGGCTTTCCAGATCATTTCCGGCCGTGTCGCACCACCGGAAATACTGTCGCACGCGCCCGCCTTGACCAGTATCCTGATATCCGCCGGATCGAGCGGCACGCGGCGGATAAAATCCTCGAACGATGCATACGGTCCGTTTTGACGCTCCTCCACAACCGCCTGCAGCGCCTTTTCCCGCAGGCCTTTCAATTGC
>JAFGTD010000263.1 GCA_016934295.1 Acidobacteriota bacterium
CAGGCTGAGCAAGGGAGCACTGCCGCTTGAGGATGCCCTCGCGCTGTGCCGCCAGATAGCGGAAGGGTTGGAGGCCGCCCACGAAAAGGGAGTCATTCACCGTGACCTCAAACCTGCCAATGTGATGATTACGGCGGAAGAGAAGGTCAAGATCCTGGATTTCGGTCTGGCGAAGGCGTTCTCCGATGAAACGCAGAGCATCGACTCCTCACAATCCCCCACCCTCACGGAGGCCATGACTCGACCGGGAGTGATTCTCGGTACCGCTGCGTACATGAGTCCGGAGCAGGCGAAGGGCAAGAGTGTGGATAAGCGGGCCGACATCTGGGCTTTCGGCTGCATTCTGTATGAGTGTCTGGCTGGCAGGCGGGCGTTTGAGGGGGAGACGGTTACGGAGATGCTTGCAGCCGTAATCAAGGAAGAGCCGGATTGGAATGTATTACCTTCCCGCACCCCGCAAAATGTTCGCTTTGTATTGCGTCGGTGTTTGGAAAAGGACAAAAGCCGGCGATTCCGGGATATAGCCGATGTGTGGATCCAGATTGAAGAGTCGAACGCCTTCACCTCTATAGCTGATACAACGATCAGCAGTAAAAAAGGTTTTCGCAGGTTTATTCATTTAGGTGTTGTCGCTATGATCGCGATCGTTGCGACAGGAATCGCGGTATGGAGCTTCAAAATTTCCGGCAAACCGGTTGTCTTTCATGGCAAATTGACCCCGCAGCCCTCTGAACAAATCAAAACCCTGGATCCCAATAACACCTCATACAGAAATATGCCGAGTAGAACAGCGATCGCTTTCTCGCCCGACGGCAACCTTCTGGTTTTAATCGGCGGGCAGGGCGATCCTCCCCGTACACAACTCTATAAGCGCTCACTGGATAAGGACAATGCGGAGCCGATTAACAATACGGAAGGGGCTATCGGGCCATTTTTCTCACCTGGCGGGCAATGGATCGGGTTCTGGGCGGATGGTGAACTGAAGAAGGTACCCATATCCGGCGGGCCTTCTTCCACGATATGCAAAGAACCGGCGCAACCGTTTGGCGCGTCATGGGGATACAATGATTCGATCGTATTCGGCCGGCTGGACGGCGGACTCATGCAGGTTCCGGCTTCAGGGGGCGAACCAAAAACCATAACGGTTTTGGACAGAGCCCCGAATGAGTGGAGCCATCGCCTGCCGCATATGCTGCCCGACGGGAAAGCCGTTCTGTTTACGATAACGCGGAGGCAGTTTCCGGATTGGGACGAAAGCGACATCGCCGCACAGCCGCTGTATTCGGGGCAGCCAAAACTGCTTATCCGCGAGGGTGCGGATGCACGCTATCTTCAGAGCGGCCATCTCGTTTTCTTGCGCAAGGGAGTCCTGATGGCAGCTCCATTTGACGCCGGACGGCTGGAAATAACCGGAGACGCCATCGCCGTAATCGAAAATGTGATGCAATCGGTTAATACCGGGTCGCCTAATAGCGAAACAGGCGCCGGCCAGTTCACCGTTTCCAGTACTGGATCGCTCGCTTACCTGTCCGGCGGAATCGCTCCGGATGCGACGATGTCGTTTGTATTTACAGATCTGAAGGGGAATACAAAACCTATCCTCAGTACACCGCCGGGTTTAAAACTTATCCCCCGATTATCGCCCAACGGCAGCCTACTGGCCTTTTTCAATTTCAGCCGCGGTGAAAGCAGCGTGCAGATTCATGATATCGGCCGTGGAGCGGCAACACGGATGCCGAACGAGTATGGAGCATTTCCTATTTGGTCGCATGACGGCTCTTATATATTTTATGAAAATCGTAATCTATTTAGGCAATCTGTGGATTTCAGTGCTCCGCCCGAACAGCTTACGGAAAGCGAACACAGGCAAGTTCCCGCAGACTGTTCCGCGGACGGCAAAACGCTGATCTTTATACAGACGCAAACGGAAGCGCCGGGAAAATGTGACATCTGGGAGCTCTCTCTGGATGAGACTCGCCAAACGCGGCCCCTCATACATTCTCCTCAGGCGAACGAGTGGGACGCGGACCTTTCGCCCGACGGCCGATGGCTTGCATATTCTTCAGACAAGTCGGGACGCGAGGAGGTTTATATCGTTTCCTATCCCGGGCTTGTTGATGAAAAACAGATATCCGCTGCCGGCGGATCGGAACCTTTATGGTCCCGGAATGGGGAAAAGCTTTTTTATTTAAGCCGGCATGAAAGGAGCCTGGGCGGTACTGCTGAGATATACGCCGTTGATATTTCTCATGGAAAAACTCTGGAGCCGGGCAAACCAAAAATAATCTATAAAGGCCCTATCCCGGATAATCAGGCAGCCAGAAGTTACGATTTCATGCCGGACGATCAAACGTTCGTGAGAGGCCAGGAGGAGTTTTTGCCTCTGCCGAAAATCTCCGAGATTAACATCATCCTGAACTGGTTTGAAGAATTAAAGCAAAAGGTGCCTGCACCATGATCCGGCTTCGCCCTTTCCTGCTTCGCCTAACAAGTCGGAATGGAAGAGAGCGTGACAGATTCCAATAAAGAGATATTAAAATGATCGGTAAAACTCTGGCCCATTACGAAATCACCTCCCAACTCGGCAAGGGCGGTATGGGAGAAGTGTATCAGGCCAAGGACACCAAGCTCGGCCGCGATGTGGCGATCAAGGTCTTGCCTGAGGAGTTCGCCAAGGATACAGACCGTGTAGCCCGTTTCCAGCGGGAAGCGAAGCTGCTGGCCTCGCTGAATCATCCGAACATTGCCGCCATCCACGGACTGGAAGAAGTAGATGGAACAAATTTCCTTGTGATGGAGCTAGTCGAAGGGCAGACGCTTGATGAGCGCATCAAATCCGGCTCCATCCCCGTTGAATACGCCCTGAAACTCGCCCTCCAGATCGCCGAAGCTCTCGAAGCTGCCCATGAGAAAGGCGTGATCCACCGGGATCTGAAACCTGCGAACATTAAAGTGACTCCAGATGGCAAGGTAAAAGTCCTGGATTTTGGCCTTGCCAAGGCATTTGCCGGCGAACAGTCTGATTTGAACCTGTCCAACTCTCCTACCTTGAGCCAGGCAGCTACCATGCAGGGCGTCATCCTGGGCACTGCTGCGTATATGTCACCGGAACAGGCAAGAGGAAAGGAAGTCGATAAACGGGCGGATATCTGGGCGTTTGGAGTTGTGCTCTTTGAGATGCTGACGGGAAAACAGGTATTTACGGAGGATACAGTTTCAGACACCCTTGCATCTGTTCTCAAAACTGAACCTGGGTGGCAAAGCCTCCCCCCAAATCTCCATCCACGGATCCGGTTGCTGCTAGAGCGGTGCCTGGATAAAGATCCAAGGAACCGATACCGTGATATTGGCGACGCCAGGGTGGACGTTCAAGAAGCACTGGCCGATCCCGACGCAGTACTCTCCCCGCCTGCAGGCACATCCGGGTTGCGAAAGAAACCATGGCTCAGAATGTTTGCACTTGCCGCAACTGTGATTCTTATTGCCGGCATTGTCGGAACAGTGGTCTGGATGTGGAGAAGTTCCCAACCGGACCCTCTCATGCGGTTTGTTTATGTGTTGCCGGATGACCAGATCTGTGCGGATGTGGACAGAACGGTGGTTGCAATTTCGCCTGACGGGACAAGAATTGTCTATGTGGCAAACTATCAGCTCTACCTCAAAAATATTGGCGAATGGACGGCCGAACCTGTTTCCGGAACGGACGATGGCCCAAACACTCCTTTCTTCTCACCTGACGGTAAAACTATTGGGTATTGGTCCCGGAAAGACATGCAACTTAAAACCATCTCCATTACCGGCAGCGTGCCTAAAAAACTTTGTGACGCGAATTGGATATTCGGCGCAACCTGGGGAAAGGACGACCGGATCGTGTTCGGGCAGGGAAATGGAATTGTGAGTGTTCCTGCAAAGGGCGGAGAAGCGGAAATGCTTGTCCCTTCGAAACCGGATGAACTGTTGATAGGTCCGCAGGTATTGCCCGGTGGAGATTGGATACTATATACGAAAGTTCTTGATACTCGTCGCTGGGAAGATGCACAGATCATGGCAGAGTCACTAAAAACGGGAGATCGTAAGGTTCTTGTGGATGGTGGAACCGATGCCCGCTATGTACCCTCAGGGCATTTAATTTATGCAAGAAATGATGGCCTGTATGCGGTTGGCTTCGACATTAAGAATCTGGAAACGACTCAGGAGGGCAAGAATCTCGAAGAAAATGTGTACCTGGCAAATTCCCTGTTTCAAACGGGTTCCGCGCAGTATAGTTTTTCTGATACCGGAGTCCTTGTATATGTTCCCGGGAAATCCTCTCTCTCATCGGAGCGAAACCTTGTGTGGGTGGATCGCGACGGGAATGAAACTCTGATTCCGGTTCCACCCCAAAAATACAAGACTCCCCGGATTTCTCCCGATGGCAATCATGTTGCGGTCGGCGTTGAGGTGGACGGGAACACGGAAATTTATGTTTGGGACCTGGACGCCAAATCAAGGTTGAGAAGAATTACAGACAATCCTGCTGAAGACGCTTTTCCTCTCTGGACTAAGGACAGCAAGCAGATCGTTTTTGTTTCAAACCGAAATGAAACCTTCGGCCTGTATCTGAAGAATGCGGATGGTATGGGTCGCGCCGAGTTTCTGGGAGATGTCTCCAGCGACGGAAGACCAACAACCTGGTCGGCGGACGGCAGGGAAGTGATTCTGGAAGAAGGCAATGAAGCGGGTGATCGCTTCATGATAACAAGCATTTCATTAGAGGAAGGGCATCAAAAGAAAGTATTACTGGAAGAAGAGTTTGTGATCGCAAATCCTCATATTTCCCACGATGGCCGATGGTTGGCGTATTTGTCATTAAAATCGGATATCAGCAGTATTTTGGTTCGTCCGTTTCCTGATGTCGACAAGGGTTGGCAGGAAATTTCTACCTACGACGTTACGGAACCCAGGTGGTCCCGGGACGACAGAGAAGTCTTTTGCCGGGGCAGAAGCCATAGAGTAATGGCGGCGATTCCTGTCGAAACATCACCGGATTTTACATTCCGTGATCATGAAATTCTTTTTCCGGATATTTATACTATTGAAAGAACCCAGAACTATGACATCAGTTTGGACGGCAAAAAATTCCTGATGGTCAAGAATGTTGCATGGGACGAGTCCACCCCGGAACGTATGGATACAATCAACATCATCGTCAACTGGTTTGAGGACCTGAAGCAGAAGGTACCGGTGGATTGATCGGGAATTCGCACAACGGATAACACTACGGAGGGTTAGCATATGAGAATCAACTTTTTACAATGATTGGAGAAATGCCCAGCCCGATAAGGGTAACTTTTAAAACGCAGTATCTATAATTTCTATAATGACAGTGGATTCTAATTGACAGCTACTTTTCATTATTGACTATGGCCAGTTTGATGGCTTGCGAATCGTGTCATTCCCCGTGGTAATGATTGAGGGAAGCATGCATGCTTAAGCTTAGCCTGGGGCATCTTCTTAATGAAGTCGGCGGTGTTCTTCAGGTCGTAGCTGTTGCGGCCAATGGGGATCATAACACCGATCTGCTTGGCAGGCGCAAGCTCATGAACAGTCTGAATGGCAGGGATGAGGTCCGAGTCGGCTGTTACCAGGACTGCTCGGTCGTAAAGATCTTTGACGGCGTCGGCAACCACACGCACGGCAATGTTTACATCGGTTCTCTTTTCTTTGTGAGTCCGGAATCTTTGATGGCAGAGGTGGCAGGCGATTTCCTTCTCCCTAAATTTGCCGAGTACAACCTCGACACCAGCCCATCTCTGGGCTTTTATGAAAGTCTGATGCTGCTTGACATCATTCGGCTTCCACTTCGCCAGAGCACTGAAGTAAATGGTATTGGTCAGAGAATCTTTTGGTCCGAGGACCGTCTCTGCTAGGGCGCGATAGTTGAGCCACAGGAACTGGCGGTATGACCACTTAAGGGCATAAAACACGTTAAAACCGTCTACGTAAACGGCGTATCGGGCCATGTCGCTCCCTCGAATGAAGTGCATAAAAAAACCCGAGTCATCCGAAGATGCTCGGGGCCCGATGAGCATGTCATCGGGGATACAATATTAATATCGTTCAACGGGAAGTCGAAGTCAAGTAATTTCACCAGAGACAGGGTATTTATAGGATGAAATATAACTCTGCGAGTGATGTCAGTGGGGCAGCGAAGACAGCCAACAAAGGGGCTGTTGCCATCCAAGTTAATGCAGTTGGACTGAGTTTCTTAAAAAGATTGTTTAAAAACTCTTAACTACCAAAGAAAAAGCAATTTCGCTAAAATGGGACGGCATTTCTTTAAACAACTTTTCATTAATCTGGATTAAATTGAACCGCTCCTATACATGATTCAGGTCTTCCTATGATCGGTAAGACACTCGCACATTACGAAATCACCTCCCAACTCGGCAAGGGCGGAATGGGTGAGGTCTATCAGGCCAAGGACAAAAAGCTCGGCCGCGATGTGGCGATCAAGATGCTGCCTCCAGAATTTGCCCAGGATGCCGACCGTGTAGCCCGTTTCCAGCGTGAAGCGAAGCTGCTGGCTTCCCTCAACCATCCAAACATTGCCGCGATCCACGGTCTTGAAGAAGTGGATGGGACAAACTTTCTTGTGATGGAGCTTGTGGAAGGCATAACACTGGCGGATTACATTGCTGAAAAAGCCGCCGGGACGGCGGCGCTCCCAGGAATCCTGGAGCTTGCCCTTCAGATCGCCGAAGCCCTCGAAGCCGCACATGAGAAAGGTGTGATCCACCGGGACCTGAAGCCGGCAAACATCAAGGTCACTCCGGACGGGAAAGTGAAGGTGCTGGACTTTGGATTGGCGAAAGCCTTTGCGGGAGAACAGGCCGACCTGAACCTCTCGAACTCCCCGACACTGAGCGTAGCGGCTACGCAACAGGGAGTCATTCTCGGCACAGCTGCTTATATGTCTCCGGAGCAGGCGCGTGGAAAGGAAGTCGATAAACGGGCGGATATCTGGGCGTTTGGAGTTGTGCTCTTTGAGATGCTGACGGGGAAGCAGGTATTTACCGGCGATACTGTTTCAGACACCCTTGCATCCGTATTGGCAAGAGAACCGGAATGGCAAAGCCTCCCCCGGAATCTTCATCCAAGAATCCGGTTGCTGCTGGAACGTTGCCTGAAGAAAGATTTAAAAAACCGCTACAACGGCATAAGCGACGCCCGGGTGGATATCGTGGATGTCCTGGGGGATCCGAATGGCGTGCTGTTAACCCCTGGCACAGAGGAGGCTGCAGCTCGGACAAAACGGTTCGTCTCCCTTCCTTGGATCGCAATGACCCTAGTTGCTTTCATAATCGGGGGTTTTGCCGCATGGAAACTCAAACCTGTTGAATCGCCTCCGGTAAGCCGTTTCGAATTCAGTCTGCCGGGCGATCAGAAATTAACAGGCACTCCCCGCCAGGTCTTTGCCATATCGCCCAACGGCAAATTGTTTGTCTATTGCGCCGATGATGGAATTTATGTAAGACCAATAGAGAGGTTGGAAGCGACGCCCGTATCCGGCAGTGACGGGAATGCGGAAATGCCGTTTTTTTCTCCCGACAGTCAATGGATCGGCTACTACTCAACGAACGATCAAAAATTGAAGAAAATCCCTGTAACAGGCGGCACTCCATCTGAATTGTGCAATACCCCGTTCTATATTCAGGGCGCGGACTGGTATGAGCCCGAGACAATCCTTTTCAGCAATATCGATGGAAAAATTATTCGAGTGGCCTCAAAGGGCGGAAATCCTGAACTGGTAGCGGAAAAGGAGCCCCCGGCCAATCTCAGGTACCCTCAGGTTCTGCCCGACGGAGACTACGTGTTGTTAACCAACGACCCAATCCACTCTGATGCTGAGGTTGTTCTATATTCCCTCAGATCGAAGGAACTCTCAAGATTATTTCCCGGCAAACTTGCCCGGTACGTGCCAACCGGTCATATCATTTACCTGATAGACAATGACCTTTATGCACGCGCATTTGACATTGACAAATTTCAGCCGTCCGGCGAATCGATTTCTCTCGAAGAAAACTTTCAAATGGCAAATAACTATGCAATGTATACCGTTTCAGAAACCGGAACGCTGGTCTATGTGCCCGAATCGCCTGTTCAAATGATGCCGTTTTGGGTAGATGCTGAAGGGAATGCGAAACCGCTGGAGATAAAACCCGACAACTACCTTTTCCCCAATATATCGCCTGACGGAACAAAAGTAGCTTTTACGACAGGTTTGGTGGGTTATTCAGATATTTCTATTTTCAATCTAAGCCAGAAAAACCTGACACGATTAACCTTTACAACCAAAGCGGGGGTTCCAATATGGACCTCCGATGGAAACAGGATCGTGTATTCATCCGAAGGCACAATTTATTGGAAGAATGCGGACGGCTCGGGAGAAGCGGAACCTCTCCTTTCCAGGCAGGACACCGACCGCATCAATGCATGGTCCCAATCAAAGGACGGTAAGACGCTGGTTCTGGTGGACGATTCACTGAATGGTGATATCGGGATACTGCCATTGGAGGGAGAGCGGAAATATGAGCCGATCCTCCAAAATGAATTCAGTGAACGCCGACCGAGAGTTTCGCCGGATGGAAACTGGATTGCCTATCAGCAGAATGAATTCGGTCGATACGAAGTGTTTGTTCGACCCTTTCCCGATGTTGACAAGAGCCGATGGCTGGTATCCATAGACGGAGGCACCAATCCGCTGTGGTCCAGGGACAGCCGGGAATTGTTTTACCGCAATGGGGATGCTGTCATGGCCGCACGCATCAATAGTGAACCGACCTTTGACAGGGAAACACCAAGAATCCTTTTTCGTGAACCTTATTTTAATAGTGTCACCCTCGCAGGCTCTACCTGGGACATCCACCCGGACGGCAGGTTCCTGATGTTCAAACCGGTCCCGGTTGAAGAGACCGAAACCTCAGGTGAGGTACGAGAAAAAATGCACATCGTTCTAAACTGGTTTGAAGAATTAAAACAAAAAGTGTCGCCGCCATAATTGAAATAAGCCCATCCCATAAAGGAGGAACCATGAAAACATTACTCATGCTCATCCCTTTAATCCTTCTGTGCTGCCCTGGCTGTCAACAGGGTGAAAGAGTACTTGTTGAACCAAAGGCTGATGTTGAAGCAGATATTCAGGCTATCAAGGAAAAGATTGCTGAATTAAATAGTGCAGTGAATGCTGGTGACCTCTATAAGCTTATTTCAATTTACGGAGACGATGCCGTTAGGATTCCGCCAAACGAACCTCCTTCCATAGGGAAAGAAGCTATTCAACAGAGCGCAGAACAGATGTTCGACAATTTGTCTCCTCGGGAAGAAAAGGATGTTGTTGAGAATGTTCAGGTGAGTGGCAATCTGGCTGTTGCTCATATCAAATGGTCCTCATTGATAACACCGAAGACTGGTAGTGAACCGTTTGATGTCAACGGCAATTGGATACTAGTATTTAAAAGAGAATCTGATAACTCGTGGAAGATCATATATTCAATATGGAATGACGAAACCTTAGTTCATCCAGACCAAGCAGAATAAAAAGGAACTTGCTATTTAGACATGCCCCTATCCCCAGGAAGCAAACTCGGCCCATACGAAATCATCTCAGCCATCGGCTCCGGTGGCATGGGCGATGTGTGGAAGGCGCGGGACACCCGCCTGGGGCGCATTGTGGCAATCAAGAAGGTCAAGGAGCAGCACAGCGAACGCTTCAAGCAGGAAGCTCGATCCATTGCGGCGTTGAACCATCCCAACATCTGCCAGCTGCACGATATCGGCGAGGATTACCTCGTCCTGGAGTACGTCGAGGGCAAACCCCTCTCCAGCCCCCTACCGGAGCAGGAAGCCGTGCGGCTGGCCATTCAAATCACTACCGCCCTTGAGGAAGCACACCAGCACGGAATCATCCATCGGGACCTGAAACCGTCCAACATCATGGTGACAGATAAAGGCTCCGTGAAGCTGCTCGACTTTGGCCTGGCAAAGCTCTACGAGCAGGATGCATCCATATCCAGTTTGCCGACGGCGGACTTCCCCGCAACCCAGGCAGGTGCAATTCTGGGCACCGTGGCTTACATGTCCCCGGAACAAGCGCAGGGGCAACCGGCGGATGTGAGGTCAGATATTTTCTCCTTCGGGCTGGTGCTGTATGAGGTGCTGAGCGGGGAAAGGGCATTTTCTTGTGACAGTGTTTCTGAAACCATTGCTGCTCTTTTGAGAGATGAACCTGCTCCTTTGAAGACATCTCCCCTACTTGAAAGGATTGTGAAGCGGTGCCTTGAGAAGAATTCCTCAGACCGGTATCAAACGATGTCACAGGTTAAGGCCGCCCTGGAGAAGGTAGTAGAGGAGAAGAAGTCGAAGGGTTCAACTGAACCTCAACCGTCGATTGCTGTGCTTCCGTTCGTAAACATGAGCGGGGATAAGGAGCAGGAATACTTCAGCGATGGGTTGGCGGAAGAGATCATTAATGCACTAACTCAGATTCAGGGACTAAAAGTTGTAGCCCGTACATCTGCGTTTGCATTTAAGGGTAAAGAACAAGATATCCGGAAGATAGCAGATATCCTTAATGTTCGCACTATCTTGGAAGGTAGTGTTCGGAAGTCAGGCAATCGCATTCGTATCACAGCTCAGCTTATCAATGCGATGGATGGATACCATCTTTGGTCGGAGAGATATGATCGTGATATGACGGATGTATTCGTTATCCAGGACGAAATATGTCAGACAATCGTGGATAAACTGCGTGTCCAGCTTACGGCTGATCGCCCGATAATCAAGCAATACACCAAGAATGTGGATGCTCACAGTCTGTACTTAAAAGGGCTTTATCAACTAGAAAAGACCACACCGGAAAGTTTATATAAGTGTAAGGAATACTTCCAACAAGCACTCGAAGTAGATCAGAATTATTCCCTGGCATGGTATGGATTGTCATGGTTTTACCACAACATGGGATTTTTAGGATACCTTGTTCCCGGGACTGCAATGACGGAAGCCAAACAGGCGGTATTGAAAGCCCTGGGACTTGATGAAATGCTACCGGAAGCCCGTGCGATGTTAGCTCGTTTTCGCGCCTGTGAATATGATTGGGAGGGAGCTGAGCATGAATTCCGCCGGACCCTGGAACTCGCTCCGAATTCTGTAATGGCCCGCCATGATTATGCCACATATGTCCTTATGCAAACCCGTCGTCTGGATATGGCCATTGATGAGATTAAGAAGGCAGTGGAATCGGATCCACTCTCATCTTTTCTCCAGACTACTCTTGGGACCTTGTACTACTTTTGTCGACAGTGGGAACCGGCCGTAGAGTATTTACAACGTGCACTTGAGTTTGATCCTAATTTTTATACTGCGTATCAATTCCTGGGATTTACTTATCTCCAGGTAGATAAACCGGATGAAGGAATTGCAGCATGCGAAAAGGCAGCGAAAATTCTTGGACAAGGACAATGGGCACTGGCTATACCGGGCGTCGCATATGCAAAGGCGGGCAAGATTGATGAAGCCCATAGATTCCTGAAAGAATTGCAGGCTCTTGCAGAAAAAACCTATGTGTCGCCTTCCGCTTTCGCATGGATGTACTGCAGTCTAGGAGAAATTGAAAAAGGCATAGAATGGTTTGAAAAGGCAATCGACCGGCATGACTGGCTTATTGTTACAACGTATAATTTCCCCATTTATGATCCCCTCCGCTCCCACCCCCGCTATAAAGCCCTCCTGCGGAAGATGAATCTGGAACCATGAATCACAATTCCCCGATTACCAAAACCGGAAAAGTGACTTTCTTGGGCTGAGAAGATAGCTGTGAAAAGTTCTGGTTTTCGCTTCTTCCGAATTTCCCTTCCATTTTGGTTCCAGTTAGCCTGAGTTGGATACACTTGGTTCCTCGCGGACACAGCAAAGGACACAATCAGGGCATTTCGAGGGTATCTTCGGAAAGTGACAGCCGGCCTTCGCCCGCAATTGATACATCCCGCTACTGATAGAATAGCTGGTTGTTAAATTTCAGTCGTTTATAGAAGGGACGATGGCTACGGCGGGCAGCCTCCGCCAAGACTCCGGCTTGCCAGCCGAAGCCTTGGCGGAGGCTGGTACCGAGGGTGGGAATCGAACCCACACGCCCCTTAAGGGGCCCAGGATTTTAAGTCCTGTGCGTCTGCCAGTTCC
>JAFGTD010000002.1 GCA_016934295.1 Acidobacteriota bacterium
AGCAATTCGAGGTAAATTTTTCAATGACCAATATCAGCACTTCGAATGTGTACCGGGACCGCATGGATTTCGCGAAAATCCATACCAGCATTCCTATTCCGAATTTAATCGAAGTTCAGAGAAAGTCGTATCACAGGTTTTTACAGATGGATATTCCGTCTTCGGAACGTGAGGATGTAGGCCTGCAGGCGGTTTTCAACTCCGTTTTCCCGATTAATGATTTTCGCGGCACTTCCTCTCTGGAGTTCGTGGAATATTCCATCGGCAACTGGCAGTGTAAATGCGGCAATCTGAAAGGGTTGGACTACCTGCGTGCTGCATGTTCCGAATGCGGCAAGGCGATTGTGAACAGCCCATACAATCCCGATGTCGGCACCTGCCGCCATTGCGGCGCAAAAAACGAGATCGAAAATCCAAGATGCGAGTACTGCGGCAGTACCGTCGAATTGAACGTGAAGTACAGCGTTGAGGAGTGCCAGGAGAGGGGAATGACGTTTGCGGTTCCCCTTAAGGTAACAGTGCGCCTTGTCGTGTGGGACAAGGACGACGAGACGGAAGGGAAAAGCATCCGGGATATCAAGGAACAGGAAGTTTATTTTGGCGATATTCCGCTTATGACCGAAAACGGGACGTTCATCGTGAACGGGACCGAGCGCGTTATCGTCAGCCAGTTGCACAGGTCGCCGGGTGTCTTTTTTGAGTCCAATGCCGGGCGGTCTTTCATACTCGCGAAAATTATTCCCTACCGCGGATCCTGGGTTGAATTTGAATTCGACCAGAAAAACATCCTTTACGTTCGTATCGATCGCAAGAGGAAGTTTCTTGCATCGACATTCCTTCGCGCACTGGGGCTCAACGGCGACGTGGATATTCTCCGGGAATTTTACAGTCCGGTTACGATGCGCTGGAAGGGAAAAGACCTTTTCAGAACCCCGGGAAGGGATTTGATCGGATCGAGGGCGATCGAAGACATCAAAGATCCAAAGGGCAGGAAAGTACTCTGCCCGAAAGGGAAGAAGATTACAGAAAGTCTGTATAACCAGCTGATAAAGGCCGGAGTTAAAGAGACGAAAGCCGACATCGAATCCCTGGAAGGCGCCCTTTCCATCGACGAGGTGATCAACCATGAAACCGGCGAAATCCTGATTGAGTCCAATTCCGAAGTTACTTCGGGAACGATCACGGTTTTGAGCGAATCGGACATCCATTCGCTGGAAGTCTTCTACCCGGACAGGGAGAATACCGGCACCATCATTTCCCAGACGCTCAATAAGGACACCATTAAATCCCAGTCGGATGCTTTGATAGAAATTTATCGAAAACAGCGGCCGGGTGACCCGCCGACCATTGAAACAGCCACCGCACTTTTCGAAGGGATGTTTTACGACCCCCGAAAATATGATTTCTCCAAAGTCGGAAGGTTGAAGTTCAACATCAAGCTGGGTTTGAACACCCCTCTGGAACAGCGGACTTTAACCGCCGAGGATTTTTACGCGGTTATCAAGTATGCGCTTAAGCTTGTAAAAAATATCGGAACCATAGATGACATTGACCACCTGGGAAATCGCCGTGTGCGGGCTGTAGGAGAATTGCTCGAGAACCAGTTCCGTATCGGTCTGGTCCGAATGGAACGGGCAATTAAGGAAAAAATGTCGGTCCATCAGGAAATGACCACGGCCATGCCGCACGATCTTATCAATGCCAAGCCGGTCATGGCGTCCATCCGGGAGTTTTTTGGGAGCAGTCAGTTGTCCCAGTTCATGGACCAGACCAATCCTCTCTCTGAGATTACCCACAAACGGCGTCTTTCGGCTCTCGGGCCGGGCGGGTTGAGCCGGGAGCGTGCCGGTTTCGAGGTGCGCGACGTGCATCCCACGCACTACGGGCGCATCTGTCCGATTGAAACTCCTGAAGGGCCGAATATCGGTTTGATCTCATCGTTGAGCTGCTATGCGCGGATTAACGATTACGGTTTTATCGAATCGCCGTATCGCAAGGTGAAGGAAGGGCGTGTTCTGGAATATGTAAACGTCATTCATCCCGGAGATACACATTATAAAGTGGGAGAGAAGGTAGAAAAAGACGACATTGAAAAGGAAAACCGCCGTTGTGAAGCCGCGGGCAAAAGTCCGGCTGAGTTCGATCCGTCCTCCTTTTACCAGACTGCATGGGAAGCGGAAGAATATACCATAGCCCAGGCGAATGTAGAACTGGATGAAAAGGGCGGGATGCAACAGGAAAGGGTGAATGCCCGCAAAGCGGGCAACTTCGTGCTGGTTCCGCGGGAAGATGTCGATTATATCGACGTTTCTCCAAAACAACTGGTAAGTGTCGCCGCCAGCCTGATCCCCTTCCTGGAACATGATGATGCCAACCGTGCTCTTATGGGATCGAACATGCAGCGCCAGGCTGTTCCCCTGCTTCATGCCGAAGCGCCCTATATCGGGACGGGCATGGAATACCTGACTGCAAAAGATTCCGGTGCTGTCGTTATCTGCAAGCGCGCAGGTATTGTGGACAGCGTCGATGCAACCCGTATTATCGTTCGAATAGAAGGGGATAATGAAAACGGGAGATCGGCGAAGAGGGATGCCGGGGTGGATATTTACACCCTGACCAAATTCAAACGGTCCAACCAGAATACCTGCATTAACCAGACGCCCCTGGTCCGGAAGGGAGATACCGTTATCCGCGGTCAGGTTCTGGCGGATGGTCCCTGTACCGACAAGGGAGAGCTTGCCCTGGGACGCAACGTTCTCGTCGCTTTCATGCCCTGGCGCGGCTACAACTTTGAGGATGCGATTCTTGTCAGTGAAAAACTGGTTAAAGAAGACAGCTATACATCGATCCATATAGAAGAGCTTGAAATTGAAGCTCGGGATACAAAGCTGGGGCCGGAAGAAATCACACGCGATATCCCGAATGTCAGTGATTCCAGTTTGCGCGATCTGGACGAGAGCGGAATCATTCGCATCGGTGCAAAGGTTCGACCCGGAGATGTGCTTGTCGGCAAAGTGACACCCAAAGGCGAAACCCAGCTGTCCCCCGAAGAAAAACTGCTCCGGGCTATATTCGGCGAAAAAGCCGGAGAGGTGCGGGACGCTTCTCTCGTGACCCCTCCCGGAATTGAAGGCACTATTGTCGACGTAAAGATTTTTTCGCGCAAGGGAGTGCCCAAGGACGAACGCGCCAAGGCCATCGAGGGAGAGCAGGTAGAAAAGATGGAAAAGGATCTCAATGACGAGATCCGCATTATCAAAGAGGAGCGAAACAAGCATCTGATCGATATTTTCAGCGGTGAAATTCTTCCCGATGACATCATAAACAGATCCGGAGAAGTAGTTTTAAAGAAGAAAACGAAACTTACCCGGACTATCCTGCAGGATCTCAGCTCGTCGGAACTGAACAAGATTAAGAATGATTTCAAGTCCGAGAAAGAGGGTAAGGTTTTTGAGAGCATCAAGAGTCTGGAGGAAAAGACCGAAAAGCAGATCCAGATACTGAAAAACCTGCATGAAGAGCAGCTCGGCAAGCTCCGCCGTGGAGACGAGCTTCCGCCCGGCGTCATTAAAATGGTCAAAGTCTACGTGGCCATGAAGCGGAAATTGTCGGTTGGAGACAAAATGGCCGGTCGCCACGGGAATAAGGGCGTCATCGCACGTATTTTGCCGGAAGAGGACATGCCGTATATGCCGGACGGCACCGCGGTTGAAATAGTGCTTAATCCGCTCGGCGTTCCGTCCCGAATGAATGTCGGACAGATCCTTGAGACGCACCTGGGCTGGGCCGCGAAGGCGTTGGGCCTGCACTATGCCACCCCGGTATTCGACGGTGCTTCGGAATCGGAAATCAAGGAAATGCTCGCTAGGGCCGGATTGCCCGAGAGCGGTAAAATTGATTTATATGACGGCATGACGGGCGAAAAATTCGACCAGAAAGTCACCGTCGGATATATCTACATTCTGAAGCTGTCCCATCTTGTGGATGATAAGATTCATGCCCGCAGTATCGGTCCGTATTCGCTCATCACCCAGCAGCCGCTGGGAGGGAAAGCCCAGTTCGGAGGCCAGAGATTCGGGGAGATGGAAGTGTGGGCTCTCGAAGCGTATGGTGCGGCCAACATACTGCAGGAACTGTTGACTGCAAAATCCGATGACATTCAGGGCCGTACGAAGATTTATGAGGCGATCGTAAAGGGCGAATCCCAGTTTACGCCGGGTATTCCCGAATCTTTCAACGTGCTCATTCGAGAACTGCAGAGTCTTTGTCTCGACGTGGAGCTGATTCAAAGGCAGAAAGCGCAGCGTGAGGAAGTTGAATCCGATAATGAATAGAGGCTGTGGCAGGATGTATGCGGTTTTCTTTTCAGAATTCGCAATTCAGGATATTTAAAAGCGAAAAACCTCTCCCGTATTTCTCGCGAGGTTTCTTGGCGAGGCGGCACATATGGACATGGATGCAAGACTTGAAACCGACGGCACCTTGAGGCGACCTGAATCGAAGATTCAGGTCTTTCCGTACGTCGAGGAACCCGATGGGTGCGCGCCAGGCATGCACAGATACGCCGCAGTTGAAATTTTGTGAGAAATTCGGGCTAGATCAGGGGGGGCAATTGAGAAGCTTTAAAGACGTGATGGAAAAATCAGATTTAAGTACGGATTTCGACAGCATTCGAATCAGTCTCGCTTCGCCGGAGAAGATCCGGGCGTGGTCGCGCGGAGAAGTGACCAAGCCTGAAACGATTAACTATCGTACATTCAAACCGGAAAAAGACGGTCTTTTCTGCGCCAGGATCTTTGGACCCGTTACCGACTGGGAATGCCTGTGCGGCAAGTATAAGCGCATGAAATACCGTGGTGTTGTGTGTGACAAATGCGGTGTTGAAGTCACCCTTTCCAAGGTGCGGCGTGAAAGGCTGGGTCACATCGAACTGGCCTCTCCATGTTCCCATGTCTGGTTTTTCAAGGGATTGCCGAGCCGGATCGGACACCTGCTGGATATTACCCTCAGGGATCTGGAGAGGGTGCTTTACTTCGAAGCGTACGTGGTTATCGACGCAGGGGAAGCCCCTGTCAAACAGGGAGATCTTCTTAACGAAGAGCAATACAGGGCACTGGTACAGGAATTCCCGGGTAAATTCAACGCAATGATGGGCGCGGAAGCCATCAAGGAGCTTTTAAGCCGGGTTGAAATTGAAGAAATATCGGAAGAACTCCGGGCAGCCATGAAAACGGAAACTTCCCAACTGAAGCGCATTAAGTACGCCAAGCGTCTGAAAGTGGTGGATGCCTTCCGAAAGTCCGGAAATAAGCCCGAATGGATGATCCTGGATGTCATTCCCGTGATCCCTCCGGAGTTGCGTCCACTGGTGCCGCTGGACGGCGGCCGGTTCGCCACTTCGGATCTCAATGATCTCTACCGCCGCGTAATCAACCGGAACAACCGGCTGAAAAAGCTGATGGAACTGCGCGCACCAGAAGTCATTATTCGAAATGAGAAGAGAATGCTGCAGGAAGCCGTGGACGCCATGTTTGACAACGGCCGGCGCGGACGGGTGCTTCGCGGGGCGAACAATCGGCCCCTGAAGTCGCTCAGCGATACTCTTAAAGGAAAATCCGGACGGTTCAGGCAGAATCTTTTAGGAAAGCGCGTCGATTATTCCGGTCGTTCTGTGATTGTGGTCGGCCCCGAATTGAAGCTTCATCAGTGCGGTTTGCCCAAGAAAATGGCTCTGGAGCTGTTCAAGCCGTTTATCTACAACCGGCTGGAAAAAGACGGGCATGCCGCCACCATCAAAGGCGCCAAAGAAATGGTGGAACGCCACGAATCGGTGGTCTGGGATATCCTGGAGGATGTCATCAAAGACCATCCCGTGCTTCTCAACCGCGCGCCTACCCTGCATCGTCTTGGAATACAGGCTTTTGAGCCGGTACTGGTAGAGGGTAAAGCGATAAAGATTCCACCGCTTGTATGCGCGGCTTTTAATGCGGACTTCGACGGCGACCAGATGGCCGTACATATTCCGCTTTCTCCCGAAGCGCAGATAGAAGCTTCGGTGCTCATGCTGAGCAGCCACAATATTCTCTCTCCCGCCAACGGGCAGCCCATTGCCATCCCCAGTCAGGACATCGTGCTGGGATGTTATTACCTGACGAAGGCCAAGCGGGGCACCATAGGCGAAGGCCGGATGTTCGGTACCTATGATGAGGCGATGTTCGCGCTCGACAACGAAATGGTGGAAAGACTGACGCCCATTCGCTACCGCTATACCGGTTCCCTGATGGACCTGACAACCCAATACGACGACCAGGCTATCATGAGAGCGGATGTCCGTGAGGTCGAAAATGAGTTTATCAACACCACTATCGGGCGTTTGATATTCAATTCAATCCTCCCGGAAGGCATGCCTTTCATCAATGGCCTCCTCAAGAAGAAGGGGCTGCAGCAACTGGGGAATTACTGCTATCTGCGCTACGGCCTGGAGACTACGGTCAAGATGCTCGACGATTTAAAGGATCTTGGGTTCCTGCATGCGACGAAAGCGGGTATGTCCATAGGGATCGACGATTTGATTGTTCCGAATAATAAAGCCGAGCTGGTGGACAGGGCGAAGGAAAACGTCATCGAGGTGGAAACGCAGTATCAGGACGGCGCCATCACCGATGGTGAGCGATACAACAAGATCATCGATATCTGGTCGGATGTTACCGAAAAAGTTTCGGATGAAATGTTCCGTGAAATGGCGTCGCAGGATGAAAGCGGGTACGAGTTCAATCCCATATATATCATGGCCGATTCCGGTGCCCGGGGCAGCAAACAGCAGATCCGCCAGCTGGCGGGTATGCGCGGTCTTATGGCCAAGCCTTCCGGCGAGATTATCGAGACGCCGATTACGGCCAATTTCAGGGAAGGCCTGACGGTGCTGCAGTACTTCATTTCAACGCACGGGGCCCGTAAAGGATTAGCGGATACGGCACTCAAGACGGCGGATTCAGGATACCTGACGCGGCGTCTCGTTGATGTGGCCCAGGATGTTATCGTTTCCACGGTCGACTGCAATACCCTGGACGGTATTTACGTTACCTCCATTATTGAGGGCGGCGAGATTATCGAACCGTTGCAGGATCGTATTGTCGGACGTGTCGCACTCGAAAACATCCGGGATCCTTTAACGGGTGAAACCATCCTGGGGATCAATGAGGAGATTACCGAATCTTTGGCGGCGGAAATTCAGGCAGCCGGTATCGAGAAGGTTAAGATTCGTTCGGTTTTGACCTGCAAGGCGAAGCGGGGGGTCTGTGTGAAATGTTACGGACGGAACCTTGCGACAGGTTTAATGGTCGATCTGGGAGAAGCGACCGGAGTGATTGCGGCCCAATCGATCGGCGAACCGGGCACACAGCTGACGATGCGGACGTTCCATATCGGAGGCACCGCAAGCCGGACGCACGAGCAGTCAACGGAAGAATCGAAAAATGAAGGAATCGTCAAGTTTCTGAATATCCAGCATGTCACAAATCGCGACGGCAATCTGGTGGTCATGAACCGGAACGGCACTTTGACTATCGCCGATGAAGCCGGTCGTGAAAAGGAACGGTACTCGGTTGCATATGGCGCTATTCTGAAGGTAAAGGACGGGCAGAAAATCAAACCCGGCCAGGTTCTGGTGGAATGGGATCCGTATTCTTTCTCTATTCTTACCGAGTTCGGCGGCACGATTGCGTTCAAGGATATCCATGACGGGATTACGTTCAAGGAAGAGCGGGATGAGAATACCGGGCTGGTTCGCCAGGTCATCATCGAGTCCCCCGACGAGAAATATCAGCCGCAGATCCTCATTAAGGATAAAGGGAAAACCGTCAAGCACTACCTGCTTCCATCGAAAGCCCATCTCTGGGTCGATAACGGAGAAGAAGTTTATCCCGGCAGCGTTCTGGCAAAGATACCCAGAGAAACGCGTAAAACCAAGGATATAACCGGCGGCCTGCCCCGCATTGTCGAGCTTTTCGAAGCTCGGAAACCAAAAGAAACCGCCGTCATTACGGAAGTCGACGGTGTCGTGAAATACGCCGGGCTGGTACGCGGCCAGCGCAAAATAGAGGTGCATCACGAAAGCGGCATCGTCAAGGAATACCTGCTTCCGAGAGGCGTACATATTAATGTCCAGGAAGGCGAGTATGTCAGGGCCGGTGAGGCTTTGATGGACGGACCCCGCAACCCGCACGATATTCTGAGGGTCCTGGGAGAAAAAGAACTCCAGGGCTACCTGGTGAACGAGATCCAGGAGGTCTACCGCTTGCAGGGCGTCAATATCAATGACAAGCACATCGAAGTCATCGTTCGCCAGATGATGCGATGGATTAAAGTCGAGGATGTTGGAGACACCGAATTCCTTTTGGAAGAACAGGTGGACAAATTCCGGTTCTACGAGGAGAACGAACGGGTTGAGGCCGCCGGAGGCGTTCCGGCAAAAGGGCGTCCCCTGCTGCTCGGCATAACCAAGGCGTCTCTTTCAACGGACAGCTTTATTTCAGCCGCATCGTTCCAGGAAACCACCCGGGTTCTGACGGAGGCCGCCATCAGCGGCAAGGTCGATTACCTGCGCGGCCTGAAAGAGAACGTTATTATGGGACGGCTGATACCTGCCGGCACCGGGATGGAGTTTTACCATAATATCAAGCTGACCGAACCGATTGTTCCCATGGATTCCTTTGAAACGGAAGGGGAAGAGGGGGAAATGGGGTCGGAACCGGTTATGCAGAATGTCGATGCCGAGGCCACTGCTGAGGTGACCAAGGAGACGTCCACCGAAAGCGCATAACGGCCGACATTTTCATCAAACTCAAAACCGCGGAATTTCGATCATGAAATTCCGCTGTTTTTTTATGTCCAAGGTGTCAGGCTTTGAACCTTGAACCTTGAACGGGAAACGGGAAACGGGGAACGGGGAACGGGAAACGGGGAACGAGAAAAAAGAAAGGCGGCTCCTGTGAGCCGCCTTGAGAAATGACCTCCGCACAATGCAGAGGGATCTGTTTTCCGTTTCCCGATTACTGTTTACCGATCGGATCGCCTGCGACACAATCCGCAGCACCGCACTTGGGTGCGGGCGCTCCGCCCAGTGCCTGGTTGAATCTTACAACCTGATCGGAAGCGATTCCATATTCGTAACGGCCGGTAGAAGCTGCAGCTGTCGGCGTAGCCAGGAATCCGAATCCGTTAGGCAGTGTAGCTATTGCGGCCGGCACGGTCGCCGGATTGCCGGCGGCATAACTATATCCGTTGAAGTTTCCGCCAAAGCGGGAATCCAGAAATCCTCCGAGGGCAGGATTTACCAGCGTAGCCAGATCAGTGTACATCTGGTTGTTGACGGAAGCATAGGCCACTTCGGCCGATCCTATCGTTCTGCATCCCTGAATGGCGCCGGCTTCATTGGCGGCCATTCTCGAGGTCAGCATGCTCGGAACCGCGATTGCCGCGATAATGGCGATAATCGCCACAACAATTAAAAGCTCAATCAGTGAAAATCCCTGTTCCTGTTTCATTGAATCGTGTCTCCTCTCTCGTTTATCTTCCTGTTTCATTGCATACCCGGAAATAAGTACTGCAATATGCGTGCCAAATAATCCGAAAATTCTCGGCCGTTGTGACGTTGTCACAAGTAATTGTATTTAATAGACATATGGGTGTGATATTCGCGGGCTGCCAAATAGTAATTCCCGGAATTGTCAAGTTTGTGCGGATTTTCAGCATCTGAAGTGTCGAAAAACAGCACCTGAGGGGCTGGTATTCGTTGTGTTTAACGGTAAATTGTAGGGGCGAACCTTGTGTTCGCCCTGTATCTCTCCACAAACAGCCCTTCTTATCGATTCAGGGCGAACACAAGGTTCGCGTATATTGGTACCAAGGCCGGTTAGGAGGGCGAACACAAGGTTCGCCCCTACTATATTTTTATTTGCAAGGACTGGATTTTGTGGCGCAAAGATCCTTTTGTCAGTTTAAGTCTTTGTGCGGTAGCGGTCTGGTTCCCGTCGGATTGCCGCAAAGCCTGTCCGATCAGGCTGCTTTCAACCTGTGACAGGAAATCTTCCAGGTCGAAGGGGCCGTCCGGGAGTGAAAAGACTTCATGCTCCAGCGGGTTGGTACGGTTGCATACCGTCTCGGGAAGGCGTTCAAGCTGGATAGTCTGTTTCGTTTCCAGAGCTACGGCGCGTTCAATCGTGTTTTCCAGTTGTCGGACATTACCGGGCCAATCGTAGGATTCCAGTGCCCGCAGCGCTTCCGGCGATATGCCGCTGATATATTTTCCAGCCTTTTCCGAATAATGACGGAGAAAATAAAAGGCAAGCAGTGCGATATCTTCTGACCGTTCCCGCAGGGCCGGAAGGTGGATATTGATCACTGCGATCCTGTAGAAAAGATCTTCCCGAAACAGGCCGTCCTGGATCTGTGACTGCAAGTCCTGGTTTGTCGCGGCGATAACGCGTACATCCACAGGAATTTCATCGCTTCCCCCGAGAGGACGGAAGCAGCGTTCCTGGAGAACACGCAGAAGCTTCACCTGCATGGCCCCGGTCATGTCTCCAATCTCGTCAAGAAAGATGGATCCGCCGCCGGCTGCTTCAAAAAGGCCTTTTTTATTGGTCGTTGCCCCGGTAAAAGCCCCCTTCATGTATCCGAAAAGTTCACTTTCAAGCAGAGTTTCGGGGAATGCGCTGCAGTTAATGGATACAAATGGTTTTTCCTTCCGGTTGGATGCTTCATGTACCGCCCGGGCGACGAGTTCCTTGCCCGTACCACTTTCACCCGTGATCAGAATGGTGCTGTCCCCCATGGATACAGTGCCGATCGTTCGGTAAACCTCGATCATTTTCGGGCTCTTGCCCACGACATGAATGCGGTGCAAAGCCTGGAACAACTGCTGTCCCTGCTGGGCTTCGATCTCTTCAGCCGATGTGTCAGGTTTAGGCTTCCGGCTATTTTTTTGTTCAAGTGCCCGTTGCACAATGGCGCGTAACTCATCCATGCCAAAAGGTTTTGTAACGTAGTCGAAGGCGCCGTGCTGCAGGGCTTCAATGGCCGTTTCCGTGCTGGCAAAGGCGGTAATCATTATGAACACGGTGTCCGGGGCGAATTCTTTCGCGATGCTTAAAAGCTCGACACCGGAGATGTCCGGCATTTTAATATCGGAAACGACGATATCTACATCCTGTTCTCGCAGCATTTTGAGGGCATCCCGCCCGGATCCGGATTTAATGACGTCCATTCCATCTTCCTGGAAAGCTATCTCCAGAATTTCCGTAATGTTGGGTTCGTCGTCCACGACTAAGATTTTCGGCATGGAACCCTCTCCATTCTGCTCCTGTTTAATTGATCCTGGATTCGACGCGGTTTGAAAGGCCATACGTTTCTTCCGGGGGGAAGCTGAGGCTGACCCTGGTTCCTTTCCCCTTTTCGCTCTCAAAGGAAACCTTCCCCTGGTGGTCCTCCATAATCTGAAAAATGATTGAGAGTCCCAACCCAATGCCTTCCTTGAATTCGGAATGAAAGGGTTGGAAAAACTGTTCCTGTTCTTCGCGACTCATCCCAATGCCGTTGTCTTCAAACTCTATTAATCCCCATCCTTCCCTGTCTTTTCGAACGCCGATTTTCAGTTCTCCGCCGTTGGGCATTGCACGAATGGCATTCTGGGCCACGTTCCAGAAAACCTGATTGAGTTGATCGGCGCTTCCTTGAATCCGGACCAATGGTTCCTCGACGCTCAGGACGACTGAATGTTTTTCGCGGATTTCCGGAGTGTTCTGCAGAAGGATAACGGAATCCTTGAGGAGAGGGACGAGGTTGATCGAGTTTTTGGCATATTTCCGGGGACGGGCGAAGTTGAGAAAGTCTTCAACGAATTTGTTTAACCGGTCGCTTTCGCGAATCAGTATGTCCAGAAGCCGTTCGTCGACACCAGGCAGGGTTGAATGCGAACGAAGAATCTCAACCGATCCCTGCATAGCGGCCAGGGGATTTCTGATCTCGTGAGCGATGCCGGCCGCCATGCGTCCTATCGCGGCCATCCGGTCTTTCAGGCGGACTTCTTCCTCCAGTCGGATAATTTCCGTCAGATCCTGGAATGAAAGTATGTAGCCGAGTAATTGATGGCCATTATCCATAAGCGGGGAAACACTGAAACCAAGAAAACGCTTATCTCCTTTCGGAAGGGAGATCCAAGCTTCATGTCGCATTGCCTTTTCATTTTTTAAAAGGTCCACGTCGAGAATACATTTCCAGAAATCACTGCCGATTACATGATCGATGGGTTTGTCGATGACATCCCGGGCATTCCTTCCTGTCAATTCCTCTGCGGCGCTGTTGAATACTGCGATACGGCCTTCTAAATCCGTTGTAATCAACCCGCTGCGGATGCTGCTAACGATATGTTCATTGAGTTTCTGCAGTTGGGTAAGAGATTCGATCTTCTCCTTTAGCTGGGATTCCACTGCCTGGAGGCGTTTGTACAGGTATGTTCCCAGGAAAGCGACCGCCCAGAATCCAAGCGCATGCGCGGCTATACGAAAGGTTGCCTGTTGCGGATCCATCGGGGGTTGATTCAGGCTTTCAATACTGATTCTGCCGGAGGTAATGGCTCCCGCGTATAAAATCGTACTGAGCGCTGCGCCGACCATGCCGCCGTTTCGACCGAGGCTCAGGCAGCAGTAAATGATGATCAGGAGGTAGAAGGAGACAAAGGGACTTTCAATGCCCCGGCTGTGAAACACAAGGACCGTTGTCAGGATCAGGTCGGTTCCGATTTGAAGGAAAAGCTGGGCTTTTTTGTCCCCGCTGAATCGGTACATTAACAGAAACAGCAAAGTCAGTGTGAACGCAAGAATATTGAAAAACACCAGGAAGGGTAAGGGTCCCAGGGATTCGGGAAACAGGTCGAGCCGGTCCGCCAGGTTGAGCCCGAGAAGAAGAACGAGCGCCCGTACAATAATTATTTCGAGCAGGTACATTCGATCTCTGGCGGTTTGTTGCTGAGGATGGTTGTTTTGAAAAGGACCCATAATAGAAATGCCGGGAGAAGATTGAGAGACTCTCTTTGCCCGGGCCCTGAGTTGTATCGAATTCCGGTTTTTATATCGAATCGCCCATCCGGGTTAGCCGGCCCGGATGGGCTCATTTTAATATTCGTACGATTTCGAGGGCCCCGCAAACAGGCCCGACTGGAACGGATTAAATTTATCCGCCGGACAAGACCTGGATCAGCTTGAACAGCGGCAGATACATGGCGACGACGATACCTCCTACGACGACGCCCAAAAACACCATTAATATCGGTTCAAGGATGGTAAGAAGGTTGGCTACGACGACATCGACCTCCTCTTCATAGAAGTCGGCCACCTTTACAAGCATGGAATCCATTTCGCCCGTGGACTCACCAACGGAAACCATCTGGGTTACCATAGGCGGGAAAAATCCCGACTGGCGCATCGGTTCCGCCATGTTGCCGCCCTCTTCAATCCTTTGCCGAAGTGTGTGAATGGTGTCCTCTAAGACGGCATTCCCCGCGGTCCTGGCAGTGATATCCAGGCCTTCCAGGATTGGAACGCCGCTTGTCAGCAGCGTCGCCAGAGTGCGTGTAAACCGGGCAACCCCGATTTTACGCAGAATGTCTCCCAGCACGGGGCATTTTAAAAGGGATCGATCTACAATGTGCCTTCCTTTTTCCGTCTTGTAGAATTTCACGAATGCGATGGCGCCGGCTACGATAGCCACGAGGAATATAAGGGCAAATCGCTCCACGATTTCAGAAACTGCGATCACAACCCGGGTTAGTAAAGGAAGCTGAACGTTGAAACCTTCAAAGAGGGTTCTGAAAACCGGGACAACTTTCCAAAGAATGACGATTACGACACCGATCGCGACTGTCAGAATAACAGAGGGATAGATCATCGCGGATCGCAGCGCGCTTTTCAGTTTGACAATTTTTTCAATGAAAGTGCTCAGGCGCTGAAGAATGGTATCCAGGATGCCGCCGGTTTCTCCTGCCGCCACCATATTAGTAAACAGGTTGTCGAAGACTTTCGGATGCTTGCCCAAAGCGGCGGAAAGTGTGGATCCGCTTTCGACATCCGACCGGACCTGGTTCAGGACGGTTTTGAATGATTCGTTGGGGTGCTGTTGTGCGATAGCATCCAGTCCCTGTACCAGCGGCATGCCGGCATTGAGCATCACCGAAAATTGGCGCGTGAATATGGCAATTTCCGATTGTTTGATTTTTTTCTTGAAAGAGAAAGACAGTTTGCTCTGTCTTTTCTCCCGGATATTGGTCGGTGCGATCTGTTCCCGGCGCAAAACGGCAGCCAATGCCTGGGAACTGCTCGAAAACCGTTCTCCGGCTACGCTTTCATTGGTTTGGATGTTTCGACCGCGATATATATAGACTGGCATGAGATTTTCCTTGTTGTTCAGGCATGTACGCCTGTGCCAACTGCAGCTTCCGGACGCTGCATCGTGCGTTGACCTGCGGGTTTAATGTTCAGACCGATGCCTCTGTTGATAAGGTCCTGCAGTTCATCGGCATTGGAAGATTTGGTTACGGCATCTTCCTTTGAGATTTGATTTGTAAGAACCAGATGGGACAGAGACTGGTTAAAGGTCTGCATTCCGAATTTGTCCTGTCCTGTCTGCATCTGACTGTAAATCTGATGAATCTTGTCTTCACGGATCAGATTTCGAACCGCCGTTGTCGGTACGAGGATTTCCATCGCCATGCAGCGCCCGGAACCGTTGGCCTTGGGAATGAGCGACTGACACAGAATGCCTTCCAGAACCATACTTAACTGGGCCCGGATCTGCGATTGCTGGCTGGAGGGGAATACATCGATGATTCGGTTGATAGTGGTTGCGGCGCTGTTGGTATGAAGCGTCGCCAGGGTTAAGTGCCCTGTTTCCGCGATTCGAAGGGCGGCTTCAACCGTTTCCAGATCGCGCATTTCACCGATCAGCACGACATCCGGATCTTCACGGAGAGAAACTCTCAGAGCGTCTCCAAAAGAATGTGTGTCGGCGCTGACCTCCCTCTGGTTGACAATACAGCTTTTATGGCTGTGGATGAACTCAATAGGATCCTCTATTGTCAGGATGTGTTCGTGGCGTTCGGTATTGATCTTGTCTATCATCGCGGCCAATGTCGTGGATTTTCCGCTGCCTGTCGGTCCCGTCACCAGGATGAGTCCTCTAGGTTTTTCGCACAGTTTTTCTACGATCGACGGCAGGTTGAGGCTTGCAAATCCTTTGATCTCGAATGGAATCACGCGGAAAACCGCACCTACGGAACCCCGTTGTGTGAAGACATTGGCGCGGAATCGACAGAGATCCTTAATGCCGAAAGAAAAATCTATTTCCCATTTTTCTTCAAAAAGGTGTTTCTGGCTGTCCGTCATAACGCTGTAGGCGAGTCTCTTGGTATCGGCCGGGGTCAGGACCTGATCGTCAATAGTGCGTAATTGGCCGTCAACCCGAATCTGCGCAGGCGTTCCGTTTGTAACGTGCAGATCCGAAGCTCCGGAATTAATCGTTTTCTTGAGCATTTCGGGTAAAGTGATCATGCGATTTCTCCACGGTGGATATCCGCTCTTTGGGTCTTGCGCAGCAGAGGGATTAATTCACCACAGTTTCTCTAAGCACTTCATCGAGAGTCGTATAGCCGGCCTTGATCTTTTCCAGTCCGCTCCGGCGAAGCGTAAACATCCCTTCTTCTATAGCTTTACGCCTGATTTCCTGCGCTGAAGCTCCCACCAGAATCAACTCCTGGATGTCTTCACCGATTTCCATGACTTCATACATACCAATTCGGCCTTTATAGCCCGTTCCATTACATGTCTTGCAGCCTTCTCCCTTAAAAGTTTGAATATTTTTAGCGTCTTCCTGGGAGAAGCCCGCCTTGATCAGGGCCTGCAAAGGCGTCTTAACCTCTGACTTGCAGGACGAACAGATTTTTCTTATCAACCGTTGCGCACAGATCAAGTGCACCGATGTGGCCACTAAAAACGGTTCTATCCCCATATTCAGCATTCGTGAAATGGTGGAAGGGGCGTCGTTGGTATGGATGCTGGACAGTACCAGATGTCCGGTAAGGGCCGCTTTAATGGCGATCTCGGTCGTTTCAAAATCACGGATTTCACCGACCAGGATAATATTTGGGTCCTGCCTTAAAAAAGACCGGAGCGCGGCGGCAAAAGTCAGACCTATCTGCTCTTTGATCTGGACCTGGTTGATGCCCCGGAAGTTGTATTCAACCGGGTCTTCCGCCGTCATAATATTGGTTTCAGGCGTGTTCAATCGATTGAGCGCCGAGTACAGCGTTGAGGTTTTGCCGCTGCCTGTCGGTCCGGTTACCAGAACCATTCCATAGGGTTTGAGAATAGCCTTTTCTATTTTTTTCAGCGAGTCTTCTTCGAAACCCAGTTTGCTCATGTCCAGCGGCAGGTTATCCTTATCCAGAATTCGCAATACAATCTTTTCGCCGAACAGTGTGGGAAGAGAAGAAACGCGATAATCGATTTCTTTCTTTTTTCCTTCGAAAGTGGTTCTAACTTTGATTCTTCCATCCTGTGGGAGGCGCTTCTCAGAAATATCCATTTTCGCCATGATTTTGACGCGGGAAATCATGGCATCCCGGAGTCGGAGCGGTGGATTCATCATGTTGTAGAGAATCCCGTCTATGCGGAAACGTACCCTGAAGTCTTTCTCGTAAGGTTCCAGATGGATATCGCTGGCTCCCTTCTTCAGGGAATCGGACAGGATCAGATTCACGAGTTTGATGATGGGGGCTTCTTCGCTCGAACGCTGAAGTTCATCAAGTGATACCTCTTCATCTTCCGTGGTTTCCAGGTCCAGTTCAACCGGTTCCTTGTCGGCGTCGGAAATTTCCTCGTAGACTTTTTTCAGCTCTATGGCGTGCTGGGTGCCATAGTATTTTTCAATGGCTTCCAGGATGGAGGCTTCACTGGCCACTACCGGTTCTACGTTGAACCCCGTCATGAACTTGATGTCGTCCATGGCAAAAACATTCGTGGGATCCGCAGTGGCGACCGTCAGGGTGCTGCCGACCCTGCTGAGGGGAATTATCAGATATTTTTGAGCTACATCCGAGGGAATCAGTTTGATGGAAGCCTGGTCGATTTCGAAAAAGGAGAGGTTGATCGACGGGACGCCGTATTGTTTGCTCAGGATGGAGGTGACGTCTTCGTCCTGCACAAAACCCATATTTATCAGGATGGAGTCCAGCCTGCCGCCATGCTGCTTCTGATGATCCCTGGCGGCCTCAAGCTGGTCCTTCGTTATGAGGTTTTCTTTAACTAGAAGCTCGCCTATCTGAGATGACATTTTTTACTTGAGCCCGTTCCAAAGAATATCGATCGCTGTCGTAACGCACAGGAGTATGCTGACAAAACCGTTTATAGTGAAAAAAGCGGTATTTGCCCGGCTGATGTCCTTGGGACGAACCAGGCTGTGCTCATACGCAAGCAGTAATCCAACAATAATCAGACCGGAAAAACCGATGGTTCCCATGCCTTCCTGAACAAAGAGAAAGGCCAGGATGACCAGCATAATGAAGTGAAGGATTCCGGAGATCCACAAGGCCGCACGAATGCCGAAACGTTTGGGAATCGAGAAGATCGATTCTTTTTTGTCGAATTCCACGTCCTGGCATGAGTAAATAATATCGAAGCCGGCGACCCACAGAGCTACCGCAAGGCCCAGAATCAGCGGTGCGGCACTGATGGAACCTTTCAGTGCAATCCAGGCACCGATCGGCGCACACGCAAGGGAGACACCCAGAAACATATGCGTGAACCAGGTGAACCGCTTTGTGTAGGAATAGAAAAATATTATTCCAAGAGCCAGGGGACTTAAACTCAGCGACAATGGATTCAGCATCGCGGCTGCGAGTACAAGGATGGCAGCGCTGAGTACAATAAAAAGGATTACAAATCCTTTTGAAAGCTGTTTGCTTGGAAGCGCACGATTGGCGGTGCGCGGATTCCGGGAATCAAAGGGCAGATCGACTAAACGATTAAACGCCATCGCTGCGCTGCGCGCTCCAATCATTGCCAACACAATCCATCCTATCTGTCGGATATCCGGCAGCCCTCGGACCGCCAGAAAGGCACCAAGAAATGCAAAAGGGAGGGCAAAAATCGTGTGCTCAATCTTTACCATCTCCAACACAATTCTGATTCTCTTTAACAATTTCAATACCCTACACGGATCCTCTCAGTTGAAAACCGAGATTCAACCGCACTTATAGTTATCGACAAAAATACACTTTTCATGAAGCTCTAATCGATGATTTATCCACGGCCTCATATCGTGCACGTCTGAGCGGCCTTATCCTATAGAAAATGAAATGAAAAAAAGGTTTTTCACCCATTCCCGGGTCAAAACCTCGGAGGCAGGGGCCTCTCGACAGTAAAAGACAAACAGTATTCGTTCCGTTTTGATGCATGCCCCTACCCGCTCCTTTCAGGCGTAACCGATCGCTGAGATAAAATCAGGGCGTCAGCCCGACCTCCGGCCGGGTTGACGGATCATGTCCGGCGAAGAGAAGCCGGATTGAACAATCTGTGACTCAGGAGTCACGGGCCAGAGTACCAAAACATCGGTTGCAGGAGCAAGATTCGGGGCCGTTTCCTGCCCACCTGTTTATATAAACGGGACGGGTACGGAATGAGCGGGAATTTATAAGGATTTGATCGATATTTTTCTATATGGGTTGGGAGTGGGATTCTCCGATAGAGGATTTGTCGGCAAAAGATCGAAAATTGAAGATTTAAGACCTGATTATAAAGGGCTTATGGTGTTCAAATCTTTTTCCGGTTCAGGATTCCTTCATAGAATACTTAATTGATTGGTGCTACCCGCCTGCTATTGCAAAAACAATCGAAAGAGTATCGTTTTCGCCAACCGGTGTTCCCATGTCCTGGAGGGTTCGGACGTCCTGATCATTCAGATACAGATTCATAAATCTTGAGGTCTTTGTGGAAAAAAAACGTGTGTCTGCATCGGGAAAACGAGCCTTGAAATTTTCCAGAACCTCCCCGATTGTTTTCCCTTCCATTTTTATTTCCGACATCTGCTCGGTGTACTGCCGGAGAGGCGATGGAATACGTACCGTAATACTCATATGATATCCTCCTGCGAAATCCGAATTCGGGTTTCGCTCCTATCGGATGACCGATCGGCAAAGCCGAAAAAAATTTAGTATATCAAATATATCCCATAGAGTTCATATCAGAGAAAGGAATTTTTTATGGCATGCATGTCTTAATGATGGACACTGGGTTCGACTGTGTTGTATAAATAATTTACAATAATTAAGTAAAAGCTTTAGGCGCAGGTAAGAAGCTTCCCACGGAAGTTTTGGGGCTACCAACTTATAAGGTATTAAAAATGTTGCATTTATCAATAAAAATGAACTATTTTGCCTGTAAGCCATACTTATTATAGGATAGTTTTTCCCGCTGTTAAGAATATAGGCTCAACCGGTTAAATGAGAAGATTGAAAAGCCCTGCTTCCAAAGAACATCGATTTGCAATCTTTCACAGCATCAGGAATAAGCTGCTGGTTCTGATGATAGCGCTGTCCCTGCTGCCGCTGGCGGGGATGTCCATATTTTACTATTTTATCGGGCGGAATCAGATACAGGAGAGAATCCGGCTTTCGTTAGGGAAAATGGCCCAGGATACGGCGGACAAAGTTGACCTGTTATTGAGAGGGAAGAAGGAAGAGATTCACTTAATGGCGACAACCTTTCCACTGATATTCGATGGATTAAACAAGGATTCTCGTGACGATATTATCCCCCTTCTCAACAATTATTGTTTTCAACAGGATGTGTATGATCTGCTTATTGTTCTGGACGTTAAAGGGAAGATAGTCGGTATCAATACGACCGATCGGAACAGGGCCCCACTACCTGCAGAAAGCATATCGGAAATTCTCGGCGCCGATATCGCCAATTTTTCGGAAGAACACCAATTGTTCCAGTCCTCTATTACCGGGCACAACAACCATCTCGGGTGGTATCGATCCAGGCTGGTTCAAAGGCTTTACGACTATCGGACTTCGGATGCCAGCCACCAGTATGATATCGCATTTTCCGAACCTATCATCGATCCCGGCACTCGCGAGGTTGTTGGGGTATGGATTAATGTTCTCAACTGGTCCTATTTTCAGAATATTCTGGATCCTGTGGAAATGGATCTGTCAAACCTCGGGCTCAGTACCGGTTATGCTTTTATGACGGCGAGTGACGCCAATACCATAATAGGGCACAAGTACCGGCTTAACAGAAAAGTTGGAGAATACAGTCAGATTGTGCAGGGAGGCAATTATTACGATTCCCGGCTTATTGAGAATCATAAACTGGAAAATCTGCATAAGGCGATTCTAAACCAGGACCGTCATATTATATACGACCTCCCGAACGGGCAAGGACGGATCACGGGTCTGGCTCCGATCGAAGATACATCTTTAGGATGGATCGTGGGGGTGGAGATTGATGAAAGCGATATTTACCGGCCGATCCGCTCTTTAATCTATTGGCTGCTGGGTGCAATTTTTATACTGTCATTACTGGTTATATTCTTTACCTATATTATTTCCAGGGGAATATCGGTTCCGCTGAATAACCTGATCCGTTCCGCTACAACGATATCCCAGGGTAATTTTAACGAGCGCGTGCTGATTCAATCCTCCGATGAGGTGGGACTCCTGGCTTCCACTTTCAATGAAATGGCGCGGACTCTATCATCCAGGGAAATGCAGCTCCAGGAGTTGAATCGTAATTTGGAAGACATGGTTCGGGATCGTACGCTTGAACTCGAGAACTCCCATGAAGCATTGAAGAGAGCGTATTACGATCTCCAGAGCGCACAGGAACAACTGGTCCAGACCGAGAAAATGGCTTCATTGGGACAACTGGTTGCCGGAATTGCCCATGAAATCAAGAATCCCTTGAATTTCATTTACGGCAATACCGGATTCCTTGCGGATTATATCCAGAAGATTCAGGACCTTCTGGAGATGTTCGAAAAACTGCCCAGTCTTTCGGCCGCAGATAAAGCGGAAATAGAGCGCATGAAGGATGAGGTTCAGTATTCCTTTATTAAAAAGGATCTCAACATCCTCATTGATAATTTTACCGATGGATCGCGCAGGATTAATACGATTGTGTCCGACCTGAGGACATTTTCCAGGATGGATCGGGACGAAGTATCGGAGGTCGACCTGCACGCTTCGCTTGAAATGTCGCTCAATCTGCTGCGGAATCAATATAAAAACCGCATTGAAATCCATAAAGAGTACGGCGATATTCCCAAAATTCAGGGTTATCCGGGGAAATTGAATCAGGTTTTTATGAATCTTCTGTCCAATGCATTCCAGGCGATCAAGGACAAAGGGGAGGTATGGCTGAGAACCCGTACGGGAAGCGGAACGGTGGAGATCGAAATTTCGGACAACGGGTCGGGCATCGCCCAGGAGAATATTAAAAGAATTTTTGAACCGTTCTATACCACCAAGCCTGTCGGACAGGGGACCGGATTAGGATTAAGTATCAGTTACGGCATTGTCGAACAACACGGGGGTAAGATACAGGTGGTCAGCGCCCCCCGGAAAGGGAGTACCTTCACGATTCTTCTGCCGATTTTTCAGGAAAAGGCTTTGTAATGAACAAGAAGTACGGGCTGCTCGTTGTGGATGACGAACTGGCGAATCTTCAAAAGCTCCAACGGGCTCTTATCGGTCAATATAATGTCCATTCCGCCCTTTCGGCGGCGGATGCTTTGAAGATTCTGGAAATAACTCCCATCGATGCGATTATTACCGACCAGAAAATGCCGGATATGACGGGTATTGAGCTGCTGGAAATATCCCAGAAAAGCTACCCGAATCTCGTACGGATCGTTCTGACAGGATTCACCGATGTCGATGATCTTATAGCCGCAATCAACACAGGAAAGGTTCATAAATACATTACAAAACCGTGGGAACCCGATGTGCTTCTCCTGGCGTTGCAGGATGCTCTCGAAAAAATGGAACTGCTGCGGGAAAACGAAAGACTTGCCAATGAGCTTCAATCGGCCAATGAAAAACTGCTCAACGAGAACCTGATTCTGCGCAGGGAAGTCGAGCGGCAGGTTTCCCCGAAAAACATGATTTACGGCAGCCCGGAAATGGGAAACATTCTGCATCTGCTGCGCAGGGTTACCGCTACGGAAACGACCGTTCTTATTCAGGGAGAAACCGGGACAGGGAAAGAATTGATCGCTCGATTCATACATAGCGAAAGCAATCGCCGGGATCAGATCTTTATCCCGGTTAACTGCGGCGCCATTCCGAAGGACCTGGTCGAAAGTGAATTTTTCGGGCATGCACAGGGCGCTTTTACCGGAGCGACAAAGGAGAAAAAGGGCTATTTTGAAATGGCGCAGGGGGGAACCATCTTCCTGGATGAGATAGGAGAAGCTCCTGCAGAACTGCAGGTTAAATTGCTGCGTGTTATTCAGGAAGGTGAAATAATGCCCGTTGGATTTCACCAGCCGAAGAAGGTGGACGTTCGCATAATTGCGTCCACGAACAGGGACCTTAAAGCTGAAGTCGCCGCAGAACGTTTCCGCCAGGACCTGTATTTCAGGATCAATGTTTTTTCCGTTACGATCCCTCCCTTGCGGGAACGTAAAAAGGATATTCTGCCGCTTGCGGATTACTTCCTCCGGCATTTTGCGCTTAAGCTCAATCGCAAGCCCGGGCTGTGGAGTAATGAAGCCCGTGAACTTCTTCTGTCATATTCGTGGCCGGGAAATGTGCGCGAACTGCAGAACGAGATTGAGAGGCTGGTACTCATATCCGAGCCAGGCAGGATCCTTGGTCCCGAGTTATTGTCGGAACACATATACCAGCGGTCCAGGACCATGAAGCCTTCAGACGGGGATCTGAAAACGGCCGTCCGCGATCTGGAAGACGAGATGATCCGCAAAACCATGGCGAAATTCAATCAAAATAAATCGCGCACCGCTCGAGTCCTGGGCATCAGCCGTCAGTCTCTTCTGGATAAACTTCGTCGGATTGAGATTGAAGATTAATAACTGTCTTGTTGTTATATACTGGGTGTATAAATAATAGACATATGTAAGCACTTCATAATAATAGTGATATCGTCATATCGATTTTATGGTATCTAATTTATAGACAATTCCTCCTTTTCGCGCTTAATTTCAAAAACACAATAAAACGTTGAATATAATAGGCTTACGAAAATTGGCCTATTTGGCATTCTAATTGCATTAGATATAAGTGTGTTTTAAAGGGAATCAGCGAAACGGAAATGAGGTGGATCATGGTGGCAATCGAAAACAGTCAATCGGAAGCGAACAATATGGTTGTATTAGAGCGTTGTATGGCCAACGATCCTGACGCATGTTATGAGCTTTTTTCGAAGTATAATCGAAAGATTTTCAATACTGCCTATCGCATATTAGGAGAGGAATCCTCTGCTGAAGACGCTCTTCAGGAAACAATGCTGAATGTGTATCGCGGGATTTCCAGCTTTCGCGGTGATTCCAAAATTTCAACCTGGATCAGCCGAATCACGATAAATGTCTGTCTCGGGATGCTGCGTAAAGGCAAAAGACGACAGCATGTTGAAATGGAAGAGGATTCATTCGGAGATCTCCCCGCAGAATCGAACGTTTTTACCGACCCGCTGGCGTACACCTCCATGATGGAGCTGAAGCGTCGTATTCGGGAAACTTTCAGCCGGATGACGGGCAAGCAGGCTCTCGTAGTCCGTCTGCACGATATGGAAGGGAATACGATTCAGGAGATTGCAAAAATAATCCGCTGCCCTGTCGGGACCGTGAAATCCCGCCTCTTCTACGGCAGGCAGGAGTTTAAGGCGCTCTATAATACTTTGGATAACAAGGACTTAAACGCTACCCCGGTATCGGTCAATTAGAAAAGTGCCCGACTTTTATAGCTTCGGGGCAGATACTTTTCAATTTCCCCCAAAAATACAGGCCTGGCGGATTTCTCCGATCCGTAATTGAGATACCCCTCCGCTGCATGATAGAATTTTCATCCTGGATTCTCATGGCAGTATGTTCCGCTGCGATAAAAATATGTCGACGACGCCTGAAAACGTAAAGAGCCTGTTTTGGATTTCGGAGCCGGCAGCGGCACGTGAACTTGAATACGTTCCTCATCTGTATCTGGAAGCCAAGATTGATTTCTGCGATGTTCGGACCGGTTTCACGGAAACCTTCAACATAAACCGGGCTGTGGAAATACCTTCAAATAAATCCAAACCGTTTTGGGATGACGATGCCGTGGTGGAGATTGATCCGAAGAAGCTTGGGCCTGTCGTTCCGAAGGAAGCTCAAATTATTGATTTACCGGGACACGTGGACGGACGCTTCATCGCATGGATGGAAACACAGTTCGTTGAGTACCTGCTTCGAGCCTTTACCGTTAAGGTTTATCGGAATTATGGCCTGGATGTGTATTCGTCATCCGGAGAATCCCTGAACGATTTCATTATTCGGTGTGTGGATCTGTACAAAGGAGCGATGTATAGCGAATTTGACTCTGCGCACGAGGTTTTTATACGTCGACTCGAACGATTGCAGCAAAAATACCTGGGCATAGAAGATTCCGAAGAGCTGGAAAAGTTTAAAACGGATTCCTATAACAGAGAATTGTTTTATCGTATTTCCGAAAGAATTTCCGGCCTTTTTTTGCGTACTGAATTCAGCATACAACATGTCGGCCGGCCTTCCGATACCTCCTCTCGGGCACAGGAATTGGAAGAAAGGCTTCGGGATTTGCATCAGCAGGCGCGTGAAGCCGTTATCAAGATCCTGGATTCGTACGAGGATAAAATCAAATCCGTCGATGAATATATTCTTCATCCGACCATGAAGAATGTTCATTTTGTGAGCAGCTGTATCCTTTGGAAACCTGGAGTGATTTAGATGGCGGAAGGCAGGATTGCTATTGCCATGAGCGGCGGAGTTGACAGTTCCACCGCTGCTTTGATCCTGAAGGATGCCGGCTGGGACCTGGTCGGATTTTCCATGCAGCTATGGGACCGGACACGCAACATTTCAGAGGATGAAGAAATTGCCGTCGGCGGTTGCTGCTCCCCGGATGATTTCTACGATGCGCGGGAAGTGGCGGCACGGCTGAATATTCCGTACTACGTAGTCGATTTCCAGGAAGAGTTCGAGCGCACGATAGTGCGCTCTTTTATCGAAGATTACCGCAAAGGTCTTACCCCGTCCCCGTGCGTGCTCTGTAATTCTAAGATGAAATTTGACCGGTTGGCCCGGATGGCCGACGAAGTGCATGCGACCCACATCGCGACCGGGCATTACGCACGGGTGGGCTATGAGGAGGAAAGCGGTCGGTATCTGCTTTTGCGGGCTGCAGACAGGAGCAAGGACCAGGCTTATTTCCTTTTTGAACTCAACCAGGAGCAGCTTGCAAAAGCAGTGTTCCCCCTGGGGGGGTTGACGAAGGAACAGGTTCGTGAAACGGCCCGTCGTCATGGTCTTGTTGTCGCCGATAAATCGGAAAGCCAGGAAATCTGTTTTATACCGGACGGAGACTATGCCGCCTTTATAGAACGCAACCATGATTGCGTAGTCGGGAAATCGGGAGAAATAAGCCTGTTCGCGCCGGGACAGATAGTCGGCACCGATGGGCGGATACTGGGTGTTCATCAGGGAATTCACCGTTTCACAATCGGCCAGAGGCGCGGTCTCGGGATTGCGCATACATCGCCCCTGTACGTTGTGGAAATCCGCCCTGAAGAGAACAGGGTGGTTATCGGAGAACGATCTGAACTTGGCCGGGATCGCTGCCGTGTCATCCGGACGAACTGGATTTCCATTCCGGATTTATTCGAGCCGCTTCAAGTTCAGGCAAAGATCCGTTCGCGCCATCCTGAAGCACCGGCAACGATTACTCCGATGAATGACGGAAGTGTTGAAGTTCTTTTCGATGATCCTCAGCCGGCCGTCAGCCCCGGTCAGGCTTGTGTGTTTTATCAGGATGATGTAGTTGTGGGCGGCGGTTGGATTGATCGGGATAAAAGCAATAAAAAGTAGGGACGAACCTTGTGTTCGTCCTCCCCTCGTATTTTGGGATTTACCGATATTATGGCGAGTAACCGGAGAAGGGTACTGATCGTGGCGGGGGAGGCTTCGGCGGACAGGTACGGCTCCAGCCTTGTTGAGCGGCTTCATTCCATGCATCGCCCGGAAACGCTCGATTTTTACGGAACGGGCGGAGATGCCATGGCAAAGGCCGGAGTCCGGCTGCTGGGGCATACCCGTGATCTGGCCCATATCGGCGTCCGGGAGGCTCTGGCCGGTCTTGGAACGTATTATAGAATTTACCGACGTCTCATAAAGGAATCCGTCGGGAAACCGCCGGCGCTTGCCGTTTTATTGGATTTTCCTGAATTCAATCTGAAAGTGGCGAAAAAAATGAAACGCCTCGGCGTTCCTGTAGTCTACTACATAAGCCCGCAGATCTGGGCATGGCGTAGCGGGCGTATCCGGGCCATAAGGAAAAACGTGGATAGAATGCTGGTCATCCTTCCATTTGAGGAAAAGTACTATAGGGAGCGGGGCGTGTCTGCGGAATACGTCGGGCATCCTTTGCTGGAGAATTTTAATCCCGATTTCAATCGTGGAGCATTCCTGGGGAGGGTGAATCTGGATCCGGAACGCAAGACGATTGCTATCCTGGCAGGGAGCCGCTCCAGGGAGATCGGTTATATTCTGCCTACTCTTCTGGAGGCGGCAAGGCTTATCCAAAGAAGGATCCCGGCCCAATTTTTAATCTCCGCGGCGCCTTCCATAGGGCTGGATCCTGTCCGGAATGTAACGCGACGAATTTTAGGGAAATGCGAAGATGAAGGGGCTTACCGGATTTTAACGGAAGATTCCAGGGATATTCTTGCCAATGCCGACTTTGCCTTTGTTAAAAGTGGGACAAGCTCTCTCGAGGCGGCATTGGTCGGGACCCCATTTCTGGTCACGTATAAAATTTCACCCTTGAGCTGGTTTATCGGAACGCTTTTGATTCGCAGTCCAATGCTGGGATTGGTAAACTTGATTGCGGGAGAGAAAATAGTGCCGGAGCTGTATCAAAAACGGGCGACACCGGAGGCCCTGGCCGGTCTGGCATTGGAATTTCTCGAAGAACCCGAAAAAGGGAACGCCATGCGTGCGCGGTTGGCCGAGATCCACGAGCAACTGAGCGCGCGTTGTGCTTCAGAAACGGCGGCTGCGGCGGTAAGCAGCTTCTTATAGCGATGGATGATTGGAGTATGCGTATGAAATTTGCCCTGGTTCCAATGCTTGCTCTATTATTGGCTGCCTCAGGCATCGTACCGGCGTCTTTTACCCAGACCGGAAGAGAATCTTTTCCGCGGCCATCTATTGAGATTCAGCAATACCGAATTGAAGCAACGCTGATTCCCGACACGCACCAAATCGAGGCCGCCGCGACGATTCAGTTCCTGCCGAAAGAATCCACGGATTATATTGTTTTAGAGCTTAATGAAAACCTGTGGATGCAGAAAGTTTTAAACGAGGAAGGCATAGAGTTGGAGTTTGAAGACGGCGCCCTCGGCCCCGGAATTTTAACGGTGTTATTTTCCCGGCCGCTGGAAACGGGAACAAACGTGACAATTCGGCTCGAGTACAAAGGCGGGTTCGACAGGGATCCGTTCAGCCGGATTTACAGCCGGGATGAGAGCAACGCATATATAGGCATGGAAGGCAGTTATCTGATGTATGGCGCAAAATGGATTCCCGTCGATCGTTTGATGGGAACCCGGGTTCCGACAACGATGGAAGTGACGGTTCCTCTGGGGATGACCGTGATAGGGCCGGGGAATCAGCAGCCCGTGGTAACCAGGGGCGTCAATGAGACCTTTATATGGAATGCGGATACCCCGATTTTGGCGGGCTCTATGGTCGCGGGGCAGTATTTCCAGAGAGAATTGCAGGTCGGAGACTTTACCCTGGAATGTTTTGCAAAAGCCGAAAATCTGGAATCCATACAGCAAGAGGCAAAAACGGCAGCCGGGATTCTGGATTTTTATCGGAAAACCTACGGGCCTTCCGCTTCGGGGAGCCGTTACCGTCTGGTGGAAGTTGACGACAGGTTGAAGAACCAGCATGGGATGCTCGGGACGATATTTATTACCCGCGGGGAATTGACTCAACCCTCTGATTCATCCCGCGATCTCGCACGGCGCATCGCGTATCAGTGGTGGCAGGAAACCGTCGGCGTCCGGGCCGCCACCGATCTTTGGCTCGAAGACGGTATGGCGTACTATTCCGCGGCGAAGTATCGACAGAAGGAAAATGGAACGGACGCATACAAGGAAGAAATCGAAGACCTGGCCATACTGGCTTTAAAGTTCGAAAGCGCCAGCTCAGTTCGTGAAGGGCTGGATTTGGGATATAGGTCTGATCGATATGAGTCCGTCGTTGCGGGGAAGGGCGCCTGGGTGCTGAACATGCTCAGCGGGCTGTTGGGAGATTCAAAATTCGACAGTCTGGTCCAGCAGTATATACAAGAATGTTCCGGCATGGGCGGAAGTACGGGAGAATTCCGGAAGATTGCCGAATCGCTGTACGGCAAGGAACTTGGATGGTTTTTCACCCAATGGGTGGATGCCACAGGGGTTCCGGCTCTGGAATCGGATTATGTGGTTTACAAAACGGTGGATGGATTCAGGATCACAGGCGCCATTAAGCAGGACCGGGACCTGTTCCGAACGCCCGTGGAAGTCGCCGTGATCAGCGACAGCGAGGAAACAATTGAACGGATCGACTTGAGCGGCAGATCGACTTCTTTCGATATGACCTCCTTTTCCAATCCCGAGAAGATTGTGCTGGATCCGAATAACAAACTGCTCCGAGATTCAAGCGAACTCCGGGCATCGGTCCAGCTTGCACTGGGCAACGACAGAAAGGATCAGAACGATTATATCGGAGCGGTTCGCGCCTATGAAAGCGCGTTGAAAATTAATCCGCAGCGTTCTCTGGCCCACTTCCGGCTGGCGGAGATTTTCTATGAACAGTTCAATCTCCAGTCGGCGGCAGATTCATTCCGGGATGCCCTGAACGGCGATATGAATCCCCGATGGATTGAAGTATGGTGCTACATATATCTCGGCAAGATTTACGATATTTTAGCGCAACGGGCGCGCGCGATGGCTGAATACCAAAAAGCGATCAATACCAAGGACGATACCAACGGAGCCCAGGCCGAAGCGAACAAGTGGATTGCCACTCCCTTTGTCAGAAAACGCACAATACTCGGGGAATAGGCGGTTCCTGCACAATACGATATGACTCCCTGGAAATTAAAAGCGCAGAAAATGCGGGTACCCTCAGGAACAGTGCTGGGTGTCGTCTTTCTCCTTTTCATGCACCCTTCCATGCGGTCCCTCTGGATCGGAGGCGTTATTTCCCTGGCCGGGGCATTGCTGCGTTTGTGGGCTGCCGGACATATTGTAAAGGGACGGGAATTGACTCGGAGCGGCCCCTATGCCTACTCCCGCAACCCTCTTTACCTTGGATCCTTATTTATGGCCCTGGGCATCATTATAGGCGGACAGGGATACTGGCTGCTGCCGGTGTTTGCGCTGTTTTTCATCACTTTTTACTTTCCCGTAATGAAGGCGGAGGAACAGGCACTGCTGCACAGCTACGGAGACGCGTTCATTGAATATTCGAAAAATGTCTCTCTTTTCATCCCCCGTTTCCGTTTGGCGGAGTATCCCGTTTCCGGTTTTCTCTGGTCCCGCGTCATCCGGAATCGGGAGCACCGCAATATCATCGGCCTGCTTTTTGCGGAAGCCGTTCTCATCCTGAAATACTTCTTCCTATAAAGAATAAAGCGGACCGGTAGATTGCCGGCCTCGAATAATTGCGCCTCGATGATCGCGGGCGGTTTTGAACCGATCGAATAATGATGATTAATGATTGACGAATCATAAGCGAAGATTGATGATGATCGGGCATACTTACCGTAAACTTATGGACACGTTCAGCGGACGTAAATCGTCAAGCGCAAAAAGGAGCATCCTATGAGTCAGCCAGCGGTTCCCATGTCTCAATCATCGGTTAAAGAGCGTCCCTACGCCTGGATAATTCTTCTCGCTGTGTACCTGGCCAGCCTCGCGGCGCCCCTCAATCAATTCAAGGTGCCGCCGATATTGGATCTGATAAATACCGAATTTAATATGGACCTTAGCGGTGGCGGCCTGTTTATGTCCGTCTTTTCCATTGCCGGCTGCATACTGGCGATCCCTGCCGCTTTAATCATTCAGCGACTGGGCCTGAAGATGGCGGGACTCATCGCCGTGGGTTCCGTGTTCGCAGGATCCCTGGTCGGGTCGCTGGCTGCAACGTCGTCGGTTCTATATGCCGGCCGCGTGATCGAAGGTGTGGGCATGGGGCTGATTATGGTGATGGCTCCTGCTGCAATTGCTTTATGGTTCCCGGCGAACCGGCGCGGGGCTCCCATGGCGTTGTGGGCCACCTGTGTTGGCATAGGAAGCATCTCCATGTACAATTTCGCCCCACTGCTTGCAACATCCTATGGGCTGAAATCGGTATGGTGGCTGGGTACTATCGTCGCTTTTGTCGCATTCATTCTTTTCGCCGTCCTATTTCGATCGCCCAGGCCGGAAGAGAGGCTGGAGGAGCCTAAACCCGATGTTGACGCCGGGCCGGCAATTTCCTTTAAGGACGTAATGTCCAATAACCGGATGTGGATGCTCAGCCTGCAGTTTTTATGCTTCAACCTGGTTGTCATGGCTTTCAGCACATTTTATCCGACTTTTCTGCTCGAGGTTCGAGACTTTTCACTCGCCCGGGCTGCTTCAATGTCCAGCCTGATTATGGTTGTATCGATTTTTGCCGGACCGCTGGCCGGCTACCTGACGGATCGCGTATGGAAGCGCAGGTACTGGATTCTATCCGCCTGGGTCATAGGAGCCGTTCTTTATGCTTTCCCCTTCAGTGTAACCGGCTGGATGATTCCCGGATTGCTGATTTCCATGGGTATACTGACGGCGCCGATCGTTCCGGCAAGCTTTGCCGTAATTCCGGAGGTCGTCGGGTCTCCGAAACTGGCCGGGATGGGAATGGGCGTCATGGCCCTGGGGCAGAATGTGGGAATGTTGATAGGTCCCTGGGCATTCGGGCATTCCATAGAAAACTTTGGTTGGCTGACTTCCTGTTACCTGTTGCTTCCGTTTTTCCTTGTGGCGTTCATCGCCACCTGGTTTGCAAAGGTTAAATAATACAATCGGAAATATTAGGGTTGTAGGGGCGAACCTTGTGTTCGCCCCTCCTTCCGCCTCAAGACAATGGGCCCCACATCTCTCCCCCCTCCACCGGTGTCGGGGTCGGAATCGATATGGGGATCGGTCCCACTGGGCATTGCCTGCTTTCGATTCCGATAGCAATACCGAACCCGATACCGATTATGCTCCGCGAAAGAAGACTCGGCCGCTTTGCGTTAGGTTTGCCTGCAGGCCTTGAACCGTAAGTCTTTACATTATTTTACAATTATTTCAGAAACAACTTTCTATTAAAGCGTATCCTGAGATCATGAAAAAGCCCCAACTGGTTTTATTTCTGGTTCTCCTGGTTGTCGTCCCTTCCTTCTCCGAAGAGCCGGGATCGGTCGGCGGTACGGTTACGGATGCAAAGGGTGTACCGATACCGGGCGCAGATGTGCTTGTGTTCGACTGTGAGGGGAATAAGCTTATTGAGGCACTCACGGAACTGGAAGGTTCTTTTACATTCAGGGAACTGCCGGTTGGAGCTTGTCGAATCGATGTAGAAATTGTCGGATTTCTCAAATCTGCCGGAAACGCTATCGACACCTCGACGGCTGACGGTTCCTGCTTAGAGATACACATGGAAAGCCTGCCACGCCCGGCAGGTGCCGAAATCCAGAAACAGGATGAAATGCAGGCGGAATCAGTGCCCGATCTTCCGTTTTTCCAGGACGCCGAGGTTACGGACCTGCCGGGCCTCAGCCAATATCAACCATTTCCTTCGGAGTCGGTAAACGAAGGAGATTCCCAGGTCTCATCCACGGATAACCTGCTGCTTATAAATGGTAATTCGGTGACCCTGGACTCCGGCAACCTGGATGATCCCGATTTCCTGAGAAATATAATGGATTCGGCCCGGATGATGGGATTCGGGCTTGAGGAGTTCGGCCCCGGAAGTCAATCCGGGCCGGGAAGTGGGGGAGAGGGCGGTGGTTTTACGGCTATGCAAGGAGGCCCTGGAGGCGGCGGTCCTGGAGGCGGTGGCCCCGGATTCGTACGAATGGGAGGAAGAGGCGGTCCTGGTGCTATGTTCCAGCAGTCCAAAATAGAGGGCAGCCTCTTCGAAACATACAGTAACTCCGCGCTCAATGCACGCAGCTATTCTCTGACGGGAGAAACCCTGCCGAAGCCCGTTCAGATCCAGAATAATTTTGGAATTACACTCGGTGGAGTTCTGCCATTTTTCGGCACTCAATCCGGCAGCCAGCGGGGATTTTCAGGAAGGGGACCGGGACGAGGAGGCATGCCGGGAGGTCAACCCGGTTGGAGTGTAACCTACAGCGGCAGTCGAAACCGGAATGCGCTCGATATTCTTACGACCGTGCCGACCGCTCTCGAGCGTTCCGGAGACTTTTCCCAGACGTTCGTGCAAACATTGGTCGAAGATCCCGTAACAGGGCAGAAGGCAATCGCCTATCAACCTGTTCAGCTCTATACGGATCCGAATGATCCATCCTCCGCCTTCACAGGCATCGACGAAGTCGGTGCGATCGATCCTGCAGCGGCGGGCCTGCTGGAATTTATACCGGATGCCAACCTGCCCTGTGAACCGGGTGTCCCCTGCGTCAATAATTACGCTCTCCAGCGCAGCCTGATAAATGTATCCGACGAGGTCCAGGCGCGAGTTACCGGATTGCGTATTGCTTCGAAGCTGAATCTAAGCGTGGATTACAGCCTGAGCCGCAGAAATTCCCAGAACGCGGCTGTCTTCCCGGATCTGGATTCCACTCAGGATACCTTTTCCCAGAGAATGGGCATTTCCAGCACGACAATGTTCCCGCAGCGAATCATTGTGAACTGGCGGATAAATTTCGACAGGTCGCGTAACGAGAGCACGAATTCGTTTGCAAACAATCGAAATGTGGCAGATGAGTTTGGGATAACGGGTGTGTCCCGGGATCCAATTAACTGGGGGCCGCCGACCATCAACTTTACGAGTTATGGAAATTTGTCTCTGTCAGCGCCGGCCTTTGACCGCAACCAGAATTTCAGTATCTCCGGAAGCCTCAACAAAATTGGAATTCGGCATTCCCTCAGAACCGGTGCAGATATCAACTGGTCCCAGCGGAATACTCAAAGCGACAGCAATGGGCGGGGCGCGTTTACATTCACGGGATATGCCACGGTGCTGTACGACTCCGAGGGCAACCAGGTAATGGGAACCGGCTATGATTTCGCGGATTTTCTCCTGGGACTGCCGTATTCGACATCTCGCAGGTATGTCGATACAAGCGTCAACCCGATGGGAAACAGCCTCTATCTCAGAAGCCGATCCTGGAACCTTTACGTTATGGATAACTGGCAGATACGATCCAACCTGACGTTGAATTACGGTATCCGGTACGAGTATGCGGGGCCGACATACGAGAAATACGACCGGCTGGTCAGCCTGGATACTTCACCCGATCTGCAGGAAGTGGATCGGGTATTTCCCAACCAGGAGGGTCCGCTGAGCGGCCAGTACTTTTCCAGGTCAGTAGTGAATCCCGACCGGAATAATTTCGCTCCCCGCATCGGCATTGCCTGGAGACCGTCGAACCGTCTGCCCATTGTCGTTCGAGCCGGATATGGGGTCGGCTACGATACCAGCGGATATGCATCCATTGCCAGGCAGATGGTAAACCAGGCCCCGTTTGCGTTAAACCAGAATCTGGCTACGAGTTCGTCGAATCTGTTGACACTGCAGAATGGTTTTCCTGTCGATCCCAATACGGATATCCTGAATACCTATGCCATCGATCCGGATTACAGGGCGGCCTATGCCCAGCAGTGGAACCTCGATATACAAACCCAGCTTTTCCGCATATACTCTCTGAATATCACTTACAGCGGCGCCAAGGGAACAGGGCTTGATATCATGCGAGCCCCCGTTCGCACGGAAAGCGGGTACAGCTACCTGTACCAGACCAACGGCGGCAATTCAATCTATCATGGTCTGGATATCCAAGTGTCCCGGCGGTTTTCCCGTGGTGTCAATTTGAGAGGTTCCTATACCTTTTCAAAAAGCATCGACAATGCTTCGGGCAGCGGCGGGGCATCCATCGCTCAGAACGATGCGGATCTTGGTGCCGAGCGTTCCCTGAGCAGCCAGGACCGGCGCCACAATTTTCAGACCAACTTCGTGTACGAGTTTCCATTCGGTCAAAACCGGATGTTCTTTTCCAGCGCTTCGGATACGGTCCTTAATTTCGTTTCCGGTTGGACCGTCAACGGCAATTTATCCCTGTCCAGTGGGACGCCACTCACCGCACGCTATGCCAGTAGTAGCGGCAGCAGTTCCGGGGCTGCGCTTTATAGTTCGCTCAGACCGGATTCCACGGGCCTGCCGGTCAATCTCTCCCGGGAAGAACGCGCTATCGATAGATATTTTAATACCGCCGCCTTCACTATTCCTGCAGGGGAGTACGGCAATGTCGGGCGTAACACCATTATCGGTCCCGGCACATATTTAGTAAATCTATCGATTCGCAAAGGTTTCAATCTGGACGATAATTTCCGGAGGCTTGATTTAAGCTGGCAGATACAGAATCTATTGAACCACGCGAATTGGTCCAGAGTTGAAACTACACTCAATGCATTGAATTTCGGACAGGTGACCGGAGTCGGCGCCATGCGCTCGATGACTTTTAACCTTAGAATCCGATTTTAACGGCGAGATATCCATGACTTCTTCCGGGACAAAATCCACCCGTTCAAAAAAAGCGATTTATCTTTCCTGCTTCGGAAGACTTGGGTGTATTTTGTTGATACTTGTCTTTGCCGCAGCAGCTCAGGAGCAGCCGCAATCATCAGGCACGCAAAGGAAAACACCGACATTTTCAGTCATATCCACAATGGTCATTGTCGATGTGACCGTACGCGACCGCAACGGGGATCTGGTAGATAACCTGACAGGGGAAGATTTCAGAATTTATGAAGACAAGGAACTTCAGGAAATCGTTACTTTTTCCGCCGAGAATATCCCGGTCGGAGCTGTTTTAGCTCCAGCCGTGCCGTCGAGAGAAAGGGACTTCACGGATCCAAAACCGAGACCCGAGATCATTAATCTCGGACTTAATCCGGAACAACCGGTCAACAGAGAAGATCTATCAGGCAAACGACTGATTATTCTCTATTTCGATTTAAGTTCCCTGGATACGGAATACCTTGTCCGGTCCATAGATGCTGCCCGGGAATTTGTATTGAATCAAACCGGCCCTCAGGATCTTATGGCTGTTGCGACATACGATAGTGCATTGGGTCTTGTGCAGGATCTCACAAACGATCAGGAACTTCTGATTGCTATTCTTGAAAACCTTTCTCCCGTCGAATCCGGAGATACTGAAGAAGACCTGAGCGATTCCGAGGAATCGGAAGATGTATATGTTCCGGATAACGTTCAGTTCGAGATATTCAACACGGACCGGCGGTTGTCCGCTATTGAAACCCTGGCGAAGATGTATCGGGAATTTCCCGAGCGCAAATCGTTGATTTATTTTTCCAGCGGCGTGACAACCACCGGTACGGAAAACAACGCGCAGATCCGTTCCACGGTTGACAATGCCAATCGGTCAAATATGTCGATCTATACCGTAGACAGCAGGGGACTGGTTGCTCTGCCGCCCGGAGGAGACGCGTCTCAAAGAAGTGCGGGGCGCGGTATGTTCACCGGTTCGGCCATGATGCGCCAGAGAAGCAATTTTACCGGCTCCCAGGAAACATTGACTACGCTCTCTCATGACACCGGTGGCGAGATGTTTGCGGATTCCAACGATTTAGGCCTTGCCATGAAGCAGGCCCAGGAGGATACCCGGATCTATTACGTTATCGGGTATATCAGCTCCAATCCTGAAGAGGACGGCAAGTATAGAAAGATTGAAGTGGAAATTATGCAACCGGACCTGAAAGTCAAACACAGGCCCGGATATTTCGCCGCCAAATCCTTCGAACAGTTGAACAAAGAGGAGCGGGACCTGCAATTGCAGCAGGCGATGGATATCAATAAGCCTTTCGTCGACGTCCCGCTGATTCTCCAGGCCGACTATTTCCGGAATGATGACGAAACGACGTTTGTTCCCATATCGATCGAACTGGACGGGGACGGTCTTTTATTTGAGGAAAAGGGTTCTAATCGGGAAAGCAAATTCGAGTTTGTAGCCCAGGTCGCCGATGAGGAGGGAAAGATAACAGGTGTTGCGAGGGACTCCGTTCAGATACGATTGCCCGCAGAGAAAGCTGACAGAATCAGGGACGGAGGGATATTCTATTCGACGGGATTTCAGCTTAAATCCGGAGCCTACAAGCTTAAGTTCCTGGTCCGGGATAATAAAACCGGGAAACTGGGCGGTTTCGAGCAGCCGCTCGAAGTGCCCGCGTTTGATCTTCATTCGCTTGACCTCAGCTCCATTGTTCTTGGAAACCAGCTGGCGGATATCCGTGATGAAGAAGATAAGTCGGTAACCCGCGAAGGCACCATGCGGCGATTCCAGCGATTGTTACGGTACGATCCTCTTGTAACGGGTGGCAGGAAAGTCATTCCCAGTATCGGCAACGTTTTTGTGCCGCGACAGACTGTCTACGTTTATTTTCAGGTCTATGGCGTATCGGAGGATCCCGATACCCGGAAACCTTGCGTAGAAACGGACCTTATTCTTATTCGGGACAATGTCAAAATTCTCGAAACCACACCCCGATATATCCAGGAATGGACACAATCCGGCAGCGGTTTTCCTTTCGGTCCGGGACGCGGCGGAAGTAGACCGGAAGGTATGGTTCCCGGCGCAAAAAGTAGATTCCCCGGCATGAAGCCTCCTCCCGATATGCCTGGCAGGCCCGGAGTCGGCGATCGGGAGGGCGAAGTGACCGTTGCCATCTCACTACCCTTGCGGAATCTGTCAAAAGGGAATTATACCCTTCAAGTGCACGTTCGGGATGATATCGCAGATGTCAATATCTTCCAGCGCGTTCCGATCGTCATCCACTGATCGACTCCCTTATCGAAATATTCAATTCAACTTCCAAAACAGCAGTTTGTTGAGGTTGGCATTTTCACTCGTATCCGAACATAATGTTTTAGAGAATGACCAAATGCCGTTCGAACGGAAAGGCGGGATCGGAGGGGATTTTGAAAGAAACAGGTACGAATCAAGCCGATAAACAGGGGGTTGGGGAAAAGTTTCAGGAAGAGACTAAATATACGCCGGAAAAAATCGGGGGGCATTATCTTGACTGGAACAGGACTTCGGATCGCTGCAAGGATTATGACGAATCATTTCGCAAGGTTTCACTTCCCGATCCGCAGATCGACAAGACGGCTGATATATGGAATATCATTTCAAAGCGTCGCTCCGTCCGTCAATACATATCCGGAAAAATCATGGCCCTGAACGATCTGGCGGCACTGCTCTGGGCGACGCAGGGCATTACGGCCGAATCGCGGCGGTTCCAGTTCAGGGCGGCGCCGTCCGCCGGGGGCTTATATCCTATAGAGACATACCTGATGGTCAGGGATGTTGAGCGACTGGAGCCGGGCATATATCATTTCAGGCCTCATCGATTTGATCTGGAGTTCCTGCGTGCAGGCGATTGGAGTGTTGTTCTGGCCAATGCCGCACTGGGACAACGAATCGTCGCCGATGCACAGGTCTGTTTCGTATGGACAGCTGTTGTCGAGCGTTCCAAATGGAAATATCGCCAGAGAGCCTATCGCTATATTTATCTCGATGCCGGGCATATTGCCCAGAACCTATACCTGGCCGGGACTGCAGCCGGCATGGGAGTCTGCGGTATAGGAGCGTTTTTCGACGACGGCGTGAATGATCTTCTCGGAGTGGATGGCGTCGAAGAAACCGTTGTGTACCTCGCGTCCGTCGGTCTGGCGGCCGATTGATTCAAAAGGATCGGATGGTCGGGGGAATCAGTCGGATGGATTCTCCTCTTCGATCTTTGAGAATGAGAAGGATGTTCGAACCCGGAACTTCCTGTAGTCCGAAAATTCGATGATCCTGTTGATTTTGATTTTCTTTAGGAGGAACACTTTTGTATTGCCTTCCTTGTCGAGTTCGATGTCGGATTGCTTCATGTTGAACGTGTAACGGCTCTGCAGGAGCCGGTCGCTGCGCAGGTTATTCTGGACATTCCGAAGGAAAGTGTCCAGGTCGGGCAGGTCTTTCCGGGTTTCCATCACAGTCGGATTGCCCAGAAAGAAAGTAAGTATTATGGCTATCGGGATCATGGCGTCAGTCCTCATTAAAATCTAATCACACGACTTCTTAAGTGCAACCCTGAAGAATTCCTGCTCTCCGGCCGGCGGTCTCAAGGATGTGTCTAATGCACAATCGTGTCTGGCCGGCGGACGAATCATTCCTGTAGTATTTTTATTGCTTTATCTTCTTCTTTAGTGCTTTAACGATGAAATAACCGGCAGGAACAGATTTGCATAGGAAAGCCATAATTGTTGTCGTTGCGATGATTATCCGTTCCATCAATATTCGGTCCGGGCGTCCGCGGCATCTTTGCTGTCAGGACAATTCTCTATTAACACTATTGGTGTCTGCAGATAAGGGAAGAGAACAGCATGTTGTAATGTTCCTTGTCCGCACCCTTGATCAGCAATCGCTGTTCTTTTAACAGCTTCAGGTTGTTGACTTCAAGCAGTTCGTAAACATAGGACGGCGAGTGCCTGAAGATCGGTATGCCCCAGGGCGTAGGCTCTTTCAGGTACGCGGCATCCGTTTCGTTCGGTGCAATTGTAAATGCAAAAATGCCTCTTGTCTTGAGGGTTCGGATTGCTTCGCGAAAGAGACGGTCCAGGTCGCCCAGAAAATGTAAAGCTCCGCAACAGACGACATGGTTGAAAAATCTGTTCGAGAATGGAAGGGCTTCCCTGGTTATGTCGCATCGGACCAGCTCTTCCGTGAAGCTTTTGCCACGGCATACTTCGAGCATCTCTTTCGAAATATCCAGCCCGTAAATCTTCAGCCCGATGTCGGCAAATCGCCTTGAGGACAGGCCGGTACCTATTCCTATATCCAATAATCTCTCCCCTGCGCGAACATACTCAAAGCTCATTCCGAAAACAACGTCGTGCAGATAGCTGCCGTAAGCTTTGACTTCGGCATCATAACGATTCGGAGCTGGTATATGGCTCTGTTTGTCTCTGTTCCCCTGAGGTTCGTAGCCGTGGACATAGCTGTCCCTCAAGCCGGGTTCTTCCGCCGGATATATATGAAAGAGTTCCGGGTCGGCGATTCCGTCCCATTGAGGCAGTCGATTGCCGGGGCCTTCAATTCTTGCCAGTGGAGGGTTCCTGTCGGCCAGGGAATTGATTTTACTCCAGAGAGTGGCGTCCCCCCAGAACTGCGGCGGAGTTTCCCGCCCGGTTACGAATGCAAACACATCCATCGGAGTATCGCATCCCGATCGGACGGCTTCGAGGGCCGTTTGTTCCAGTCGTCCCAATCCGGAGCTGCTGTCCGGCTTTTCTTCCATCCATCGTCTTACCGCCGCGGGAACCCATGGTAAAGGCGCATCGGTCAAAGCGGATATTTTTTCAAACGCTTTCAGGTCCTGGAGGGCAAACGCCCGGTCGACGTGTTCCGCAAAAAGAACCTGCTCGGCCGTAACCGGCTGTCGCCGGTCATACACTGCAGCCATCTGTTCCGGGGAAAGCTGTCCGAGGCCATGATAGGGATCTATTCCGGGATAAGAATCGATGCAGAGGAGTTCCGGCGCGTCGATCTTCAAATGGTGCAGGCACATGAGAATGTGGCACAGCATCGACTGGTCGAAAAGGCAGGCGTCGAACCAGAGCACGATGTTTCCGTACTCATGCGCCGACTGCAGCTTCGCATACTGATTCTTGAGCGTCTCGAATACGAATTTTCTGGTTAGGCCTCCTCCGGTGGACTCTTCAAGAAAACCCGCCCGGGCAAGGAGTATCTCTTCACCGGGCCAACCCGGCTTTCTCGGGCCGTCATAGTGGATGTCGTGCCAGACGAAAACTTCCCCTTCAATACCGCTTTTCGCGATGACGCTCCCCGCAATGTCCCCGCTGGTGATGTGGAGCGTTTTCTCCATGAATCCCCTTATTGCTTAAACATTTTCCTTAAGCTGAAATTGGATATAGCTAAAGTTGCTTGCAGGTTTTTATCCCGATTGTTTCCTTTATTCCTGGAACTCTTTTTCTTCCCACATGTCATAAGCTGTCGCTACGGAAGATGTCTGGGCCAGTATCGCCAGGGCAATGACGATATGCATGCCGTGGAGTATCGGCGCAACGACGGGCAGGTCGGGAGCCAGATGACGGAGCGCTCCCAGCACCAGGCCTGTGACGAGCTGAAATATAGCGAATCCCATCGTCACTTTGCTGATCCGTTTCAGGCGGTCCGGAACGGGCAGTGCCGCGAGCTTCCGGGCATTTGTAACAGTTATAACAAGAAGGAACAATCCCAGCAAAGCGTGGACTGGAAATCCAGCATAGGCTCCCATCCATCGTGGGACCAGCACGCATGCAAAGAAAGCGAGCCAGATGGTGTTGTAAAGATATTTCCAAAGTTGCATGAGGTCTTTCCCTTTAATTTCCGCATCGGCGGATTTGACATTGATTTTGGTTTATCGCAATTCAACACAAATACTTTTTGAGCGAAATTGTATGCAGAGATTCCATTAAAAACAATAGCCTTTCCTGGGGCTGAATTCGTGAGAAACAACAATATCCAAATGCTCCCCGGCCGGCCGAATTGAATGGACGAAAATCGTAAATATTGATAGTTTTATCCATGCACGAATGATCCCGGTATGGAGTTTTGATACAAAAATGCCCCAGAATAATAATCACTCCGGTAATTTTTTAAGCCGCCTCGGTACCTCTATGATTTCGGGACTGGCGAATGTTGCCTGGAATGTGTTTCAGGCGGTCAACACGAGGCTGCCGGAAGGGGATCTTCCTTCCCCCAAATGGGCTCCCGGGAAAATGGCGAAAAGCCGCGAGCGTTCCATACCCCCGCTCGGATTTCCCAGGGAGACGGATTCCCTCTGTCCGCGCTGCGTTCCTGAAATACGGGATAAAATCGCTCGAGGAGAGGCGGATATCGATGTTCTGCTCAAAGGGCATCCCGGCGAGATCAAAGCCCGGCTTGTCGAAGAACAGGGCCGCATTCTGGTGCGTAAAGTCTGTGCTATCCACGGTTCCTTTGAAGATGTCCTGTCGACAAACGCCGATTTTACCCGGCGGATCGAAAGTCTTTTTTTCGGTCGCGACTTCCAGTCGGTGCAGGATGAGACTATTCATCGACACGGAGCATCCTCCATCAAATACGGCCGCGGGACGGTGCTGACGGTCGATCTGACCAACCGATGCAATATGATGTGCAAACCGTGCTTTACGGACGCCAACCAGGTTGGTTACGTGCATGAGCCCGACCTGCAGGAGGTTAAAGCAATTCTGGACCGGGCGGTGTCCTTCAAGCCGCGTCGCCAGATCATTATTCTTTTTTCCGGTGGGGAGCCTACGCTGTCGCCCCATTTCCTGGAAGCCGTCGCCTATGCAAAGGAAATCGGATTTTATCGTATCCTTGCGGCGACGAACGGCATCCGGTTCGCCCAGAGCGAAGAATTTACACGAAAGGCAAAGGAAGCGGGACTGCACGGCACCTATATGCAGTTCGACGGCATCGGCAATGAAAAAAACCGGCATCGCGGCGTAAAGAACCTGTTCGACGTCAAGGTTCAGGCAATCGAAAATATGGCCAGGGTGGGGATGAAGACGACCCTGGTGACTACGGTGATCAACACGGTCAACCAGGACGCGGTCGGACCGATTGTCGATTTCGCCATTAAGAATGTGGATAAGGTTCAGACGGTTGTATTCCAACCGGTCTCTTTTACAGGACGGGACGAGGGGATCGACGATGCTTCACGGTTCCGTCAGAGGTACACTCTTACCCATCTGGTGGAAGACCTGCAGGCACAATTACAGGAAAAGCTGGAGCCGATGCGCGACTGGTTTCCCCTGTCTACCTACAGCGCGTTCACCAGCGTTATGGATATCCTGCAGGGCCCTGAAGCTCCATGGGGCTGGAGCGCCTGCAACTGCCATCCCGATTGCGGCGTGTTCACCCTGCTGGTGGTGAATCGACGGACCGGGGAATGGATTCCCCTTTTCAAGCTTTTCGACTACGAAAGGTTTATACGCGATGTCGCGGTGATTACCGACACGGCCCGCGGTCGTAGAATGATCGAACTGCAGCTCGCGATGGCTATTCTGCGCAATTACAGACCGGGAAAGGCTCCCCGGGGATTCCCGATTTCTCAGATCGTCCATCTGTTCCGTCCCAGTTCGGAAAAAGCGGACAGCGACAGGAACGATCGCATGCAGACGCGGTCTGAAAACGACGAATGGAGAGTCCTGTGCGTTGAGGGAATGTGGTTTCAAGACCTGTGGACATACGATTTCCGGCGTACCGAGATGTGCGTGATCCCCAATGGAACGGAGGAGGGAGAGATTTCCTTCTGTGCCTACAATACCGGCCTTGGCTGGCGCCAGATTGTCGAGAGCCGCCACAGGACGGCCGATCTGGCGGATTGGAACAAATCAAAGGGGAAGCATCGGGTGTATGCCGGCGGCAAAGAGGTTGAATTGGCCACGACGGCGCACGATCTTGTCCTGCCTGTAATGGATTCCGGGAATGCCGGACCCGCGGATGCATCGCTTCAGGGCGATTCCGAAAACGATCTTACCGCAGTGAAACGATAGCAAGAGCACCGGCACGACCTTTATTCCTGAAAGGATCCAGAGAGCCGGTTCTGGGTTCCGGGTATCGGAGATGAGCTACCAGATAAAACAGATCGCCGCATTTCTCGACCTTGAATATCAGGGAGACGGAAGCCGCCTGTTGAACAGGGTGTCGAACTGGGAAACGGCGGATGGGGATTCTCTGGTTTTTCTAGATTCCGGCGGATCGGTGGATCCGGAATCGGTCCCACTGCAGGCCGGCTGCATTATTGCGCCCAGGGATCTTGCGCCGGACAACATGAATGTGGTCTTTTCTACGCAGCCAAAACTCGATTTTGCCCGGGCTTCCTCCTATCTGTATCCGTGGCCGGCGGGTCGTGGCCGGCGGCATCCTACCGCGGTGGTTTCAAAAACCGCAAAGATCGAAGAAGACGTGGATCTCGGGCCGTTTGCGGTAGTGGGAGCCGACGCCAAAATCGGGAAAGGCAGTATCATCTATGCCGGATCCATAATCGAAAGGGAATGCTGCCTGGGACGGAAGTGCATCGTGCATCCCGGAGTAGTTCTTTATCCCGGATCGCAGTTGGGAGATAGAGTAATCCTGCATGCCGGAGTAGTCGTCGGCGGGGACGGGTTCGGATATGTGTCGGACGGCGAGAGTCGGGTGAAGTTTCCTCAGGTCGGTTCAGTGATTCTGGAAGACGATGTCGAGGTCGGCTGCAATACGACGATCGATCGGGGCTCGCTGGGCACGACACGGATTCGTAAGGGAGCAAAAATAGACAACCTTGTGCAGATAGCCCACAATGTTGACATCGGCCGCAACGTGGTTATTGCATCTCAAACCGGTATTTCCGGCAGCACGATAATCGAGGATGATGCGGTGATCGGAGGCCAGGTGGGATTTGGAGATCATGTCCGTGTGCAGAAGGGCGTTGTGATCGGGTCCAAGGCCGGAGTTTTGCCGGGAAAAATCGTGCGCAGCGGCGAAGTCTATTGGGGAGTGCCGGTGCGGCCCCTTCGGGAGTACAAGCGTCTGAATGCGCATTTCAGCAAGCTTCCGGAAATGAAAGCCGAGATCGATACGCTTAAAAAGAAAGTCTCCCGCCTGCAGGCTGTTCTTCGGAAGAAATGACCATGGCCCGCATTTCTCACATCATAAGAAATTATTAAATGAGCTTTATGGAAGTCAGGGATCTGCGCAGGGAATTCCAGGAGGAATTTTATCTGATTCCCGTTGTCGCGGCCGTATTGATGGGATTGGCTCTCTGAGTGTGGGCAATGGGAGTGCGGCGGTATAAGAGTACTGGCAGTTAACCCGCGAACGCTTGATGGATGCTCTGATGCAGAAGAAATTTAATTACGAATCGAGGCAGGAGGCTTTCCCGGACGAGGGAGGGACGAACGGCCCGGATTCCGTGAAACTGCAGTGGTTCTGCAGTTCGGTCCTGCAGTCTTCTTTCCCGGCGTTTCGCGATACGGATATTGAAGCGGTGTACTATCCTTACGTCGGGTTGACACATACGCTGCGTCGCAAGAAAAACAGATGGATTCTTCGAATCAGCGACCATTGCCAAAGAGCGCCCATGCAGGTAATTGAAGCGATAGTAAGGATTCTGGCCTGCAGGGTAATGCGCAGGAAACCTCCGCGGAAGGTTGTGGAAACCTACGAGCAGTTTCGGAGGGATCCGAAGGTCGAAAGCGCGGTGCGAAGCCGTCGTGCTATAAAAGGGCGGAAACAATTCTCCGGCAAACCGGGGAAACACCATTCCCTGAGAAAAATTTACAGCGAACTGAACGACCTGTATTTCAATAATCAGATTGTAATCAACAGGATAGGCTGGGGACTTCGCAAGGGCCGCGGCAGACTGGGGCACTATGATCCTGTCCATAATACGATCACTTTGAGTCCGCTGCTGGATGCATCGGATGTTCCGGCTTATGCCGTAAGGTATATTGTTTACCATGAAATGCTGCATGCTCTGTTCGGGGATACGCCTGCCAAAGGTGCCCGGAAGCATCATCCGGGCAAATTCAGGCATGCAGAAAAAGCCTATCCCGATTATACAGAGGCCAAAAAGTTTCTGGCTGATTTCAGCCGCAGGCATAGACACACATCCTGATACGGTGTCAGGCTGTCGCTATAATGCATCGTAATATGTTAGGAAAACGTGAGGAGTATCCATGGATAGAGACATAGCACGCATTCTGCTCGACTTGAAGGCCGTCAGCCTGCGCATCGATCCGCCTTTTACCTGGACGTCGGGGCGTCTGGCTCCCATCTATTGCGACAACCGCCTGGTCATATCCGATCCTGCAAGACGAAAACTCGTAGCTTTTGCTTTTAAGGCCTTGATTGAAGAGAAAGGATTCGCCCCGGAGGTGATCGCCGGAACCGCTACCGCCGGTATTCCCCACGCCGCCTGGCTTGCGGATCTGATGGATCTCCCCATGGTATACGTCCGGGGAGCTGCCAAGGGACACGGCAAGCAGAATCGAATCGAAGGACGGATGGAAACCGGGAAACGGGTTGTTCTGATCGAGGATCTCATTTCAACCGGGGGCAGTTCGGTATCGGCAGCAGAAGGATTGAAGGAGGCCGGGGCAGAAGTGCTGGGTGTTCTTGCCATCTTTACCTATGGCCTTGATGCGGCCCGGATGGCTTTCCATGACGCGGGCATTCCTCTTTACACGCTTACCAGTTTCGATGTCCTGACGAAAGAAGCGGCCGAAAGCGGCCGGCTCAGCGAATCCGATCTGGATACCCTGTCCGAGTGGCAGAAGGATCCTGCGCTGTGGAGTGAAAAACGAAAACAGGGACCGCAGGAGTAGCCGTGCAACGACCGGGAAGGAAGTCAGCAGCGAAGCGGCGCGTCCGACACTCCTATTCGCCGCCCCGGTCGCTTCGCTTACACGAAACCTCGTGAGAAGTGCGGGTTAAATATGGTATAAAGCCATTTTTCAGCGAAAGTCTGCCGATTATGAAATGTGCCGTATGCAATACAAGAAAAGCCAAGAGACCCTGCCCGGCCCTGGGCCGGGACGGCTCCATCTGCCCCCTTTGCTGCGGGGAAAAAAGGATCCTGGAACTGGACTGCCCGGAAACCTGCGAGTATCTCAAGGCAGGGCGGGAACATGAATCCGCGGAATTTGGCAAGCGGCTTCGAAGCCAGGATCCCGTCCAACAGGAAAAGAGCAAAAGAATCCTCGCGGAAAACCAGGATGTGGTGGCGCACCTGGAATATACAATAGCCCAGCAGCGCCTGACGATCCGGGACCTGACGGACGAGGACGTTTCCAAGGCCGTGAATATTTTGCTGGACGATTACAGGACGGAGTATAAGGGGATTCTATACAAGCGGAATTCCGACGATCTCCGCGTGGAACCTATTAGAATGGAACTGCGGGATATCCTGGAAGCCTACAGGAATCCGGAAGGTGAAGAAGAGAAGGGTATCGTGGATCCCGGGCGCACCCGGTTGCTGTTGCAGAATGCCATCGAGTGCCTGGAATTTCTGCAGTTCATGATAGGGGCATATTCGAAGGATCGCCGCTCCGCGAGCAGTTACGTGGACTTCCTGGCTCGAATGACGCCCAAAAGGGAAGCTGCCTCTTCCATAATCATGCCTTAAGGTTTATATATGGCTGCCAACCGACGATTGTGCGATCCCGAAGTTCTGGTTCAGGCCGTTCGGCGTTTTGCGGGGAAACGCGTCCTGATCCTGGGCGATCTGATTGTCGACCGGTTCGTCTGGGGATCGGTATCCCGTATCTGTCCGGAAGCTCCTGTTCCGGTTGTCGAAATAAAAACCGAAAGTACGCGACTGGGCGGCGCCGCCAATGTCGCGGCCAATATCCGAAGCCTGGGGGGGATACCCGTCCCGCTCGGCGTAATCGGCGACGATCCGGAAGGGAGGAGACTTCGGGAAATGTTTCGATCCATCGGTTCCAAAGTGGGTGGACTGGTGGTCGATAACGAACGGCCGACAAGCATTAAAACCCGGATCATAGCCCATCACCAGCAGGTGTGCAGAACGGACCGCGAAGACCGGTCCCCCCTTTCCGGTGCCGTTCAGATGCAGGTCATCGGAAAATTCAAAAAGGCGATTAAAACCGCAGACGCTGTTGTAATCTCCGATTATGCCAAAGGCTTTATTTCCCGTTCCCTGCTGAAGCAGGTCCTGCCCAAATCCAAAGCGGCCGGGAAAGTTGTCTGTATCGATCCCAAAATGATTGATTTTGCCGTGTATAGTCCCGCGACCGTGGTGACGCCTAATGTGTCCGAAATCGAGCAGGCCACCGGTATCCCTATTTCAGGAACGCGCAACCTGGCACGCGCCGTGAAAAAAATCCTCCGGCTCCCCGGCATCGAGCACCTTCTCGTAACGCGCGGCGAGCAGGGCATGGCCCTGTTCGGCAACGGTTCCAGGCCGACCTATATTCCGACCGTAGCACGCGAAGTATTCGATGTGACAGGGGCGGGGGATACGGTCATTTCAACTCTTGCACTGGGACTTGTCTCCGGGCTCTCGGCTCTGGAGTCGGCCGTTCTGTCCAACATAGCCGCAGGCATTGTCGTCGGCAAGCTGGGGACCGCTTCCGTATCCACCGACGAACTGACGGAAGGTATCCGCAATACCTAGCCTGAAGAAAAAAACACCCCGCAGAATCCGCATAAAAATGGGAAAATATGCCCGCTTATCATTGAAATACGATTTAGTAAATCTGAAATTTCTTTTTATGAATCAAAGTGATGGTTGAAAACGTATAAAAATCCAGAGTTTATCCGTATAAAACTGTGGATGGTCTCATATGATATGTTCCCCTGCTCCTGAATTAAAAATGAGTTTCTTCAAATGAGGAAGGAGTTAACCATGCTGCGTATCTCAAGGCATTTGCTGTCTGCCATTTTTTCAGTATTTGCCGTAACCGCCGTGCCCGCTGTATCTCAGGACTTTTCAGCGCAAGTCTGTGAAGTCGTGATCTATGACGAAAATGTAGAGTTGGAAGATTCCAGGATTGCTGTCGATCTTGCCAGGTCTGATTTTAATGCGTACCAAAAGATTTTCAGAATGATAGAGGGGCTCTGGGAGGGAAAAACGATTCCCCGGATGGACTACATCCAGGCCAAGTACGACCAGGACGCCGCAAGGCTCGAACTCGAGCGGGCCGGACTCATTCTGGAAAGACAGGCTGCGCTGGTGGAACAGTATCGCCTGATCTGCAACGTGTCCGATTCCGATAGGGATGCGCGGGAAAAGGCTATACGGGAAGCTTACCTTCGATACCGCCGGGCGGATTGCGATTCCAAGGCCAAGAGTATCGAGGTGGCCGCCACGAATCTTGAATTCAACCGGGAATACCTGAAAAGCATCCTTGATTTGAAAAAGGAGCATTTTGCGACGGATGTCCAGGTTATCCTGGCGGAGCTTGATGTGGAACTGGAAGAAAAGAGCCTTACGGATGCACGACGCCGCACAAGAGTATGTCGTGCAGAGCTGGACGATCTTGCACGCGTGAAGGAATAGTCTGCTTCTCGAGAATCTATAATAAATCTCGGGCCGGGGGGGTGTTTTTAGGACCTCCCGGATTTGAAATTACGCAGGTTAATCCGTTGCCGGTTCCTTGGGCAGTTTTCCCGGGCCGAAGGAAGAGAAGTCCAGGTCGTAAAAAGCCCGGCAGCCGGAGAATAAACCCAGCTGCACGCCGCCCAGCACCAGTTTTGCGGCCGCTACATCCCTGTAATACTTTTCATAGAGCCCGTCCCGTGCAAAACCCTGAGCGCCCATGAACTCCATGCCTCTCGATATCAAATCGTTTGCAATTCTCGCTATGTAGGACAGGGAGGACCGGGCTTTTCCTGCCATGCTGTCCGTTATCCAGGAGCCGTATATTTCCGGGTGGTCGAACTGGTGGCACATTTCCAGGAATGCCGCCCTTCCCACCGATATCGCAGCGACCATTTCACCAATAAACATGGCGGTCGACAGGTGTTCCCGGATCGGTTTTCCTCCCACAACCCGGTCCCCGGTGTATTCAAGCAGAATGTCGAAGGCTCCCTGCAGTATACCGACGCAGTTGGCGATATTCATGGCGAATGCGGATACGACGTTGTTCAGGAAGATTTCCCAGGCTACGGAACCCTGAATCCCCCATTCCTTCGGCACCCTGGCATTGTCAAAGTAGGTCGAAGTGTTTCGATCGCCCTTAGCGCCGCATTTGACCTCGAATTTGCCGTGCGATACGCCCGGCCATGGCACGGGGACATATATCAAAGCGAAGCCTTTGACGCCCGATGCAGGATCCATGTTGCAGGCCAGGCAGTGAAGGTCGGCGATACCGCTGTTGCTGGCCCAGTGTTTGTTGCCGTTAATGACCCATTCGTTGCCCTGAAGCTCCGCCCTGGTGCGAATCAACCTGGCTTCATTCAGATTATTCTCAATGTCGCACGCGGACTGAACTTCGCTCATGTTAAAGCAGGCAAACCGAAGCTTGTCTTCCGTGAACATCGGTGCGAATTTATCCAGAACCGTCTTCCCCCAGTCCTTAACGGATGGAAACATGAGATACGCCATGGTTGCGGGGACAAGGCCCCAGTCGACGCAGGCGGATGCCAGGCTAATCCCGTAATCGGCCCGCGACAGCTGTTCCTGCTTCAATGCCGCCGAGACCAGCGACAGCGCTTCGTTTCCGCCGTAATCCTTGGGGATCACTGTTTTCTGGAAACCCAGGTCAACCTGCAGTTTCTTCAGGATAGGTTCGACGATCTCCTCGTGTGTCTCATCTTCATCTAGTTTGTATCGCACCGGCATGATTTCTTTGTCGACAAAGTCGGCGACTACTTTTTGAATCATTCTCTGGTCTTCGTTCACGAAGCATTCAGGGTACTGTAGTTTGTACCACTGCGAATTTTGATTCAGCATGGCGCGCTCTCCCGGTTAAGTGGTGCAGTCTTATGGGCAGTGTTATATCATCTTTTCAGACCTACATAGAACTGAGAAATGCGGGCTTGGCATTGAACGGGAAACGGGAAACATGATACGGTACGCCGTGCTGAGCGGACTGGACCTGCAACTTTCATTCGTTTTTGATTGCTTGTAATTCATTTATGATCTTCGACACACACTGCCATGCCTACTGGAAAGGGCTTGAAAACAGGCACCCTGCCATAAAAGCCAGGATGGACTCTGAAAGAGTGATGCGCTCGGTCCAGGTCGGTACCGACCGGGACACGAACCAAAAGGCTCTTTCTTTGGCGCATAAATGGGGCGCGGATACCTGGTGTACGGCGGCGATGCATCCAACATCCTGCCAGGACCTTTCGGTCAATGCCGCCCCGGAGTGGACCGCGCGCCTGAAATCCTTTATCCGGGACAACCGCGACAAGATCGTGGCCGTTGGAGAAACGGGATTGGATTATTACCGCCTTACGAAGGGGAGGGAATCGGTCCAGAAACAAACGCAGCGCGCATTTTTCATCGCCCATGGAATCCTGGCGGCGCAACTCGATCTGCCCCTGGTGATCCATACGCGCGATGCCGCATCCGATACTGTTGCACTTATCAAGGAATACAATATGCGCAGACTCGTGATTCATTGTTTCAGTGAGGACAGGGCTTTCGCCGAAGAGCTGCTGGCATGGTCGGATGACGCCTATTTTTCCTTTTCCGGGATCCTGACCTATAAACAGGCCCTGGCGGTGCAGGACGCAGCGTGTTCCCTGCGGCTGGACCGGATAATGGTGGAAACAGACGCTCCCTTTCTGGTGCCGAGAGCCGTGTCCGGACGATTTGAGCTGAACGAGCCTTCCTGCACCCGTTACGTGATGGATTGCCTTAAAGAATTGCGTTCCGAGCCGGAGGAAGTCGTCGAACAGACCGTCTGGGAAAATTCGAACCGGTTCTTCAGGATTGAATAAATGCCTCACCGCAGAGACGCAGGGTTCACAGAGGTTCGCAGAGAAAACAATATATTCTTATTCGAATTCTAAGACCCCTTTATGTAAACTTTCAGGAATTCATGTCGATTTTCAAAGGCAGTTTGCTGCAGGTTAGGAAGAAAAATGCGAAGAATTGGCACACATTTACTTTTTCAAACGGCTTACGCCCATTGAGGATCTGACTTTGGATTAGAAATAGATAGGATCGCCCGGTACTGCGATTCAGTCATTGGAGGTCCTCTCTCCTTGATATTTGATTTTGGCCTGAACTGACAGCGCAGGCCAGCATTCAACCACCATTATTCGGAGCTCTTCTTCTATCGTCCGCATCTTCTTTCATATTGACCGGATGCGGGCGGTATCACCTTCAGATTTTTTCCGGTAAGAAAATAGGATTATCTGCCCGCCCGCAGCTCCTGGAGCAGCGCCCTGTATTCGGGCTTCCGGGCGAGGCTCAGAGCTGTAGCCGCATGCTCGACTGCTTCATTCTGCAAGCCGATTTTAGCGAGCATCAGTGCGAGGCGGTAATGATCGATATGAGACTTTGGCCTCAATTCCACTGCACGGCGATAGTAATTCGCTGCGCGGGTGTAGTCTCCTTCGGATGCCGCAATCTGCCCCAGTGCGTTCAAGATCCTATAGTTATTCGGCTGTTCATCGAAAACCTTCAATGCCAGAGCTTTTGCAGCTTTCAGATTGTCCATTCGGAGGTAACCCCACACCGCCTTGTCCCACCGGGTAGGCGGCACACGCGAAGTGTCGGCAAGCAGCATCGATGCGGCGCCCAGCGCTGCAGCAGTGATGAGCATGATGACTGTCTGCCTGATTTTTTTCTGATTCATGCTTTCAGCCAAATATTCCAGAAAGAATCCGGTCCCCAACGCAAACATAGGCACTGCCTGGAAGCGGAAGCGATCAATGGAGTCAAACAAGCAGACGGTTACGAGCACTGTTGCAATGGGCGCCGTTACAAGCCATCCGCGGCGGTCGCGCCGCAGCAGCAGCACAAAGCCGGGAACCCCCAGCGCAAAAAGCCATCCGAATGGCGACGGCAGAATGCTGAGAATAGGCGAGAACAGACGCTCGTCGGCGAGCGAGCGATCATTGGGGATCTCCGGATAGGCAACGAACAAAGCGAACTTGCGAAGAATGTTGCTCGCGACATGGAAAGGATGCGAAAGAATGTAGTCCATGGCCTGGCCGCGCCAGTATGCATCCACCTCGCGCGGAGTCAATTCGCGGCCGAGCCGCTTCCGAGCTTCTTCCGTGTAGCCGCGATAAATGTCGAGCGGGTGCCAATAGCTTACAAATGGTGGTATCCAGTTGTCGGCGGTTCGATTGTCGGGATTGTACCGCTGATGCAATACGATGCCGCCATTGGTAGGCAGGGGCGAAAAAGAACCGATGGCGCGCATGTTGTGCAAGGAAAGCAGTGCGACCGGCAGGAGCAATCCGAGGATCAGCATGATTGCCGCACGCGCGACTTCCCGCGCCGTGCGGCGTGCCTGAACGATGCTGAGCCAGGGCAGCAGTACCAGAGATATGCCCGCCATAAGCAGCAGCGTGGACCGCAATGCGATCCCATACCCGCACAGAAACCCGAACAACAGCCAACCAACCATTTTGGGTTTGCGCAAAATCATAAGCCCGCACAGAACCCAGACGGCCATGAAGTTCGCAACCCAAATGGTTTTTAGCAGGGTTGTGCAAAAGAGCAGGCTGGTTGCGGTACAGCCGTAAACTAGGCCCGCCAGCAGCCCCGCGCGGGGATGCTGCAGTTCCCGGCCTATGAGGATCAGGCAGAAGGCAGTGAACGTGTCGAGGAGGGTCTGCAGGACGTACAGGACAAACAGATTGCCATTGAAAATCCTGAAAACTGCGCCAGCGATGTAGCCGGCGGCCGGGTCCATAAACGCGAACTGAGCTGTGCGCGCGCCATTGCCCTGAGCGACCGATAGCGCAAATCGCAAATAGTAATCCTCGTCAGGGCTGAGCTGAAAACTCAATGGGCTGTGTATCGCACATGCCAGATGAATGATCCGGAGTATCAGCACGATACCGAGCACGGTCAGGACGGGACGGTATCCGGCCGTTTTCACTGTTTTTTGCGAAACACGGATCGAGCTACGGGGTCTGGACACGATAGATGCCGCCTCCATAGGTGCTGTTTCAAAGCCAATATAGTAGATCTATTAGGGCTCAAATATCAGTCTCCGCAGTAGAGGAAATACTCTTCGATTAAGGTATTCTGATCCGCTGGTTTTCCAGACTGAATAATGGATCTGTGCTTTTTGGGCCTGTCTCGATCCCTCACTGTAGTAAAATCACCTATTAAAATTCAAGAATAGTTTACGTAGCACATCTGATCGGAAGTCAAAGCGGGACTTGATAGGGAAGCCGATCCGAAAAACCGACGTTTTTTCCACCTGTAATCACCATTCGGGGTGCATATATACTATATGCGCTAGAAGCATCCGGCGGGCGGAAATCCATATATTAAAACCGATTCTTAACCCGGATTATTCATGAAGGTTTGCAGCGAGGGGGTGTAGATGGGCGTGGATGCAAGGCTTGCGACCGAGGGCCCCGTGAGGCGTGCCCAACGCTTCGCG
>JAFGTD010000264.1 GCA_016934295.1 Acidobacteriota bacterium
CGAGGGCTCCTGCGGATGATGGCGTATACGCCGCAGATTGCGCCGGAACCGATGAAAACTATGAGGGCGATGCTTTTGCCCAAATCACCGAACCACGATCCCCATGATTGAATAGAGAGACCATAGGCCAGTGAAAGATGATGGCCATATATATCGAAGGGTAACTGTGGGATAATCAATGCCAACAGAAGCAGTGGAACGTAGATCAACCCTTGAAATCCCATTCGCTTTGTCATATTCCCGGCAAGATCACGAATGCGCGGGCCAACACGTCCGTAAAGAAAAGCGATGAGCAACACGAACCCGAATGCAATTTTCCCTATCATCAGGCGTACTCGTACGCGGTGCAGTATCGTTGCTTTTGCAAGCTGGTCCGGTTGAAGAGTATAGCCGGTAATTACTCGATCCGGCGGCACAATGGGCTTCGCCTGAGCATCTTGGCCTAGCGCCGCAGCAGAATACAGCAGGACGGCACTTATGAGCAGTACACGATTCCAACCCTTTAAGACCATGCCGACCTCAGATGTAGCTCGGACACGCTTAGCGTGGAATAAAAGCCCTTTTTCTGGATGGCTCTCAATCCAAGATTCCCCCGGGATTCCGTTAAAATGCTTTATGTCTTTCGGCTATAATAAGGGGTAACTTTTAATGTCGGAAGTGAAATTCTCGCTACTAAATTATTAGTAATATTCTAATGGAAGAGTACGCGTAATACGGGATTTAGAAAATGACACTCAGCCAAAAATCTGCCGCCAAGGCTTTTTTGATCCTTTAATAGCCTATCTCGTGATTATGCAATAACATCCCATGGTCCATCTCCTATACTGTTAATTTGTGGATAGTATCCATCGCAGCGCTTCTTCCAGGACCTCATCTTTGCCGGCTCGAATTCCTGCAATGGTTGGCTTTACTTCAATGTCCGGCACGATCCCTATTCGCTGGGTCGGTTGTTTATCCGGATAGAACACGCCGATTCCGCTAATCATGCTGCGCAATCCACCGGGTAATAGGATCTGGGAGACGTCGCCGTCCGCAGCCGCAGTCGTACTTCCAATCACTACAGCCCTCGCAGCGGTCCGGAATGCCATAGTTGTGTATTCTGCAGAGCTTTGTGTTACTTCATCCACTAGAACCGCAAGTTTGCCCGAATAGTACGGTTCTGTGGGCTGTAATATCGGCACAGAACCTCTCCAGTGAAAGGCGCCCGGATTCGATAAATCCCCAACAGTGAACCGCGCAAACTGTGTTTCCTTCTCGACCAGGAGCTGCCCGAGTGCAAACACTACGAATTCCGAGGGGTAATTGCGAATGTCAATGATCCAACCCATGGTGGTCGAAGCCTTCTTCACATACTCAGCCGTGTCGGCAGCCTTTACACCGGATAATTTCAGGTAGGCCACGTTTTCCGGTAGTATCTGAAAGGCTTCTCCCGGCAGGTCGTGTGTCGTCCCTGTTGAAGCACTGGCTTCGGTTGGCTTTACACGCTGCGCTCTTACTGTCACGCTTTCGCTTTCCCGCTCAACCTTCACGGTTACATCGCCGCATGAACCGCGCGTTATGAACCGCGCAATGTCCCGGAGCTTCGTGGGGTCATTTGAAGCCGCATAATAAGGTTTCCAATTTTCAACGAGCTGTTCGACCGGCGTGCCTCCCAGTTCCATGAGCACGTCGCCGGCTTTCAATTCGGAAACCGTGCCCGTTGTCGAATCGATGTACCCGGTCACGACGGCTTTGCTCCCCACAAATCTGGCGACTACAGGCAGGCGGCAGTCTCCACCAGGCGGTCGTACCGCCAGGGAATTCCAGAGGTTAGCGTGGGTATCGTTGGTGCGAGCAATCAGCGCCATTAATTCCAGCTGGTATTCATCCCGGGTTTTCGCCAGCGCGAGTTTGGGTATATACTCGGCCAGCACACCGTCCCAGTCTTCCCCGATGATATCGCGGTACGGAAACCAATATTCTATAATGTTCCAGAACCTGTAAAGCGCCAGCAGCTGATAGCCTGCGTCCGGCAGCCTGACACCCGGATAGCCCTGCTCGTTTTCAAACACGGGATTCCCATTGGGCGCCTGTGAAACATAAAACTGGCTCCCACCCGCATGTCTGTTCTGGTAAATATTCAGAAGGCTTTCGCTAAGCCCGGCGCCCAGCGAGTTTTCATCTCCAATCCAGTCAATGTCGGGAGAAAGATACAACTCTTTTTCATCAAGACTTGCGCATGGATCACACGGGGTTGCCACACCGATAATGGAGACCCAGTTTTCGATCACCCTGCACGCTTCGGGCCGGCTGCTTGAGGAAATGACTGAGGGCATCACTCTGAAAAGATCGTAGTCCCAGTGTCGCTTTCCACCGGTAATGTCGGGATGGTGGTATTTCAGGAATCCCCATACTTTCCCCAGGAGAGCAAGGTTATCAACCTGAATCGGCGACAGGCTGCTCAGACTCACCTGCGAACCGGCATCAAATTCATGGTCCTGATCCAGAACCGTTTGCGGCCGCTGTATTCTCGGTGCCTCCCAAACAGGCTTGCCGTCCACCAGAAGTTCCAGGTCGTCAATCCAGGCCTTCCCTGTTCCGGAAAGAAGAAAACCGTAAAAGAGCCTCTTTGCATCGGCTCTGTAAGGAATGGACACGGAGTATTGCGCCCAGTCGTGTGTCCCTTTCACCTGTTGTTTTGACATGTTGTCGAATGCGACCGCACCGGCTTCGCCGTCTTCCCGCAGCCACAATCCCACCATTCCACTGACGCTGTCCGTTTTCAGCCAGCCTCGCAGTTCGATAAGCGTACCGGTAAAATCCACCGGCATAATTCGTGTAATGGTCGAGAAATCTTCCGGACTTTCTATCGACCGATCCAGCCGGGCAGCCCATCGGCCGGAGTGCGTCACCGTACCGTCCGCAAAAATTGTGCCCGGAGGACCGCCGCCCCATTCACTCAGCTGCCCGTCTCTGTTGTCGGTTTCAAACGACAGCACCTTCTGAAAATTTTCCTGGCCGGCACAGGAGCCTGCAAATAGAAGGCAAAGTACGACGCCCATTACATGTTTCATAAAAAATCTTTACCTATTGTCATCACTGTCCACGGGTTATCCATCGGCGAGCGATCTGTTATCTGCCCGGGATAAATCATTATTTTTCTACTTGCTGCTAATCCGATTCCGGATCAAAGTTCAACATTACCCAAACGTCCGATTTCTCTTCAGCTACGCTGCAGACAAATTTACGCCCATCAGGGCCGACACTGGCGCTGTCAATTGTCCCCTGCAGTTTGAATAGAACCCGGCGATTGTCTCCAGTTGTTGACATAGCGGTAAGGCTATTGGACGATGGGGATACGGTGAAGATCGAATTACCATCGGGAGACCATCCGATCGGGTAAAAAATTCCATGGGCGATAAGCTTCGCCGATTTATCCGGCAGGGAGATAATCCAGAGTCCGCGGTCTGCCCGGTTGTCACTCCTGTTCCACCACACGGCAATTTTTTTGCCGTCCGGCGAATAACGCGGATAAAAAATCCAGCCGACGGAATCGTCCTGTACAAGCGACTCCTCTTCCCCGGTTTCCGGATCAAGTATCTTGAGATTTCTGGCCGTTGGCTCTTGATAAAGAATTTTTCGTCCGGGAAACCATGTGAGTACGTAATTGCCACTCAAACTGGTATATTCCAGAGGGTGAGGAGTACTTCCATCCGAATCGATAGTCCATATCCTGATGCTTCCCCCATCGTTCGAGCCGAATGCTATCCGTTTTCCGTCAGGAGACCAGGATGGACGGTAATTCTCAGCGTTTGAAAAAGTCAATTGAGTGGCGGGGCCGCTATCGATTGGCATCTTAAAAATATTGGGATTATGAGATGCGTCAATGTAGGCAATCCAATTGCCGTCAGGTGAAATGCTCGGATGTGTCACGAATGAAGTACCCTGAGTCAGTGGATTTATTTGCGGCTCTTCACCATTCTCCTCAGCAGGCAATTCGACAAGCCATAAATTGGAATATCCTTGTATTCGTGTATACAAAAGATGAGTGCCATCGGAAGATAAAGAGAAGAAGCTACCTACTTCCAAGCCACTCCATAAAACCGAGGAAGCGCTCTTTGTCTGGCCTGATCTGGTATCAATATGAACTTTTACAAATTCCGGAGTGCCGTCGCCGTAGCGAATGCAGTAAATAGCATCTCCAGACGGCGACCACCGCGCGGAACTGATATTCTCCTCGCTTTCAATCACCTTTTGCCACTGAGTGCCGTCGGGACGAACGGTCCAGACAGCATACCGGTTATTCTCCAATCGGGTAAGGATCAGGATCCAATCCGACCTACGCGACCAGTCGATATCGTTTATCCAACGGAATCCACTCAGTGGTATGTGTCTGGATGCACCTGTTGACACGTCCACCAGCCAGAACCCTTTTGATGGCTGGCTGGCAGCGGCTATTTGAGTCCCGCCAGGGGACCAGCTTGCATAGGCCCCATCGCAAATACGCCGGGAGGCTTGCCCGAGACGCGGAACTATTATAATAGTTGGGCCGGCGACCTCCTCTCGATTATGAAGGAGGATCTGGGCGCCATCCGGAGACCATCTCGGGGATCCCAGCTGGGATCCGCTGAAAAGCTCAACGGCCTGGCCGCCCGACATATCCTGCAACATCAATTTCTGCCGTTCGTCTGTCGTGCCGCTAACATATACAACAAATGATCCGTCAGGCGACACTGCCGGATAGAAAGCGTTTCCGACAAAAGTAATCTGCCTATGAGTCAGCCGGCGAGTGAGTGGGTTTTCCCGGAATATTCCAGTAGTTTTCCAAATAAGAAGCAGCACCGTTATGAGAAGCAGTCCTGCTATCCCTGCAGATACCCATACGATCTTTGGAAATTTATTCTTCCGGGGAAGTACTCCGGACTGGACTGTCGCCGTGCCCGATTCACTATCCCGTTTCAGGCGTTTAAGATCCACCAGGATTTCCCTGGCAGATTGATAGCGCACCTCGCGATCTTTCTCGAGGGCCTTGTTGATGATCCTCTCCAGATCATTCGGCAGATCGGGATTGATGCGCACAGGCGCGGTAGGAGCTTTATTCAGGATGGCATTGAACGTATCCGCTGATGTCGTTCCCTTGAAGGGCAGGACGCCTGTCGCCATTTCGTACAGAACTACACCGAATGAAAAGAGATCGGTGCGGGCGTCCAATTCTTTGCCCAATGCCTGTTCCGGACTCATATAGGACACAGTCCCAACCGCAGTACCTGGACTTGTTATCAACTGCTCCATTGTCTCAGCCTTAGAGTCAGCGGCGGATCCTGATTCCAACATCAGCTTGGCCAGGCCGAAGTCGAGTATCTTGGCATGACCCCGTTTTGTGATGAAGATATTGGCCGGTTTCAGATCCCGGTGGATGATTCCCTCGGAATGAGCCACATCAAGACCCTCAGCGACCTGAATGGCAATATCGAGAATCTCATCCGTATGGAATGGTTTCCCCTGAATACGCTGGTTCAGCGTCCGGCCTTCGAGGTATTCCATGGCGATGAAGTGCCGACCTTCATACTCATCGATTTCATGAATAGTGCAGATATTGGGATGATTGAGGGCTGAAGCGGAACGTGCTTCTCTCTGGAAGCGTTCAATCGCTTGGCGATCCTGGCACAGCTCTTCCGGCAGAAACTTCAGCGCGACAGAACGGCCGAGCTTGGTGTCTTCGGCTTTATACACGACACCCATGCCTCCGCTGCCGATCTTTTCGACGAGCCTGAAGTGCGAAATGGTCTGGCCGATCTCGGGCATGCGATCCTCCGGCTAGAGGTTTCGTTACGTGCTGCTTCTGTAAATCTTGATAAAACTCTAGGGCTATTATAAGGGATTACGCTTAGGCAGGAAGTGAAAAAGGTCTTATGGAGCGGGAGACGGGGATCGAACCCGCGACGTCCAGCTTGGGAAGCTGACATTCTACCGCTGAATTACTCCCGCTCACTGTATCTTTATGATAATGCAAAACTTAATGGTTTTGCAATATCCTTTTCGCACTCATTACGAAACAAGTTTATTCTTAGAAGTCAATCCCTCGCGTCTCTTCTCCCTGTTTCGCTTTAGTGCTCAACATGATCACAATTTAGCCTTGAACCGATCGTTTTGCAAGACTTTAAGTTCAGAGAGAGCCCTATCGCCAGAGTCAGACCAGGGATGTTATGCTTCTGTTTCTACTTGGCTTTAATTACTTTTATCCAATCAATCTCAAGCTTAAAACGCCCTGCCTTCTTGTCGCCCAGCAGGATTCCGAGGCTGTTGACTTCCTTTGGATCGAGCGGCTGATCCTTTACTGTTTGTCCGAAAGATGTTGCCACGAATCTGTCCATCGGGATATGGACTTCAATCCATTCATTTTCTTTGGTTGTAAACATGGCCCGGTATGAAAACGCGGTCAAACGTCTTTGAGTGTACAGGTTCAGGCTGTATTCCCGACCATCTCCTCTGGCTCGAACCACAAGGGTGTCTCCCTTTTTGAAATTTAGATTTTTGGGGGTTGAGCGCATGGAAGTAAAGCCGCCATTGTTTTCCAAAGAAAGCGTGCCAAAAAATTCCATCGTTTTCTCTGATGTGATATTGATTTGACTATCGGAGATACCACCCATAACACCATCATTGACTGTTTGCCATTCATTGGCTGCATCGGTTTTACCGAAGTCAAACAGTATTTGATAATTTTCCGCCGCCATAGGGGCTTCTCCCATTAAAAGTAAAAATATCATCACAAAACTATTACAAATTACTTTTCTGAACATTTATTTTGCCCTCCTTCCAGGTCAGGCTTTTTGTCGAATACTACTATATGGCCCAATCATTGGAAAGAAGGCTATAATGGATGCCCTATGAAACCGTTGATACTTTTGACGGGCGCTACCGGATACATCGGCGGCCGTCTTCTCAAGCTGCTTGAATCCGGGGATCACTCCATCCGATGTATTGCCCGGCGACCGGAATTTCTTCGAAACCGTATCAGTTCACAAATAGAGATTGCTCCCGGTGATTTACTGAACAGGGAATCGATTGAGCGGGCAATGGATGGCGTTCATACCGCCTATTATCTTGTGCACTCCATGGGATCTTCCCACGATTTTGAAGAAACGGATCGTCAGGCTGCCGAGAATTTCGGCGCAGCTGTACGCAATCAGAAAGTCCAACGGGTCATTTATCTCGGTGGCCTGGGCAGCCCCCATGGCGAACTTTCCCCACATCTGCGAAGCCGGCAGCAGGTGGGAGAAATTCTGCGGCAATCAGGAGTTCCTGTCATAGAATTTCGCGCATCCATCATTCTGGGGTCGGGCAGTCTTTCATTCGAGATGATTCGCGCTCTTGTTGAGCGGCTTCCGGTCATGATCACTCCCCGCTGGGCGGACATTCTCGCCCAACCGATTGCGGTTGAAGACGTACTTCAATACCTGATTCGTGCATTGGACATAAACTCAGATGGTTCTCCCATATTCGAAATCGGCGGTCCAGATCGGGTATCCTACGGAGGATTGATGCATGAGTATGCCCGCCAGAGGGGACTGCGTCGCATCATGATTTCCGTCCCCGTTTTGACCCCCCGACTGTCCAGCCTTTGGCTGGGACTGGTCACCCCGCTTTACGCCCGCATCGGCCGCAAACTGATCGAGAGCATTCGACACCCGACGGTCGTTCAGGATGATGAAGCATTGCGCAAATTTCCTATCCGTCCCGTCGGAGTGCGCAAGGCGATAGCGGATGCCCTGCAGAACGAGGAACGAAAATATGCTGAAACACATTGGTCGGATGCTCTTTCGTCCGCAGGTCCGGCTCCCCGATGGGGCGGTGTGCGCTTCGGCAACCGGCTGATAGACTCACGCAGAATTCATATTGCGGCGCCGCCGGATGCCGCATTCGCTCCCATTCGTCGCATCGGTGGATCGACCGGTTGGTATTACGGCAATTGGCTGTGGACCATTCGCGGTTGGATGGACCTGTTTATAGGAGGCGTGGGCATGCGCCGGAGACGACGTGATCGTAATCATCTGAATGTGGGGGACATAATCGATTGCTGGCGCGTGGAGGCGTTTGAATCAGGCCGAAGGCTTCGTTTGGCGGCGGAAATGAAACTGCCCGGGCGCGCCTGGCTCGAGTTTGAAGTCACTGAGGACGGGGATGGTTCCGTCATCCAGCAAACCGCCGTATTCGATCCAATCGGCCTTCGAGGGCTTCTGTACTGGTATTCCGTATACCCGCTGCATCAGTTGATATTTTCCGGAATGCTGCGCGGCATTGCCCGTTCAACCGAAAAGACAGCGAGGGAAAGATGAAAAACTGGAATTCTCTGGCAATGTTGGTTTTATTCGTTGTGGCCTGTCTTGCGGTTTCCGGCGCGGGGGCCTTATTTACGGCCGGTTCGGTACAGCAATGGTATCCGGCCCTGCAGAAGCCTGCATGGACACCCCCCTCCTGGCTTTTTGGACCGGTCTGGACAATCCTCTATCTGATGATGGCGGTCGCCGCCTGGCTTGTATGGCGCAGACGGAAGGCGGTCCATGTCAAGGGAGCACTGGGATTATTTATCTTTCAGTTGGTTATAAACGCTGCCTGGTCGCCTCTTTTTTTCGGACTGCAAAATCCACTGGCTGGTCTGCTGGATATAGTGCTGCTGTGGGCGGCAATACTGGCTACACTGATAACCTTCTGGAGAATCTCTTCAACTGCTGCAGCACTACTGATTCCCTACTGGCTATGGGTCAGCTATGCATCCGCTCTCAACTTCGCCATCTGGACATTAAACCGATGAGTTGTTGGAGAACAATTCTCGGCGGGTGAACACGCGCATACACAGAAAGAAGTCCTGAGTGGATTTAAATAACAATCGGAAAGGGTACGGGAAAACCGTACCGAAGCAAATCAGCGGAATTATCACGGGGCGGGAAAATGGCCTGTTCACTCTGCAAACACAACTGATCCTGCCCGGCCCGCCTGAGATTGTATTCCCTTTTTTCGCAGATGCAGGCAATCTGGAAAAAATCACACCGCCCTGGTTGAAGTTCAAAATCCTGACACCGCTGCCGATCGATATGCGGGCAGGTACTATTATTGAATACCGGTTACGCCTTCACGGCATTGCGCTGCGCTGGCAATCCGAAATTACCGTGTGGAATCCGCCGTTTCGATTTGTGGATGAACAGCGACGCGGTCCCTATAAGAAGTGGATTCACGAGCACACATTCACCAGGCGCGGTAATGGCAGCACGATGCGTGATTTTGTGAAATATGATCTTACCGGTGGATGGCTGGTAAATTTCCTTTTTGTGCGGCGCGAAGTAAGGCGAATCTTCATGTACCGCACACAGACACTCCTCGATCTATTTCGGTCACAGCCACCGAAATGAACTATGCTATGATTCCCGGCAGTAAACTATTTAAAACGCCACAATTCTGTAAATACAGGAAGGAGCCTTTTGACAGAAAACATGGAATTGAGGAACCTGCTGCAAAAGCTTTTCTCCAGTCAACTACTGGCGGTGCTGGGCACGCAGAGTCAAAGCGGCCCCTACGGAAACCTGGTGGCTTTTGCCGTAACAGAGGATCTGAAAACACTCCTGTTTGCCACAACGCGATCTACACGCAAGTACGACAATCTCAAGGAAACCCCCAGAGTGGCCATGGTAATAGACAACCGGTCGAACGATGAGGAGGATTTCCATGAAGCGGTTGCTGTTACGGCCACAGGTTCCGTGAAAGAGCTTGACGGGGCCGAGAAGGATAGACTCCAAAGCATCTTTCTTTCAAAACATCCCTATCTGATCGACTTTGTCAACGCTCCCACCTGCGCCCTCCTGGAAGTGGAAGTAGAAACGTACTATATCGTTCAACAGTTTCAGAAGGTTATGGAATTCCATATCACATCATGACTCTTGTAATACCTATACAGGAAGTTCAGGAACAGGATCGATCGTTGGTGGGAGGAAAGGCCTACGCTCTTTCACAACTCCCGGCACTGGGCATGAATATCCCGGATTCCATATGCATACCCACGGAAGTTTACACCCGCTATATAACCCATACAGGGCTTCGTGAAAGAATCCTGTTGGAATTAAACCGGAAAAGCTTCCAGGAGATGCGCTGGGAAGAGATGTGGGATACTTCCCTTCGGATTCGAAACATGTTTCTCCGTGCTCCAATCCCCACGGAACTGAGCGATCCGATCCGCGCGAACCTCAGGGAACGTTTCGGAGATCGTGCCGTGGTTGTGCGCTCCTCGGCCCCGGAAGAAGATTCAAAGGAAACATCTTTTGCCGGGATTCATGAATCCTATATAAATATACGGGGCGCAGAACAGATCCTGACGCATATCCGCCTGGTCTGGGCAAGTTTGTGGTCGGACGCGGCACTTCTTTATCGCAAGGAACTCGGGCTTCAATTCGCGAAGAGCAGCATGGCTGTACTGATCCAGGAGATTATAATCGGAGACCGGTCCGGTGTAATTTTCGGGATAAATCCGAACGATTCCAGCCAGGCAGTCATTGAGGCGGTTTATGGCTTGAATGCAGGGCTTGTGGATGGAACCGTCGAACCGGATCGATGGATTCTGGATCGCGACACCGGGTGCCTTGTCGATCATTTTGAACCAACGCGCAATGCCCGGCTGCTGCCCGCAGATGAAGGCACGCGACTGGAATCACTTCCCGAACAACTCAGGAGAAAATCTCCATTGGATGAAACGGAGTGTGGTGCGCTCTATCATCTGGCTCGAAAAGCAGAAGCCTATTTCAAGTCCCCACAGGATATGGTCTGAAAAATCCTTCTTATACAGACCCGGAATTCGACGAATTGTTGGATATGTTTATTGAGACGCTCGGCCTTTCATTACCGCCGCTGCAGAATATGGCGCCTTCCGCCTTCAGCCGGGATACGATCATTCCGTTCATTATTGAGATGGCAGAATCAACGGCTACCGATACCGAAGCATCCCAAGTAGGCATCGATGCGCTCATAGCGCAATTCTATTCCTGTTTTGACGAAGAGCGGAAGGAAACAGCCCGCGAGCTGCTCGACCTGGGACGGGCGAGTTACCGGTTGCGTGACGACGACAACATCTATCTCGGCCGTATCAAGAGACTGATGACAGACGCTCTCGATGCTGGTAAAGACCGCGTTGAGAAGAGACGGAGAACAGCCGACGGCACACAGGCACCCCCAGAACTGATAGAGATACTCAAAAATCCCGAACAGGAATCCGGCGAATCCGAGACGACAGAAGACAAAGAAATCTCCCGGGGTATTAAGGCAAGACAGATGGTCGGACAACCTGCGAGTCCCGGCATTTCCAGGGGAAAAGCGCGGATTATAGTTGAACAATCGGATCTCTTTGAGTTCAAAAAGGGAGAGATCCTTGTATGCGATGCTCTGGATCCAAATATGACCTTTATCATTCCTCTATCATCCGGGATTGTGGAGCGAAGAGGAGGAATGCTCATTCATGGCGCTATTATCGCAAGAGAATACGGCATTCCTTGCGTAACGGGTGTTGCTCAGGTTACCGATTTCATAGAAACAGGCAGGAATCTTACGCTGGATGGCTACCTGGGTATTGTGATCGTTGATTGAACCTCTATGATATAGAGGCTTTGAATGAAGTAATATATTTAACAGCGCCTGCTTCGTCTAAAACAGCTCCGTGCGCCATAGATCGTGGAGATGCACGACTCCGATGACCTTCCGCTCAGGATCGACCACGACAAGGCTCGTGATCTTCAATTCCTCCATTTTCGACAAAGCGACTCCGGCCAGTTCTCTCTCCTTGATCGTTTTAGGATTTTTGCTCATCACGCGATCCGCCGTAAGCTTCATAGGATCGGATGCCTTCTGGAGCAGGCGCCGCAGATCGCCGTCGGATATAACGCCCGAGAGCATTCCCCTGTCATTGACAACTGTAGTCATTCCCAGGGTTTTCCGGGACATCTCATAGATCACATCCGGCATCAGGGCGGATTCCGGCACCCGGGGGATGGCATCTCCCTTGCGCATCAGCTCTTCAACCCGGAGAAGCTTTTTCCCGATGCTGCCCGCGGGATGGAGGGACGCAAAATCCTCCCTGCCGAAGCCCTTCCGCTCCATGAGAGCGATCGCCAGGGCGTCCCCCATAGCCAACGCAGCGGCCGTACTGGTTGTCGGGGCCATGCCGAAGGGGCAGGCTTCCTCCTCCACGCTGACGTCGAGACAGACGTCGGCAAAGCGCGCCAGGCTGGAATCCCGCTCTCCTGCCAAAGCAATGACCGGAAGGCCCAGTCGCTTGGAGACATTCAATAACTGCAGTATCTCGCTGGTTTCACCGCTTTTGGATACCGCCAGGACAACGTCGTCTTTGCCCAGCAACCCGCAGTCCCCGTGAAGCGCGTCGGCCGCGTGCAGGAAAAACGCCGGAGACCCGGTGCTGCTGAGGGTTGCGGCGATTTTTTTGCATATGATCCCGGATTTGCCGAGTCCGGTGACCGCAATCTTTCCCCGGCACGCTTCGGCCAGATCGACGGCGCGCAAAAACGATTCTTCCACGCGCCCGATAAGGTTGCGTATCGCCGTGGCTTCCGATTCCAGCACCCGGACCGCGGCGGCTATGGTTGGATGGACACTACCGTCACTCACAATTTGCTCCCGAGCGATTGGCGAATATTCAGGATATCCTCTACCAGGCGGGGAAAGCGCCTCAATTCAAGAGCGTTCGGTCCGTCGGAAAGGGCTTTAGCAGGATTGTCGTGCACCTCAAAGAAGAATCCGTCCACGCCGGCCGCCGCCCCGGCTCGCGCCAGATAGGGCACATACTGAGAATCCCCTCCAGAGCTTTCCCCCAGGCCGCCGGGAGCCTGGACACTGTGCGTGACGTCAAAAACAACCGGCTGCTTGAAGGAACGCAGGATGATAAACGACCGGAAATCGACCACCAGGTTGTTGTACCCGAAGGAGGTGCCCCGCTCGGTCAGAAGGATATTTCGATTTCCCGTTCCGCGGGCCTTCAACAACACCTTCTGCATCTCCCGGGGGGAAAGAAACTGTCCTTTTTTCAGGTTCACGCAGAGACCGGTGCCGGCGGCCGCCAGGATCAGATCCGTTTGACGGCAGAGAAAGGCGGGAATCTGGATGGCATCGAGAACGTCGGCGGCGGCAGGCACCTGGGCTTTCTCGTGCACGTCGCTTAAAACCGGCAGCCCGCTCTTCTGCCGGACCTTCTCAAGAATGCGCAGACCCTCGTCAAGTCCGGGTCCGCGGAAGGACTCGCCCGAGGTGCGGTTCGCCTTGTCGTAGGAAGCCTTGAAAATCAGGCCGATCTTCAGGCGATCGGCATAGGCGGCCAGGCGCTCGGCTATCTTAAGACAGTGCTTCTCGCTTTCGATGACACAGGGACCCGCAATAAAAAAGGGCCGGGCATCATTTCCAAGTCTAAGCGATCCAACTTTAACAGGAACCATAGAAAAGCCGTCCTCGATTCCGGCGTTATGCTTCAACGATATTCTTCTGTACGTTAACGGCTGAATAGGCTTTCTTTTTCCCTTTCCGTTCCTTTTTATGCTCGTATGCCGCCTCGATAAAGCCAGCGAACAGCGGGTGCGGTGCCAGGGGCTTCGATTTGAATTCCGGGTGGAACTGGCAGCCGAGATACCAGGGGTGCTCCGGCAGCTCGGCGATTTCCACGAAATTCCCGTCGGGGGAATTGCCGGAGAATTTCAAACCGTAGCTTGTCAGAATCTTCTCGTACTCACGGTTGAACTCGTAACGATGGCGGTGGCGCTCGGAAATTTCTTTCCTGCCGTAAATCCTGAATGCCAGAGAGTCGGGTTCCAGATTGCAGGGATAGGCGCCGAGCCGCATGTTGCCGCCCATGATATCGCTCCCGAGCAACTCGCGCAGCATGTAAAACACCTTGTGGGGCGTTGCCGGATCGAATTCGGAACTGTCGGCATCGAGTCCGCAGACATTCCGCGCGAATTCAATCACAAGGCAATCCATTCCCAGGCATATCCCGAAGTAGGGAACTTTATGGATGCGGGCGTATTTCGCCGCCTTGAGCATTCCGTCGAATCCCCGCTTGCCGAATCCGCCCGGCACAAGGATCGCGTCGAATCGGCCGAGCTGATCGTCCATCATCGAATCCAGCAGGCCTTCGGACTCCACCCACTTCAACTGCACGTCCAGCTGGTGCGGCAGTCCGCCGTGGTACAAGGCCTCATTGAGGCTCTTGTAAGAATCCTCGTACTCGACGTATTTGCCCACGATGCCGATCTCGACCGTATCGACGGGATTGTGGATTCTCCGGATCATGCTTTCCCAACGGCTCAGGTCGGGTTCCTTTTCGGGAATATTCAGAAGACGGACGATAGCGTCGTCCAGGCCTTCACTGTGCAACCCCAGGGGGACTTTATAAATATTATCGACATCGATCGCCGTAATGACGACATCTTCCGAAACGTTGCAGAACAGGGCAATCTTGGCTTTAAGCTCTTTGGGGAGAAGGCGGTCGGTTCGACACAGCAGTATATCCGGCTGAATACCTATGCTTCGCAGTTCTTTAACGCTGTGCTGCGTCGGTTTCGTCTTCAGTTCACCGGAAGTCGCGATGAAAGGAACCAGCGTCAGGTGAATGAACAGCGCGTTGTCCCTTCCCACTTCGTTGCGCATCTGCCGGATAGCTTCCAGGAAAGGGAGGCTTTCAATATCCCCGATCGTTCCCCCGATTTCTATGATGGCGACATCCACGTCCTCTGCAACACGACGAATGGTGGTCTTGATTTCGTTCGTGACATGGGGAATTACCTGAACCGTCTTTCCGAGATACTCTCCTTTTCTCTCTTTCTCGATGACGGTTTCGTATATTTTCCCGGTGGTGGAATTGTTGTACCTGGTTAAACGGACGCTGGTAAATCGTTCATAATGGCCCAGATCCAGATCGGTTTCCGCGCCGTCATCCGTAACGAAGACTTCCCCGTGCTGGAACGGGCTCATCGTACCGGGATCCACGTTGATATAGGGATCCAGTTTCAAAAAGTTGATTTTAAGTCCACGGGATTCCAGCAGACTTCCGATAGAGGCACTCGCCAGCCCTTTTCCCAGGGATGACAGCACTCCGCCCGTCACAAAAATAAACTTCATCGCAGTCCCCCTCAATTCCATTCATTACCGTAAAATGCAGATTAACAGTGCAAACAAAGCAGCGCAAGAAAAGCCTTTGTTTCACAGCAATACCTTTCCAACAACATGGGCCAATGTAAGAAATATCCGCTCGGTTCAGCGAATACCCCGGGCATCTTTGATTTCATGCAGCCGGCCGGACAGGATCCGCCGCATACGCGGCCCTAGCCCGCATCACTCAGAGGGTTCTACCAACACAGGCAATCCCGCGTGGAAAATAACGTTTTAGTGCTTTCGTCGAGTATAGCTGCGTTATAAAACCCGATAAGGCGTTTGGAATACTAACCCGGATAATTCATGAAGCTTTTACTGCGGCGGCGTATCTGGGCATGTCTGCTGCGTTTTGCTTCCTCGGGCTCCTCGACGTACCGGTCAAGGCCTGAAGCTTTGCTTCAGGTTACCTAACGCGAAGCGTTAGGCCGCCTCCGGGGCCCTCGGTCGCAAGCCTTGCATCCAC
>JAFGTD010000265.1 GCA_016934295.1 Acidobacteriota bacterium
GGGGTCGGAATCGGTATCGGGATCGAGCTTTTAAAAACCGATTCCGATACCGACGCCGAGACCGACCCCCGAAAACTTACCCGGAGCACAGATTGTTTAATCCGGTACCAACCGGAGGCCGGGCTGACTACTGACTATCGACTGCCGGCTATAATGTTCGGAGGGCGAACACAAGGTTCGCTCCTACGATTAATCCTTTGGAGCGTAATACCCTCGGCGGTATCGGAGCTGGGGATCGGAAATGATGCCGAGGTCCAGTCGGATCACTACACGGCGCCAGGATCCGTCGCGGGCGTGGTTGCTGGAAAAGTACCCGATACTGTATTGATTTCGAAGTTCGTGGGCAATTTCGGTAACAATGCTATGAATGTCTGCGATATCTTCCGGAAAATATGCTTTTCCCCCGGTTTCTTCTGAAATGCGTTCCAGGGCATCGCGCGCCTTTTCGCTGTCCGACTTCTTAAAAAAGCCGAACAGGCCTTTTGAGTCATCTTCATCAATGAATCCGATATTAAAAATCTGGATATCAGATTCCTGGATGGAGGCGATTAGCTCCTGAAGGGAATAGGTACTTTCCCGATCGTTTCCGTCTGTAATGACTACAATTGCTTTCTTTTCTTTTTTACCCCTCCGGGCTTCTTCAACTCCCAGGAATACGGCGTCATACAAGGCTGTTCCGCCGGTAATGATGGTGTTTTCCAGTTCGTCTGCAATTTCGTCGATGTCGCTGGTAAAAGGCTGCAGCAACTCAACTTCGTCGTTAAATCCAACCAGGAAGAACTCATCCTGCGGGTTGCCGGCCTTTATGAAGGCGTAGGCGGCCCTGTTTACCTGCTCGATTTTGTCATCCATACTGCCGCTGGTATCAACGATTATACCCATGCTTAAGGGAACATCCTCCTGAGAGAAGGATGCGATTTCCTGGCGCACCCCGTCCTCGTAAACATTGAAATCCTCTTTTTCAAGGCTGCGGATGAAACGGCCGTTTTTGTCGAAAACGGAGGTATACATCATAACGAGATCGACATTAACGCCGAACGTGTATCCACCCTTTTCTCCTTCAGGTTTCTTTTCCTGGAAAAAAGCCAGTTGTGGGATCTCTTCTGGATCGGATTCTGAAACTAAATGTACATCTTTATCTTCTGATGCATAAAGTACATTTAAATAAGGATAAATTGCAATAAGGGCGAGGCAGGATAAACAGAGCGCCAGCCACAGTCGGAATCGATCAGTCTTTCGGAGCATAATACCCTTCGCGAGCATGTACCTTCAGTTTTGGAAGCCCCCTGGGAGCGTCCAGTTCCACTTTGATGCGCCGCCACTTTCCGTCATGAACCTGGTTGGTCGGCCGATAACCCAGCACATATTGATGACGCAATTCAGCGTGAATCAGATCAATATAATAATCGAGCTCGTTGAAATTATTCGGGAAAAAAGCCCTTCCCCCGGTAAGACTGACGATTTTCTCAATTACGGGAAATCCGTAATCATATTCTCCCCGCTCACCTATGCCATAAATCTGCACGTCGGTTTCCTTGGCGAATTCACGGATTTCCGAGGGGGAATATCGACTCTTGTTGTCTTCACCGTCGGTAATCAGAATCAGGGCTTTTTTGTCGTTCGTACCCTCCAGAACGTAACTCAATCCCATATAGACAGCGTCATACAAAGCGGTATCCCCGCCCGGTTTCTGAAATACAATATCATTCTGCAGGGTCGAAACCCGCTGGCCGAAATCTCTTACCAGTTCCGTGTCCTGGTTGAACGTGATCAGCAGATATTCGTCCCTGGGATTGCCGGATTCAAGGAATCTCGCGATGGCGTTTTTGGCTTTTTTGATGTTGGCGTTCGCCTTCATGCTGTGGCTGATATCAAAAATTATACCGACGCTGATAGGCGCCGATTGTTGCTCGAAGTGCACAATTTCCTGTTCCACCTTGTCCTCGAAGATCTTGAAATGTTCTTTATCCAGGCCGGTAACGAACCGGTTCGATGAGTCGGATACGGCGACTTTAACAAATACGGTTTCGACGCCGACTTTGAACAGAGGTGGTTTCTTCCGCTTTCCGTCCTGTGCGGCAAGACCGGAACAGAAACAGATGACTGAAAAAAACAGAAAAAAAGAAGCACTCTTTCGTAGATTCACCTCGATGCCTCGTGCAACAGGTTGCAGCGATGCAACGCTATAATAAAAGTGTAGCAAACAGGACATGCATGTCAAGAAGACTGCCTGCCGTTAATAGGGCGCCTTATTTACCGTTATCATTACAGAAAAGTATTGGCTCCCGGCCATTATAAGGAGTTGCACACGGGGCTCCATGAGCCTTGCGTGTAACTCCCAAGCTATACCGGATATGGAGAAAAATTCTTAATTTTTCTCCATATCCATCAGCCGATCCAGAAAATCCAGACCGACGAGGACTTCGCGTGGTTTGGATCCGTCCGCGGGTGAAATAAGGTTGTTGTGGTACATGGAATCGATTAATTTAGCCGCACGACCGTATCCGATACTGAGCCTTCTTTGGAGAAGGGATGTGGATGCCCGGCCTTCGGTGACCACCACCCGGACGGCCTCGTTGTATAGACTGTCCTGCTGACCGGGATTGATCGGATTACCCTCTTCATCCGTTTCTTCCATGCCGTAGCTCAAGACCGACTCGTCATATGTCGGAGCCGCCTGTTCCCGAAGATGTTCGGCGATTGCCTGCACTTCCTTCTCACTCAGATACGCGCCATGGATTCTTGTCATACGGGAAGTGCCCGGCGGGATAAACAGCATATCGCCGTTTCCAAGAAGCTGTTCGGCGCCGTTGGTATCGATGATGGTGCGGGAATCGACTTTGGACGCGACCTTGAAAGCGATCCTGCAGGGGAAATTGGCCTTGATGATACCCGTGATAACATCCACGGACGGACGTTGAGTTGCCAGGATAAGATGGATGCCGACCGCCCGGGCCATGGCGGCAAGCCTCGAAATAGCTTCCTCGACATCTTTGGACGAAACCATCATGAGGTCCGCCAGTTCATCAATGACCAGTACCAGGTAGGAAAGGGGCTTCTCCGGTTCTTCCTCCTCCAGATTGTCCAGAAGGGACAGCTGGTTTCCGCCTGACCGGAAGAGATTATTGTATTGGTCGATATTGCGAACCCCGCGCTTGGCGAGCTTTTTATAGCGGGTCTCCATCTCGCTGGTTGCCCAGCGCAGTGCAATGGCCGCATCGGCGGCATCGGTCACGATCGGCGTCAGCAGGTGTGGGATGTCGGCATAAAGCCCGAGTTCCAGTCTCTTGGGGTCTATGAAAATAAAGCGAACGTCTTCCGGGGTTGCCTTGTAGAGAATGGAAGTGATCATGCAGTTCAGCGCCACGCTTTTGCCCGATCCGGTGGCTCCGGCAATGAGCAGATGCGGCATTCGCATCAGGTCGGTAACGATCGGATTTCCATTGATCTGCTTTCCCAGGGCGAGAGTGAGTCTCGACTTTGAATTACGGAAGGCGTCCGATTCCAGCAGTTCGCGCAGCATGATGGTTTCGCGATTTTTATTCGGGACTTCAATTCCGACGGTCGCCTTGCCCGGGATGCGGTCGATGCGCGCGGATTCCGCCTTTATGCCGAGACAAAGATCGTCGACCAGTCCCGTGATGCGGGAATATTTAATTCCCGCATCCGGTTTGAACTCAAAAGTTGTGACAACCGGGCCGGGGTGAATCTGTGTGATATTCCCATGTACGTCGAATTCGGAACATTTATTGGATATCAGCCGGGCGCGTTCCATAAGGTCTTTTTCGTTGACCGGGAATGGATTATCCGCCGGATTCAGGAAATCGGTGTCGGGAAGTTTGAATTTTCGGGAACGTGGACGTTCCGTGGGGGAGGCGGGGGAACGGACCGGTTCCAGGCCTGGGATGTACAAAGAGGGTGCATTTTTCTTGATTTCCGGTGGAGCCGGCGGAGCTACCTTGATAGGTTCCGGACGCGGAGTTCGCTCCGGCTGCCTGGGAGGGGGTGAAGGTTTGATGTTTACTACCGTTTTTAAAGACTGCCGTTTGTGTATCCATTCCCGGATGCGATCCAGAAATCCGGGTCTTTGCGTCGTGGGTTTTCTAACGATCTTTTGGAGAATGCTTGCGAGTGTAAGAGGGGTGGATGCCAGGATCCCCAAAACCAGAGCTCCCAGGATGACGATTATCGTCCCGGTCGTGTTCAGATTGGGCCGGAGCAGGTCCAGAACCAACACGCCGATGACGCCGCCCGCCATGAAATCCGCCTCGGGAAATTCGAAGGGAAGCATTTGAAAAGCGGTGCATATGGACAGAAGAAGAACCAGGAATCCGATTATTCTTAAGTAGGGCGTTTCAATTTTTCGTCCCCATACGAGTTTGATCCCCAGGATCACTAGAGGCACAAGAAGCAGGTACGCCGTGAAACCGAAAATCTGGAAAAGGAAGTCGCTGATGTAGGCGCCGATTCGTCCGATCTTATTTTCAAATGCGGATGTCTGCGACAGGGAATTGAGACTGGCGTCGCCGGGATTGTAGGTGGCCAGGCAAAGCAGCAGCAGTACCGCAATCAGCAGCAGAAAAACTCCGATAAACTCATGTTTTTTGGCATTCAATTCACCGGTCATACGATAACCGCCGTTTCCCTGGTTGCATTCATTTCCAACAGCTCCGTCGATCGGTTCCCGTTAAATTTCGAAAATCACCGGAACGATCATAGGCCGTGTTCCCGTTTGTTTGCGAAAATATCTTTTCAGCTCTACGCGAATCGCGTCGGAAAGCAGCATGGGATCTTCGCGCTCCTCACCGGAACATTCCTCGATCGTGTCGATTATAATCTGCCGGGCTTCCGTAAGGAAGGATTCTCCTTCATCCCTCTGCACATGACCGCGACTGACAAGTTCGGGCGTTCCTTCAATCCGCCCGGTGGCTTTATTGACGGCCGCTACGGCGAGAACGACCCCCTCTTCGGATAGATGCTGGCGGTCCCGGACGACAAACTCATCAAGGTCCGCAATGCCCCCCTCATCGATAAACCGCCTGCCGACGGGAGCTGTCCCGTCGATATATATGGAATCGGGTTTCATGGTAATGATGTCCCCGGTTTCCGCCAGAAGTATGCGATCCCGTGGAATTCCGACTTCACGGGCAAGAAGCGTGTGCGCATAGAGCTGCCGGTATTCCCCATGAACGGGAATAAAGAACTGCGGCCGGGTCAGATTCAGCATCAATTTCAGTTCTTCCTGGCTGGCATGGCCGGATACATGCGTGGTCCATAGGTTCTCGTCATAAATCCGGGCGCCGCGCCGGCAGAAATGATTGATGAGGCGGGAAACGCGGCTTTCGTTTCCGGGAATCACGCGCGCACTGATTATGATCGCATCATTTTCCTGAACGGCGAAATCCTTGTGCTTGCCGAATGCCAGGCGTGTCAACGCGGCCATGGGTTCTCCCTGGCTTCCGGTGCTGAGAATAACCAGTTCATTTTCGGCCAGAAAGTGCGATTCGGCAATGTCGGTCATAACCCCCGGGGGGATGTTCAGATATCCCAGGTCGGATGCGATGGCGATATTCTGTTTCATGCTTCTACCGATGGGAACCACCCGTCTGCCGAATTTGCTTGCCAGTTCCAGGATGATCTGAATCCGGTGAATGCTGGAAGCAAAACAGGCAACGATAATCTTGCCGCTGCAGGTATAGAAAATCTGTTCGATGTGCTGCCGGACGTGGTTTTCCGATTTGGTATAGCCCGGGCGCTCGCTGTTGGTGCTGTCGCTCAGAAGGGCCAGCACTCCCTGTTCGGCAAAGTGGGAAATGCGGGCATAATCCGTCATATTCCGATTCGGGGGAGACTGGTCCAGCTTGAAATCCCCCGAATGAATGACGGTGCCCACCGGTGTGATCAACGCAAGCCCGACGCAGTCGGCTATACTGTGCGTCATTCGTATGAATTCAATTTTAATATTCCCTAATTCCAGAACTTCCCGCGGCTGGACGCTGATAAGTTCCGTACGGTCCAGAACCCCGTGTTCGGACAGGCGCCCCCTGGCAAATCCAAGCGTCAGGGGTGTTCCATACACCGGCGCTTTGACATCCTTCAGAAGGTAGGGGAGGGCTCCGATGTGGTCTTCATGGGCATGCGTCAGAACAATCGCACGCACCTTTTCCTTATTTTCGATCAGGTAGCCGAAATCCGGAATGACAAGGTCCACACCCAGAAGGTCATCCTTGGGAAACAACAACCCGGCGTCGATCACGATAATGTCCTGGTCGTAGCATACCGCCATGGAGTTCATTCCGAATTCTCCCAGGCCTCCCAGGGGAATGATTCTTAGAGCTTTGTCTGTCACGATTCATTTATCCTTAATTGAAAGAGGGAAGTATATCGTAGTCCGTTATGCAGCGTAATACGATAATTTTGTTTGTGTTGGCGTTTAGAAGGAATGCAGATGTGACCGCTTCATAAAACGTTCGAACGTTGGACGTTGAACGTTGAACGTTGAACGCGTGAACGTTTGGTATCCACTCATTCCGGGTATTTGAATTTTTCTTTATAGATCCGGGCCAGGGTTTCAAACTCGGGTACGGAAAGATCTTCCGCACGGCGGGAGCCGTCTATGTCTGCGTGTTGCAGGAGGCTTTTCGAGACCGGCCCGTACAGGGGATGCTTGCCGAGGGAGTTTGCAAGGGTTTTGCGTCGGTGCCCGAAAGCCGCCTTACAGAGCGATTCCAGATCGGATTCAAAATCGGAATCCTCCGGAACCTGTCTTGGGTGAAGGGATATCATGGCTGAATGGACCTTTGGGCGCGGGGAGAAACAGGAAGGTGCGACCTTAAAGCCCAAGCGCACGTCGCAATGGTGTTGACAGTGGACGGACAGGTATCCATATTGCCGGGATCCCGGTTCGGCCATAATTCTTTGTGCGACCTCCATCTGGACCATGAAGCTCATGTCCCGGATCGCGAGGCTGCAGTGCAGGAATCTTTCAATAATCGCGGTCGCTATATTGTATGGAAGATTGCCTGCAATTCTTAATATCGAATCGGGCTTCAGGAGTGGAGGGATGGTCTGCATCAGGTCCGGGTTTAGAATATCCTCCTGGATGACCGTGGCGGACTCAAAAGGCGCCAGTGCGGTTTCCAGGCGCGGGATGCAATCCGTATCAAATTCGATGGCGACAAAACGGGCAACAACCGGTGCAAGGCGTGTCGACAGGGATCCGTCTCCGGCGCCTATTTCCAGGAACGTGTCCTCCGGGTGCGGTTTTATCCATCGGATTATGCGGTCAATTATGCCCGTATCTCTTAGAAAATGCTGGCCCAAGCGCTTTTTACGGCTTGATGTATAAGGCTTGACAACAGAAGGGTACGCTTCCATAATGACTTTCTATTTTATAGGAGCAATTATTTGCCTTCAATATAGGAGAGCCTAAAAGATGAGTGGAAAGGTTGGAGAGGTTGGGGATCAGAATTTTGATGTAGAGGTCTTAAATGCAAAAGAGCCGGTCCTGGTGGACTTCTGGGCGGTATGGTGCGCCCCCTGCCGGATGGTGGCGCCGGTCGTGGAAGCGATTGCAGAGGAGTACGAGGGCAAAGCAAAAGTATATAAATTAAACGTGGATGAAAATAGCGCAACAGCCGGCAAGTACAATATTAAAGGGATCCCAACCCTGTTGCTTTTCAAAGACGGCGTTGTTAAAGAACAGATCGTCGGCAATACCACTAAAGGGACCATTTCCAAAATGATCGACAACCACCTGTAATTCGGTGCACGGTCCCATTGAATTCCTGGTTTATCCTTATTGTTATCGATCCTGTGTGGTTTGTTTCATTGGCTAACCTCTGAGAATCGGACTGCGAATCAATTAAGAAAACCGAAGCCGGAACCTTTTTCTCATGGCAAATCTAATTATCATTGGCTCCCAGTGGGGGGATGAAGGTAAGGGAAAGATCGTTGATCTTTTCACCGCCCATTTCGATATCATCGCCCGCTATCAGGGCGGGCATAATGCCGGCCATACGGTTATCATAAACGGCCGGAAGTATATCCTCCACCTGGTTCCGTCCGGGATACTTCATCCCGACAAGCTGTGCGTGATCGGCAATGGTATGGTAATCGATCCGTCGGCGCTTAAAACGGAGATCGAAGAACTCCGTGAAGGCGGAATAGACTGCAAAGACAGGCTCTTTATCAGCAATCGCGCACATTTGATCCTTGATTACCACCGACTGGTCGAGAAGGGGGACGAGGATCGCAGAGGGGACGCCCGTATCGGCACAACAAACCGGGGAATCGGACCGGCCTACGAGGACAAGATGGGGCGCCGGGGGCTCCGCGTTTGCGACCTGTTCAATCCTGAAACGCTGAAGAGCCGGCTGCAGGACAATGTTCGCCTGAAACAGGCGCTGGTTCCTTCCATTGCAGAATCCCTGGATGTGGATGCGATATACGACAAGGCACTGAAACTTGGCCGTGAACTGTCCGGGTATGTCGTCGATGTCGCGGATTTCATGAATCGGAATCTGGATGAAGGGAAGAGCGTTCTGTTTGAAGGAGCCCAGGGAACCATGCTGGATGTGGATCACGGGACCTATCCCTTTGTAACGGCGTCCTGTGCTACTGCAGGCGGCGCATGCACCGGCACCGGAGTCGGGCCGACCAGGATAGACGGAGTCGTAGGAATTTCAAAAGCCTATACCACCAGAGTGGGGGAGGGGCCTTTCCCCACCGAACTGCACGATGAAACCGGCAATCTGATCCGGGAACAGGGGCAGGAGTACGGCGCATCCACCGGCAGGCCCAGGAGATGCGGCTGGTTCGATGCGGTTGTCGTAAACTATTCCAGACGGATTAACAGCCTCGACAGCCTCGTTATTACCAAGCTGGATGTTCTGGATGTTCTGGATGAAATAAAGATCTGTACAGGTTACAGGTACAAGGGCGATCTTCTGAAAACTGTTCCTGCGGATATCCAGGTCCTGGAACAGTGCCGCCCTGAATACCTGACCGTGAAAGGCTGGAAACAGAAAACGGATGCAATCCAGGATTTCAATGATCTGCCGGTGATTGCCCGGGATTATCTGAAACGGCTGTCGGATCTTGTGGACACTGAAATATCTATTATTTCAACCGGGCCCGACCGCGTTCAGACTATCGTTGCTTCCCGGGATTCCCGTCTTTCATCCTGGATAAAGTTATAGCAGCCCATTGTATTACCACGGGCTGATAGACCCGCATTTCTTCTACCGGCTCCATTTTCCCGACTCCGCGACAGTCCCAGCCCTGAATAAATATTTGTAGTCCCGATAAAAATATGAAAACATAATCTATGTACTGCTATCTAAATACATAGATGGCGTTCGCCGACGGAAGCCTGAAAAAAACAGGCTATTTGAACGGGCGGCGGATACCGATAGTATTCAGCAGGGGCAGGCCCCGGATTCGGGGAAATAACTTCCTGCCGATTCCCGGGCGGATTGCTGGGGGGCCAGATAATGATACGGAAAACTGCCTTCGGCCTGATATGTATCCTTGCAGTCGGCGTTCATCTCAGGGCGACTCAGGATTTCGAGCGCAGTTATGACCTCGTACCCGGGAGGCACATTACCATCGACAATAAAATGGGGGATATAAAAGTTGCCGGGTACGATGGGAAAGACATTAAGGTTGTCGCCCGCAAGGAAGGCCCGGATCAGGATGAGATAGAGATTGTCGACAAGACTTTCGGCCCCCGTGTCCTGCTTTTTCCGAAATTCTCGAAATTCAAAAGCACAAAGACGAAAGTGAACTTCGAAGTGAAAATTCCGGAAACCAAAACGCCGATTTTTATGGAATTGAAATCCGGAAGCGGAAAGATTGAGGTCCGCGATTTCAATGGGTGGCTGGCAGTGGACAGTTCCCGCGGGACAGCCAGTTTTGTAAATGTAAAAGGACACTTATACGCCCGTTCCATAAGCGGCAGCATGGATGCGGAAATCAGTCAATCGCAGGGCAGAAGCCAGATGCGGTTTGATTCCATGAGCGGGGATATCAAGGTCACCGCTCCGTCGGATCTCGAAGCCCTGGTTGCCATGAAGAGCATGAGTGGGAATCTGAAAACGGATTTCCCCATCGATATTCATCAGCGTCGATATGGAGAGCATACCGCCGGAGGGAAGTTAGGATCCGGAATGCAGATGATCCATATCTCTTCGGTATCCGGCAGTGTCAGCCTGTTGAAGAAATAGCGGATAAACAGGTTATTTCATTGGGGAAAACCATATATTTTTTTAGAACTGCCTTTTAAACCATCCGCAGCCGTGTTAATCTTCCCGTCAATATAATGTGGGCCGTTAGCTCAGTCGGCAGAGCATCTGCCTTTTAAGCAGAGGGTCGTTGGTTCGAATCCAACACGGCTCACCAGCCTCCGTAGCCTTGGCGGAGGCGGACTGACACGTTTCCTTCCCACCATGAAATCTTTAGACCCAAACGAGTTTCACTTGACAGGCCGGGCTGTCAGACACACTTTCACCTCCATCAATTCCTGGAATCAACACCAATCGCTACAGATCATCGCATTGGGCGGATTTATAAGGCCAAAGATCGGGCATGTTTGTTTCCCCAATTTGTTAGGTGAATCGTTCAGTCAATTATAAGCGGATATGGAGAATGGAGAAAGGAAAATTCTAGCAACAAAAAAGGCCACCCCGAAGAGCGGCCCTTTCACAGGAAGTATTAATTGTCGGGTGAACCGCTATTTCCTTTTACGCCGATATACCACCAATCCCAATGCTCCTAATCCGGTGCCGAGGAGAAGGATGGATGTTGGTTCGGGGATGGGAGTGCCCGTGACATTAAAAGCAAGTGGTATTGCGTAAGTGCCGAAAGTCGAAGCTGGCGCGTATGTCGTATCGGCATTGATCGAACCGTAATTGTTCGCAACTCCTGCTTTATCGATTACGGTCACACCGGCAGCAGTTACTATGTTGATGAGATCACCATTAACCCATCCGCGAGTGTTGAAGCCATCATTTGGCGCTGAGAGGACGAGGTAATAGGTGCCGGGTCCAAGCATTAGCCCTGAAAATAGGGTCGTTTCAGGAGTTGGAACATCGGGCAATGTAACGTCTTTAGAGGCGATCAAGGTTGTCGGTGTTGCTCCAGATCCAATCTGAGTCGTTAAATAGGCCGTGGCACCAGAGTAATTAGCGTCGTAAGAAAACAGGTGCGCACCGATTGTTACATCGGTGAATGTTTGAGGAGAAGTCCAGCTCATCATTAGGGTTTGATCATAGACACCAATGGATGGTGCTCCA
>JAFGTD010000266.1 GCA_016934295.1 Acidobacteriota bacterium
GAGGATGCAGCCGAAAGCCCAGATGTCGGCTCGCTTGTCCACACTCTTGCCTTTAGCCTGCTCAGGGCTCATGTAGGCAGCAGTCCCAAGAATTACGCCCGGGCGGGTCATTGCCTCTGTGAGAGTAGGGGATTGAGAGGAGTCGATGCCCTGTGTCTCATCGGAGAGTGCCTTTGCCAGCCCGAAATCCAGGATTTTGACCTTCTCTTCATCCGTAATCATCACATTGGCCGGTTTCAGGTCGCGGTGGATGACTCCCTTTTCGTGCGCGGCTTCCAGTCCTTCCGCTATCTGGCGGCACAGCTCAAGAGCATCCTCAAGCGGCAGTGCTCCCCTGCTCAACCTTGCCTGGAGTGTTTCGCCCTCCACATACTCCAGAACCAGGAAGCGGTTCCCATCCGCCTGCTCCAGTCCGTAGATTCCGGCGATGTTGGGGTAGTTCAGGGAAGCCAGGAGCTTTGCCTCACGTTCAAACCTTGCCATCCTCTCAGGATCACTGGTGAAAGCTTCGGGAAGGAATTTCAGGGCGACCTTGCGATCCAGGGTTGTGTCGTCGGCGAGGTACACTTCTCCCATACCGCCTTTACCAAGGTTTCCGGTGACCTTGTAGTGCGAAACGGTCTGGCCAATCTCAGGCATGCGATCCTCCAGGCAGAGGTCTGTTACATGCTGCTTCCGTAAATCTTGGTGGAACTTGGGTTTATTATAAGAGGATCAAGGGGATGGGGGAAGGGAAATCCTTGACAATATCGGTGGTTGAAAATAGTGTAGGAGGCAAATTCCATAAAGCCGTGAGACATTCGATGTTTCTGCGTTCTTACGCCCGGAGGAGGTTCTATGAAACAGTCCGTTAAGATTGTTGCCTCCATGCTTTCCTATTTTTCTTTTTCTTATATGTTTTTGTTATTAATATAGCAGTAAATCAAGAATATTCATGGAGGCCATCAATGAAAAGCTCTACAGGGTTTTTTATCTGCTTTGGCCTTTTGATATTGCTTGTCTGCTCCAGTTGCGGTTCCGGCAACTATGAAGAAGAGATGAATGCTGCTCAACAGGCAATGGATGAAGCCAAAAGCATCTGTACCGAGGATCACGCTCCGGCGGATTGGGAAGAAGCAGTAAAGGCGTGGGGCCAGGCGCAAACCGCTGTTAAAGAAAATAAACCTGCGAAAAACCTCTTCCTGAAGGCAAAAAGTCGTTTTGAAAAGGCGGCCAAAATCGCCGAATCGAGGCGCGCTACGTTGTCCAAGGAGGTTGTCGACATGCAGACGTCGATCGACGCCCGGGTTGCCAGGCTGAAATCGGATTTCGAGAAAGCCGGGTTGAAACGCGCAGTCAGAAATAAACTGCAGCCCGTTTTTACGGAAGTGGATGAATGTTGCGCAAGCCTCAGCAGTCTGATAGAGGAAGAGGACTATCTGGAAGCAAGAACCGTTGCGCAGGATGTCAATAAAAAGATACTAAACGCTGAATTGATCATGGCGGGCAGGGATCCCATGCCCTGAGAAATATGGCATAATTGCTACCGGATTTTATGCCTGACAGTCTGGAAATCTCTCGATTTTGGTGAAAGACACCGGTTCGCCGAAACTTTCTGCTCGAATAATGGAGCTGAGACAGGCTGTTGCGAATAAAATCGAATCAAAATTTACTACAGAACAACTGGCTGCGTTGCAAAACAGGCAGCAGAGGCAGACGGATCGTTTAAACAGGAAGCTGCAGCGTTTACAGGAGCGAGGTGCAAACTGAGCTTGAATTCTGCCTCAGCTCCAGCGACGCAGAGCAGGCGACAAAGTTTTTCACAGACAGAATCGGGCTGGCAGCTCTTGGCGAGCGGCGCGATGCGGATGTTTATGTTCAACACGGGCAGTTCGACTGCGAAAATCTACGCCTATCAGAGAATGCCGGCAAATCTAACGGCCAACATCGAGGCTAATGCCGTCCGGAAAATTCTCGATAGTCTCGGACCGCCCTCAAGGCACCCGCAAATTCCCCTGCAGTTCAGGAAAATTATTTTGATTAGGATTCCTTCCGATGATGAAGCGAGTTTGACGTATTCTTCCATACTTCCCCCATGCCGCCTTTGCCGAGTTGCTCTGTGATTTTATAGTGCGAAAGTGTTTTCCCGATCATTATGCGTTCTATATGCTCCACTGCTTCGAGTCCAGTACGGTTTTCTGACGCCGACTTGTCAGGCGTAGCGGGCGAAGGCGGATCTCGAACATGCATTCCTCCAGGCAGAGGGCGGTTACATGCTACTTTGCGTTCTGTAAATCTTGATGGAACTCGGGCTTATTATGTGCGGATGGGGTGAAGAGAGAAGAAGGGAAATTCAAGGCTTTGAATAAACAGCTAATGACTTACGGATCTTGATCGGATTCTGACTCGGGACTGCTTTCCAGGAAATCCGCGATTGTTTGCCTGGCGGCTTCGGCGTCACTTTCCATTACCAGAATCTTGATTTTGCCCATTCCATCTACTGTGAACGGGTGGACACTCTGCGCCGCAAGGCCCTGGGTGGTACTTTCAATTCCACATGATCTGAGGCAGGTTTGGACAATTTCGGCTTCGATAGAACCTTGAACCGTGTGGACCACTACCGTCTTCATAGTGTCGTTGTTTGTTTTTTCTGAAAAGGAGTCGGTCATTTTACAGCCTCATGATTGCTCAATGCTTCGCCATACTGTTTGATCCGGATTTTTATATAATCATCTTCCCACACCGACGGATGGCTTTCAAGGTTCCCCGTAATTCACCGGTTTCAAGGCAAACTTGCTTTGCATTCTGCCACGGATTCCGAATAATCGGTTCAGTTTTCGTAATTCCCGGGTAAATGCGATGATCCGGTCTCAATTCCCGTTTGAGGCTTGGAATGAAGTGTATTTCTTTTTTCAGGTATATTGGCTTTGGTAAAGGAAAAAAAACAACCTCGGTGCATAGCGAACCGTGCATTCAGCGTCGTCCGGGTGGATTCATTCGCATGTGTATCTCTGTGCCGCCTTTTTCAAAACGAACCTCATCCATCAGTTGGTTGATCAGGTAGATACCACGGCCGCCTTCAGCGAAGAGGCTGCTGCCTACAATAGGACTTGGGATGGAAGCGGGATCAAAACCGGGTCCCGGATCCCGAATGACAATAAGCATGCCGCGTGATTGGTCGCATGCAACACAACACTGAACCTGCTTGGACGGGTCATGGGCGCTTCCGTGTTCAACGGCATTATTGAGTGCCTCAAACAGTGACTGCTCTATTTCGAATTCTCGTTCCGCCGCACATCCCATATCCCTGATAACGGACATGATTCTCTGAATGACGGGTAAGACGGCATCCACACTACCGGGTATCGTAGTATCCAGCTTCACCAGAAGGTCGCCGGTGCTGAATTCACAACGAGTCGATGGTTCACTCGGCATTGCAGCCCTCCAAAGTACAGCGGCCATTTTCCAGGATAATGTTCAAAGGAGCGTGTAACTTTCCCCGGGCCGATTTTCTATACAATCCTGTAATGTGAAACAGCCTGGCCGATCCCGGGCATGCATGCCTCCGCTGAGAGGTCGGATCCATGCTATTTTTGTTATGTATATCCCGGTCAAACTTGAGCTTATTATATGCAGGCGGAGTGGAAGGAGAAAGGAAATTTCTGAGTGGGGATTTTGTCGGATGCCGTTTATGGACGTGTTTCAGGGAAAATTATCATAAAACTTTGAAGCTACGATTTATGTTTTATAGTAAAATGCCAAGACTGAAGTTCAGGAAAGATTATAGATAATACCTGATTCCGGGCGGGCATCGGCTTGACAGGGGGGCGGTTCGAAAAATCAGGATTGATTTATCGCGTCTTTGGATTTGAGTCCGACAAAAGGGGTAATAAAGATGCGCAGAGCGGGTATATTGCTTTTATGGATAGTCATGCCGGCAGCCGTTGTCTTCGCGGCATTGACAACAGCGGAGGTGCTTGAGGATGTCGACCGCCTGGTGGGTGAAAAGAAATATCTGAGCGCCTTAAAGCTTCTTAACGAACAGGAAAATGGGGATTCCAATCCCGACATTGCCCTGAAGAAAGCGGAACTGGCTTTAAAATATTTCGTGAATTCCATCAATCACAGAATCTTTTCCTTTAAGGATCTGGAAGAGGATGAGGACATCCTGGATGTTCGCGGCGCGGAGGGTACGTCTTTCATATACCCTTTCGATATGGAAGAGGTATTTCCCCCTCTGATCGAGAATTATCCCGAGGATCCAAGACTTCCTCTGGCTTTGGCGGATTACTACATCGACGTATATGAAAAATACCGGGGGCGGTGGGAGAAAAGCGATGAGGATGTGTTAAAAAGCGCCCGGTCTTATTACGACGAGGCTCTTGCTCTCGGAGACCCGGATGCCGGGGCTTATTTCCGCGCCGGGAAAGCGGCCCTGTATATGAACGACCTGAACGGGGCCGCCGGACTGCTCGAAACGTCCGTGAGGAAATCAGGCGGCTATGCTCCCGCCCGTTACAATCTGGCTTACACCTATCTTTTTCTGAACAGGCCCGCCGACGCGGCATCCCATGCCGTTGCCGCCTGCGAAATATACGACGAAATTCCCCTTAAAGCCGACGCGGCAATGCTGGCGGGGCAGGCTTACCAGGAACTGGGCAATACGGAAGAGGCGCTGAGGTATTTTCTCCTGTGTGACGGGATCGCTCCGAAAAAGTATGAAAACATGAGACGGTTGATGGGACTCTATGTCAAGCTGGGGCAGGGGGAAGAAGCGAGAGCCTTAGGGGAGAGGATATACGAAATGAACCCTGTTAATCCCACCGCATCCCGGGCGTTTCTGGATAGCTATATGGGTTCTTCTCTGGAAGGGCAATTGTCCGGCATCTTTAAAGAACTGGCGGTGAAATACGCGGAGAATCCCGAAGCGGTCGGCAATGCCCTCTATCACCTGTCCGTATTTTATATGTATAAAGGGGACAGTGCGATGGCATTAAAAACCATAGACGAGGCCGAAAAGAGCTTCCGCAAATCTCTGAAAGAAGATCACGCGGTTTTCAAAGCGATAGAGGAAATCCGGCAAAAAGCCGGGGAGGCGTCTGAGACTTCAATGTGAACAGGACCGGCAGCCTGGACCGGGAAAGTAACCCTTATGTTATTTCTTTCAAATTAATCAGCATCCTTCAATCGCGATCAGCGATCCGGTGGCCGCGCCTTTTCTGAGCGCCTTTACCTTCGTATATTCTTCCGAGTGATACCACTCCTTCGCTTTCTCCAACGAAGGGAATTCAATAATCACCAGTCTTTTATCGGATTGCTCCCCTTCGAAAACTATAGTTTTGCCCGCGCGCGCCAGATATTTTCCCCCGAACTTGGCGATAGTGCCTGGAGATTCCGCAAGGTACTTCCTGAACCTTTCAATATCGATGATTTCCGCCTGTACAATCACATATCCGGCCATATCTTCACTCCTTTTTAAAATTTGTAATATTTTGTGAAAACCGTCATATGCCTTCTTCTTATCCTGTAGTAAAATCACCGTGCAATTTTTAAATAATTTTACTCCAAATTGGGGCGGACCTGATTGGATGGATTTTTTGCATTAATACTTATTATTCCTATAGGGGGTTCGGCCTAATCGTTCCGCACATAATGCACTTCAAATATTTATCCGAAATTATAAAGATCGTCGCAGCCTGCCGATCTCGATTGGCGCAAATAAGCCCCTATGTCTCCCGTGCCGTACCGGTGGTGGCGTTGATCTGCTTCCTGGCATGGTGTGTCACCACAATGCGTCCTGATTTCGACAGTGATGATGCAAATCCGGAAATTCTCAATACCGCCTGGTGTCTTGCAAACGGGGGCAGCATTTACCACGATATCAAATTCCCGCCGTATTCCTTCGCTGCCTATCCGCCGATTTACTATGCAGTAGCCGCGCTGCCGATGAAATGGACCGGTCTGAATTATCTGCCGGCCAAGCTGATAACCCTGATCTTCACTATTTCCATCGGATTTGCTTTTGTATATCTGGGCCGCCTGTGGCACAAGATGCCGCGCGATGGGATATGGATGGCTTTTCTGTGCCTTCTTATCCCTGCCGTCCTTTACAATGTAACCCGCAGCCATCCTCAAATGATGGCGGTGGCCCTGTCCATCTGGTCCCTGGTATTTTTTTCAAAGAATCGATGGTTCCCGACCCTGGTCGTAAGCCCGCTGCTTGCAGTGCTGGCATTTTATACCAAGCAATCGCAAATAGTGTTGCCGCTGGCAATGGTTCTATATCTTGCTTTGAGGAATCGCCGGTGGTTGCTGCCCTATGTCGCCGTCGGCGGGGTAGGCGGTCTGATCCCGCTTCTCTGGCTTCAACATGAAACCGAAGGCTACTTTCTTTTTAATGTATTGCGATTGGCCGATCTTCCTTACAGCCTGGAGAAGATTTCCGACGTTCTGCTCCAATGGGTTGCGCCGATAATCTTCTTCGTGATTTTAGGGATCTTTGCCTTATGGCGGCGGTTTCAAAAAAGACTGTGGGAGCCCATCGACTTCTATCTGGCCTTGTTATTTCCTATAACGATTATTTCGCTGGGCCGTGCCGGATCCCATTCGCAGTATGTGGTGGAACTGGTGATTGTCGCACTGCTGTATCTGCTGCGCACTGCGGAATTGCCCGATTTTAACGGCAGGAGTGTGCTTAAAATGCTGCAGCTTGTGGCCCTGATGTGCTATACGCTCGTCTTTGTTTTTGTCGATTCGGTTCCACGGAACCTGGCTTCCATTAAAGCGTCCGAGAAAATATATAAGACAATCGAGGCGATGCCCGGGCCTATTTTATCGCAGCAGGGGAGCTTTGCCCTGCTCTATTTTATTCTTCCCTTTGTTTTATTTGACTGGTGGTTCTGCTCGGCTCGCGCTCTGATCCTGGGTGTATATCTCCTGCCCTGTGCCGTTGTTCTCCCGAAGGGATTGGACAGGCCGATGAGAATGGCGCTTGCCGGCTTCGTTCTCGTCATGGCCGTTTTCACTATACAATACCGACAAATTTCCAAATTCAGCCCTGAGATCGAGAATATTGTACGTATAGGAGAATCTGTGCCTGCCGGCAGCAGGGTACTGCCGATCTGCGGTTACAGCGCCGGGTTTGCCAATCCCCTGCATCATGCCTGGGCGTATCTTGTTTTGAGTCGCGATATTGTTAGTCCCTACTACTCGGCGGCGGGGAAGCCAAAGACGGGAGGCGGCCGGTTTCGCGCACTCCGATATAGACCCGGTGTTCTCGAGGCGTCAGGCAGTCTTCCCTGGATTGACGAATCCGAAGTGCGCAGGGAATGCTCGGTCTCGGATGAACACTGCAATCTTACGGTAGAACGTCTCATGCCGATCTTTGGGAAGTACGATCGCCTATTGCTGGTTCACCCGTCCGGACGCTTGCTGGATGTCATTCAGTCCAGGTTAAAGCTGCAACGGCGGGAAGGGAACATATACCTTTTCAGCATACCCATATAAGCGGAGATGTCTTTTAACGGGTATATTAAAGCAGAAAAGCCGGCAGCGGAATATTTTCCGGCTGCCGGCCGTTCTGAATAAGTACCGAAAAATCTTTCACAGGTGGATTAGGGGTCAAGCCTGGTCTATCCCCGGCAGTTATCAAAATCCGTTTTTGGCAACAAGCCAGGCTTCAATGGATAATGTTTTGATGCGCGTTCTGCTAGAAAGCGACATCAATCTCGTAGTCGTCGTCTTCAACCTCCAGATCGACAACCTGCGTCGGCTGTCCGTCCGCGGATACAACAATCTGATAGATACCTGTGGGTAATACAATGGGATCGGAGTAAATCAGATTCTGTTCGGACGGCATTGTGTTGACGACACTGAACGATGCAACCTCAATAACGCCGCAGTCGATATGATTCTGGCGGATACTGAAAAGGGCCGAATCATTTTCATCCGCAAGGCCTTCGACGGATGCGGACAAGGTTCCTGTCTCTTCTGCAGTCAATGCGGTTAAGGCGAAATCGGCAGTGTAGGCCATGGTTTCATTTGAGGGAAGCTGCTGACATGCGGCAGCATAACCCGTCATAGTGACGACGATATTGTAGGGATCTTCGGTGGCTGCAAGCAGAGGCAGATACATGAAGTAATCGCCGAATTCGTCGCTTTCCGTGCCGGCAGCCACGGTCACCCGGTCCGCTTCATCCGGCAAAACCGGTTCTTCGTCGTTTTTCTGGGCAGTGACCATGGCAGCTTCTATCTCCATGGCGTCCGCTGCATCTGTAATTTTCCCGGACACCTTGTTGGTGACCGTCTCAATAACTTTAATTGTAGGTTTCAGCAGCCATTTCCCGCTGTTGCCCGCCTGCACGACGGATTTGAGTGCGTCGAAGTCCAGAATCAGTTCCGTGGCGCTTTCGGCTTCTATGTCAAAACCGTTCACAAGCTTGATGCCGGAGTTGCCTCCGCTCGGTACTTTCAGAGATATTTCATTATCCCAGGCATCGATCAGGTAGTTGAAGTATGGATGGGGATTGCCCAGGATGTTCAGATCTGCGGATTGCGGCGCTTCTTCGCTATCCTCTAGAATAAGCCGCATTTGGGAATAGTGGCCCGCCGTTAGTTCGGTCGATCCCAGATAGGCCATGGCGCCGTTGACCAGTTCCAGAAGATTTACGGTTTGCGGCAGGTCCAGGTCAAGATTGGACAGTGTTTCCCATCCGTCGACGTCGTGATGCACCCGTATCTCGTTAATGGTGATGTAGATAGCATGGTACGGATTCGGGCTGTCGATCAGGCTGAGTTCCAGGGTTCCCGTGGAAGGTCCTTCCGTGTAGCCGCCGTTGCTGCAGGATACGAGCGGTAGCATCATCAGAATAATGGCACAGGCAAAAACCAGGCTGTTTCTATGTCTTAACATTTTTTTGTGCCTCCGTTTATATGGCTTTCGAAGATGGATTTTTAGATTATGAAGTCCATTACGGTATTTTTCCCGAAAGCGGAATTTGCGTCTCAATTTCCAATTGGTTTTAAAGCAAATGGTATGCCATCCGCATTGCATCTTGTTTTTCCTATATATTGTATACTCCTGCGGAACCGCATGGGCAGATACGGGGAATTTTTCCCCGGTAAATTCTTCTTAAAACAGTGATTTTCTTTGGGGGAAAAATGGACATTCCCCGATTTTTCTTTATAATTACACGGTTGGCCGGAGCAGTATTTACTATTTATTGATTGAAATTGGAAGATTGGTTTCTTTTGAAATTTCATTGAGGCAGCTCGAAGCATTATCGAGTTAAAAGTCTGTATCTTAATCAAAACAATACAGATAAAAGTTTATTGGAATTTATGGAGGATGGTATATGGCTACGCTTGATCCCACAAAACTGGCGGATTGGCAGATTGCTGAAGCAGGCGAAAAGAACATGAAGACAGTCAAGCAACTTGCTGATGAGCTGGGAATTAAAGACGAAGAATTGATTCCCCATGGGCATTATTACGGCAAGGTTGATTTTGCAGCCGTACTGGAAAGATTAAAGGATAAGCCGAACGGCAAGTATATTGACGTCACCGCTATTACCCCGACCCCTCTTGGAGAAGGCAAAAGCACCACGACCATGGGCCTGGTTCAGGGTATGGGCAAAAGAGGGAAGAAAGTTGCCGCAGCGATTCGGCAGCCTTCGGGCGGTCCGACTATGAATATTAAAGGCAGTGCCGCGGGCGGCGGCCTGGCCCAGTGCGTTCCTCTCACTCCCTTCTCACTCGGGCTGACCGGGGACATCAACGACATCATCAATGCGCATAATCTCTGCATGGTCGCGCTTACAGCCCGAATGCAGCACGAGTACAACTACGATGATTCGATTCTTGCTTCCAAGAATCTCAAACGGCTGGACATCAATCACCGGGCCGTTGAAATGAAGTGGATTATCGACTTCTGCGCCCAGGCGCTGCGGAACATCAACATCGGTATCGGCGGCAAAATGGACGGTTTCATGATGTCGTCCGGATTCGCCATTGCGGTCAGTTCCGAATTGATGGCCATCCTCGCCGTTGCGTCTAGCCTGAAAGACATGCGCGAAAGGATTGGGAAAATCGTCGTTGCATACAGCAAGAAGGGCGATCCCGTCACCACGGCCGATCTCGAGGTGGACGGAGCGATGACGGCGTGGATGATCAACACGATCAATCCCAACCTGATGCAGAGTCTCGAAGGGCAGCCGGTATTCGTGCACGCCGGGCCGTTCGCCAATATCGCTATCGGCCAGTCCTCCATTGTTGCCGATAAGCTGGCGTTGAAGCTGGCGGATTATCACATTACGGAAAGCGGATTCGGAGCCGATATCGGATTCGAAAAGTTCTGGAATTTGAAATGCCGCTACAGCGGATTGAAGCCGCATTGCGCTGTTGTGGTTGCCACTGTCCGGGCGCTGAAGAGCCATGGCGGCGGCCCTCCCGTACCTCCGGGCAAGCCGCTGGATCCCGTATACAAGGAAGAGCATGTGGATCTGGTCGACAAGGGATGCGAAAATTTGATGAAGCATATCGAGAATGTCAAGAAAGCCGGCATCAACCCTGTCGTCTGCATCAACTCTTTCTACACGGACACCAAGGCCGAAATAGATGTCATCAAGAAGAATTGCGAGTCGGTTGGCGCAAGAGTCGCGGTATCCGAACACTGGCTCAAGGGCGGCGACGGCGCTCTCGAATTTACCGATGCCGTTGTCGATGCCTGCAATGAAGAGAACAACTTCAAATTCCTGTATGAGCTGGATATGCCGCTTAGCCAGAGAATTGAGAAGATTGCGAAAGAGGTTTACGGTGCGGATGGCGTCAGCTACACGCCCGAGGCTCAGACGACGCTCAAGAGAATGGAAGCGGATCCCGATATCTCCAAACTGGGAACCTGCATGGTTAAGACACATCTCAGCCTGTCCCATGATCCCAACATTAAGGGAGCTCCCAAGGGCTGGACGCTGCCGGTGCGCGACATCCTGACCTACAAGGGCGCTGGATTTGTGGTGCCTGTCGCCGGCGCCATCAGCCTTATGCCGGGCACGGCATCCGACCCCGCATACAGAAGAATCGATGTGGACGTCGAAAACAGAAAGGTTACGGGATTGTTCTAATCTTTCTCTGAAATTATCCGATGCAGCGGATTTTGATGCGTGATTAATGGAATTGGGCAACGCCGGGGTGAAAGCCCCGGCGTTTTTCATTACAGCCCGCCAAAACGTGGACACCCACGTTCTGTTTTGCATGAAAGGTTTAATAAAGATAATGGGTGTCCCTTATTCCGGCTAATCGTGGGATGTGACCCGTCTTACTGGGACGGCTCCTTATAGATCCATGCTCCAAAAAGGGTAGCTACAACCATAATGACCAAATAGATTAGACAGTCGACAATCAGCAGGTTGACGGGGAACATTCCCATGGAACCGAACGAAAGATACGGAAGCAGTCCGCCCAATATCCAGAAAACAAATCCGGCGATAAGAGCGGTTTTTGGCCTGGCGCCGAAGCGGGGTCGAATAGCGGCATACAGCCACACCGCGATAATTCCCACAACAAAACTGCCGATAATTGACGTAATATACATTCCAGCCGTTTCACTGAGCGGATACCCTAAAGTTTCCATTGCAGATTTCCAGGCCGTACCCAGGTAAATGAAATAAGAAGCAAACCCGAGTATAATAATTACGACACCTGCCAGCAGACCGCCGAGAAAGACACGTTTCCAGTTCATCTTACTCATGATCAACCTCCTGCGCCTCTATAGACGCTTCTGGTTTGTTGATAGGGGATTTCGTACTGAGCGAGAAATTTACCGATCATGGTAGTCATCGCTCCGGGAAAAGAGTAATTACGTATTTTCTGGGAATGCTTTGTTCAATATGTTCCTATTATAAGGAAGAATTCCCCTGTTGAAAGGAAAAAGCTTAAGAAGCCTGGAAAAGATTTGGACACCCAATTAATGCCGGGAAGAACCTGAAATCTGAAACGTGGACACCCATTATCTTTTTTCTTTTTCATTTTTCTAGTTCCCGTTTATAGTGTAATTTCAACGAATCACTTATAGTATGGTAATAATTTGTTATTCCTTGTTGTTATTAGTCATTATATGCAGGCAATGAATTATTGAGACAGTAAAAAGGGGGTCTTTCTATGGCTGAATCCAGGAATACCGAAAGCAATAAGAAAACAGTATTAAGAAGGGATTTTCTGCGCGGCAGCGGTGCCGTACTTGCGGCCGGCACTCTCAGTGTTGGGGTATCGCAAATTCCCGCGGCCGCATCGCCACAAGCAGCGGAGACGAAATCTTATCCTAAATCCACCGGATATATCGTTTACGACAGCAGGTTGTGTTTAGGGTGCCAGAGCTGTATGTTCGCATGCTCCATGACACACGAAGGTGTGGCGAATCCTTCGCTGTCCAGGATACAGATTATTCGGGACGCGCCTTCCTTCACACATTATCCCTATGACGTTGTCATGTCTGTATGCCGACAATGCGTTTCACCTCTATGTGTACAGAACTGCCCCACAGGCGCCTGTCATGTAGACGAAGAAAACGGCAACGTTCGAAGGATCGAACCGTCCAAATGTATCGGTTGCAGAAGATGCATCCAGTCTTGCCCGCACAAGCCGCACCGGACAATCTGGAATTCAGCGAAGAATAAATCCACCAAATGCGACCTCTGCGCGGATGCGCCCTATTGGAACGAAAAGGGCGGTCCCGAAGGAAAACAGGCTTGTGTCGAAACCTGCCCGGCCAAGGCGTTGAAGCTTGTCCGGGAGGCGCCGCCCCAGATGGATATTTCAGGATATGACGTGAACCTGGCGCCTCCGCCACGAAAAATGGGATTTCCCGGAATGGGAATGCCTAAAACGGAATCCAAACCTGCGGCAAAGAAGGAAGGAGCGTAAGATATGGCAAACGGATACGCGGGAAAAATTCTTAAGGTCAATTTAACGACTAAAGAGATCAGCGCTATCGATTCCGCCCGATACGAGGAGTTCGGAGGCGGTGTCGGCATGGGCGCCGCCATATTCTGGGAACTGGCCGTTGCTCCCGGCGATTGGGATCTGCAGGATGCTTTTGATCCCAGAAACGTAATTTCGCTTATGAGCGGACCGCTGGCGGCTACGGGAGTTCCCGGGGCAGGGCGGACCAGCGTTTGCGCCATAGCTCCGGAGACCTTTCCCACTCCTTTATTCCACCGGACCAGTTTCGGCGGGAGGTTCGCCACCATGCTGAAGCTTGCCGGATGGGACGGTGTTGTGGTGCACGGGAAGGCGGACAGCCCCGTCTGGATCAATATTGTCAACGACAAGGTAACCATCGAGGACGCCAAACCGCTGTGGGGACTGAACACCTTTGAAACGCAGGGAGAAATAACCTCCACCGTCGCCGGAAGAACCAGGTTCGACCTGCAATGGCACCAGATAGAGGACGATTATACAACGGCCAGACCTCAGATTGTCTGTATCGGCCCGATTGGGGAAGCGATGACACGGGTGGCCGCCCTGATACACGGCAGCGGTGTCAGCGCGCGAACGGGAGGCTTCGGAGGCGTTTTCGGATCGAAGAACCTGAAGGCGATCAGCGTGATCGGTACCGGCGATATCGAAGTGGCGGATCCCGCGGGCGTTGTGGATACACGGCTGTGGCATCAGCGGAATTTCGCGCGGGGCGCGACCTCTCCCGGAGCATCCTGTTGCATGCCCTGCCTCAACGCCGACCGGAAGCGGAATTCCTACTACGGCGGCGAGTCCATGTGCGCCGATGAATACTGGTACATAGGTCCCCAGACGGGCGCCCCGATGATGGGCGGCAGTTCCGGCCACCAGATGCGGGGAGCGGATGTAGCCATCAAATGGGGCATCTGCACCTGGGCGACCAAGTTCGGAGGCGCCATTACTCTGCCAGCGCCCAATGCCCCGCCGCCGTTCAAGGGACAGTTGCCGATGGAGCCCGGAATGGGATGGTATATCAAGTATCTTTATGAACTCGGCGTTCTGGGACCGGGCAGGAAAATAGACTCCTATCCGCTGCCGATGGATCAGTGGGACACCTTGAATTTCAGGGAGGTTTTCTGCGATGCCCTTACCCGAAAAATAGGGATCGGCGCGGATCTGGCCGAAGGGGTGCTTGAAGCCGCCAAGAAGTGGGGGCGCCTGGAGGAAGATATGAACTCCGGCGCGTTGCGGCTGCCCGCCTGGGGGGCGAGCTGGCATCATTCGCTGCCGGGAGTGGACTGGGCCTACAGCTACATATTCATGTCCGGAGATCCCATGTGGCACGGATTCTTCGGCCTTGGCGGCGGCGGAGGATTCGGCGGTCCGGCGACCTACACCGCCGAGCAGCTTGTTGAAACGATGGCCAAAAAAGTTGTGCCCTTCGATGGGGAACCCTTGATATTCAGCAATGCCTGGAAAGGCGAGGATGCCTGGAAAACCGGCATTTATTCATCGTACAAGGCTAAAATGCTGGCCTGGGCGAGGCGTTTTGCCGGATTCTACAATGAATCCATGTCCATCTGCGAAATGCTGCTGCCTAATTTTATGGCCGGAGGATCGGCAGGGCCGAGCCCGGAGCTGGAATACCGCTACTACAAGGCCGTTACCGGCAGCCGGAATACTTTAGCCGATACCATAGAGATCGGCAGGAAAATCTGGAACATGGAGCGTGCGATCCGCGTGATGGCGGGGAGACACCGGGACCAGGAAAAATTTGCCCCCTTCATGCATATGCCCGGCGCCACCTTCCCCATGGGCGGCAGCAAAGCCGTGTACCAGAATGGAGAATGGAGTTTCGAAGACCAGAACGACCTGTATTTGGACAGGGAGGGTGTGGAGCAGTTCAAAACCCACTTTTACAGACTGGAAGGATGGGATGTTGCCACCGGCTGGCCGACCAGGAGTACCCTGGAAGAATTGGGAATGAAGAAGGTCGCCGATCTCATGGACGCCAAAGGGAAATTGGGCGGCTGATCTTTTGGACGGCTGTCAATCGTTTAATGCGCAGCGAGGTCGGAGGATTAGGCTACCAGCCTTTTAATTGTAAGGCCCTGGACAAGGATGGAGAACACGACGATTATATAGGTTATTGCCAGGATCGTGTCCCGGTATTGCCCTGGAGGGATGGATAGAGCCAGGGCGACGGAGATACCACCCCGCAGGCCGCCCCAGGTCAGGATTCTTACGACCTTAGGACTGAAGTCCCGCTTCAATCTCAGGCAGGCGATGGGCATTCCTACGCTGATAAGTCGCGCCAGCAGGACCAGCGGAATCATCAGCAGACCAGCCAGGATATATTTGTATGTTAATGTTAGAATTACTATTTCCAGTCCGATCAATACGAAAAGAACGGCATTCATTATTTCATCCATCAACTCCCAGAATTTGTCCAGGTGGTCCCGCGTTACCTGCGACATGGCGAAGGCGCGGCCGTGGTTGCCTATCAGCAAACCCGCCACGACGATTGCCAGGGGGCCCGATATATGCAGGGAGTTGGCCAAACCGTATCCACCCATGACCAGCGCCAGTGTGATCAGCACCTCCACCTGGTAGTTGTCCACCTTCTTGAGCATCCGATAGGCAATCCAACCCACACAAAAGCCGAAAACGATACCGCCCAGGGATTCCTGCAGGAAAATCAGCGCCACCGACCATGGAGTAACTGCATGGCTTCCTGTTGCTATTTCAATCAGTACAATGAACAGGACAACGCCGACGCCGTCGTTGAATAGAGATTCCCCCGTTATTTTAGCTCTGAGACTTTCCGGGGTTGATGTTACTTTCAGAATGCCCAGGACGGCTACAGGGTCGGTAGGAGAAATAAGCGCTCCGAAAACCAGGCAGTAAACGAACGGTATCTGAAGATCCATTGCATGCAGGACGGTCCAGGTGAAGCCTCCGACTAAAAATGTAGACAGGATGATTCCGACGGTGGCGAGAGCAGAAATGATCCATTTCTGCTTCAGAAGATCGTTGATGTTGATATGCAATGCGCCTGCGAAAAGGAGGAAACTGAGCATGCCGTGAAGCAGCAGGTCGTTGAAGTCGATGCTCTGAATGATTCCAGCGGCATCTTCTTTCACTCCTGTGTAGAATAGTCCCAGGGCAATCAAACAGAGAGACATCACCAGCCCGCACAGCATCAGACCGATAGTGGTGGGGAGACGTATGAAACGATGATTCAGATAGCTGAAAAGAGCTGCAAGAGTAATAAGTATTGTTATGACGTCTATAAAATCCATAATCTTTTATGATAATAGATGTTCCTGCATCCATCCTACATAAATGAGTGTCATATCCTTTTATATTTATGGTTTTTTAATATATGAGTGTCTAATACCCTTCCAAGACTCAGGCAGTAGTAGTAATGGGTGTCCACATGCATACCTGTGTAACAATGGGTGCCCATATTTGAATTACGGGGTTGGGGGTGTTTTGGTTTTGGAGTAATAACCTTTGCGGGCGCGGACTTTCAGCTCCGGACGTTTCGGCAGGGTGACGGAAATTGTGCGAAAACCATTGTCCGATAAAGGATCGGGGGAATGGTAGCTCAGCAGATACTGCACCTTCAGATCTTCGGCGATACGGTCGTATATGCCTCCCAGGTCCTTGAAGCGCTCCGCAAGAAATGCCACGCCTCCCGTCTGTTCCGCGATGGTTCTCATCCATTGCTGTCCGCGCCGGCTTACCCTGTTGAGACGGTCCGGTGAGGCGCCCGGGTTGATGGAATAGAAAAGGCTGTCGGCCTTCTGTACCTCTTTGAGCGCACTTTCCAGCTTGTAGGTGCTGAAATTGTCTTCTCCATCCGAAAGAACGACTATTACGCGGCGTGTTTCCGGATCGGGCCTGTCGGGAAAGAGACGGGCAGCTTTGACTACGGCGTCAAAGAAGGCGGTTGCCGCCCCTCGCGGTAGACGGTTCAATCCATCGAGAACATCGGGAAGCGATTCCGTTCGCTGAAGCAGTATTTCAGGAGGAGTGGATATGCCTATAATAGATACGGCATCCCCGGGTCGAAAAATTGTTTTGACAAATCCTGCAGCGGATTCCTTGACAATGTCAGAGTGATACCAGACGCTGCTTGTGATGTCGAAAAGCAGGATGATTTCCAGCTTCGTCAATTCCGGTTTTAACAGTTGCTGCAGCTTGACCGTCTGCCCGTTATCCAGGACGGCGAAGTCTTCCAGCTTCAGGTTTTCGACAGGATTACCGGTCGGATCCGTTACCGATACGGGCACGAGTACAAGGTTTGTAGCGCTGCGGATACTGGGCCTTCGCACCGCGGTGGATTTGTCCGCTTTTTGAAAGACGGTATTGGAAAAGGATTCAGCGGAGACGGCAAAAACAAAAGGTATGATCAGTATCAGGATGAGTGGGCGCCGGGATAGCATAGGATACAATTTTGCATAAACAGCCTTAACTGTCCACATTTTCATCATTATGAAATGAAGCGAAGACGTTTAACCCGGGACATCTGCTCTGCCATTCATCCACTGACGGATCTAATCCAAAATTCCTAGATCAGAACATTCATAAAAGCATGCCGATTTCGGCCACTCAGAATATGGACCCCATCATACAGCGTTCGCACGTTAGTACGTTAGCACGTTCATGCTTGCAACGACGCCTTAATTTCACTCAATTCCCAAGGTCGCGATACGCTGGATGGTTTCCTTTTTGTCTTTGACGCTGACGCGCAGCTCGTAGATGCCGGGCGTCAATCCGGCGAGGTGGATCTTCTCCCCGATATAGGCCCAGCCTTTTTCATCGATGTTCTTTTGATCGATTGAAAGCGGCCGCCACTCGCTCCACCTGACGGCTTCGGTACCATTCAACAGTTCCATCTTCAACTCCAGATTCGAATCATCGGAATCATCCATGTCGTGATACAGGCTGAAGAAGTACCCGCAGATTTCGTTCTGCCGGTACAGGCGGATACCCTGAACGGTTCTGACCCTGTTGAGATCGCCCGCGTTTATATCCCCGGAATCCTCCGTGTTTGCAGATGCGAGATCCAGAAGCACCAGGCTGCTGAGGGCAAGGCTGCTTTTTTCCAGATCCGGCACTTCCACCCAGGCCATGGCCGTCCCCATGCGTCCGGTGTCTTTTTCCCGGATTCCGACACGCGCCTGGTATACTCCCGGTTCAAGCGCCAGTCGTTTGGTATACCAGTAGCCGTATTTTCGGGCCTGGGCCAGGCGTTCCGGCTTCAGGTCCCCCTGGATGTCGTTCGTGAACGCTTCGACCTGCTTTCCATCGGAATCATAGATTACGTACACCATTTCAATGTCAAAGGTGTGGCGCTGCCCCTGTTCTTTGTATTGAAGGTCGTCTCCTTCCAGGAAAACCGTCAGGGATACCTGCTTGTCGTCGGTTTTGTTCCGGATGAAATAAAGCTGCGCCGAAACGGCTAAATCCGCTTTAGGAACGGGGGAGTTGACGGCTTTAAGCAGCCGCTGCTGCGGCGAAAGATTTTCATTCTCTTCATCCCGGTTTTCGACAAGATCCAAAGGCATGCGGCCCCGCTGTATCCGGACCTTGTATTCGGGATGGTTTCGGATGCGGACCCGAATATCGCGGGTATCCGGCGCGTCGTCTCCCGGTTTCAGGTAATACCCGAGGTTGTAATAGTAACGGTTGGCATTCATAGCCTGGACAAGTGTGTCGCTGAAATTGTTGGTGAACCTGTACAGTTCTCCGCCGGTCTCCCGTGCCAGGTCGCTCAAGCTATCCAGGATTTCCTCCCGGGCGGCGAAATGATAGTGAGACGTATTGAATATCTCCCCTATATCTGCATCCAGGCCCTTGGCGTCCACGGAATAAATGACGACGCCTGACTGCAGTGCACGCTCTATGACCGCCTTGACCTCCATATCCTTATACTCAGCGTCTCTTCCAAACTGGCTGAAACCTTCGGAAAAGATAACTATCATTCGCTGGCCGGGGACCTCAATCATCTGGTCAATAAGATCCTTGAGCGCGTCCAGCGTGGTTTTCCGTCGCCAGGATGTTTCGAACAGGACCTCTCTGGCCCGGGCGCGGGTCAAGGAATACCGTTGGTCCTCAAGACCTTCCTCGGCTTCGTATATCGCTCTTGCTTCATTGAGAACGTCGTTTCCACCAATGTAGCTGCCGCTTCTATCTACGAGGGCAGCCAGATAGGGCGTGAATCGGCTTTTGCGCTGTATATACCCCATGGCGATATTGTCGACGGCATAACGCAGGATTTGACGGTTGCGGGTGAACTGCTGGGCAATGCCGAGATCGGTATCACTGGTAACAAGAGCGACCATGTCCTGGGGATTGAGATTCTCGTCGATGAACCGGTGCAGGTTGGTCTTGACCCAGTTAAGCGTGTCGAAGTGAAGATGGAGGTTGTCCACGAACAGTGCCGCCGTGCGGGGCGAGGGTTTTTTAAGCTGCTCCCGTGTGCTGACGGAAGGAGTCTTTTTACTTTCCGGTTTTTTCTCCGGTTCGTCGGGAGGATTTGTTTCATCAGCTACCCGTGTTACGGAGAAAAAATCCGTTTCCTGCGGCCGGCTGTTTTCCAGCAATTCAAAATCTTCACCTTTCAAATTCTCGACGATGCGGCCCTTTTTATCCGTAACGACGGCGCGTATTTCTACGAGGCGGGAGCTTACTTTAAATGTTCCACCGCGGATTTCTTCCTGCGGTTCCGTTTGAGCTGTAACATTTTGAGTGCCGATATTTCCGATGCACAACAACAGGATGGAAACAACCAGACATAATTCTTTGCCATTCATTCTTAAATCCATTCCTTCAATAATACGGGAGAGGCAGCAAGCCGTTTCAGCCCACATTTCTCCCGGGGAGGGTAATCCGGCCGATATTGTTCATTAAAAATGTGTTAAATGCAAATCAGAACCAATTCTCAGGAATACGGTTCAACAAATCCGGGCAATAGTATTACTTGCCCGCTTTTTAATCGGCAGAACCGACTTTGGCATGGATCCGTCCGACGATTTCAATGCGACACCATGAAACCTGGCCTGAACGCCTCAGGTTTAATACGAGCATGGAGTGTACTGTTACAATACAAAATATGTCGTTTCATGAAATCACTCAGGTTTTAAGCAGGGAAGTGCGGTATCCGGAATTCATTCATATACAACCATTTATATTTTTTCACTATTCTGGCACCGTCTTTGCACCGTCTTTATTTATGAAAAACAGAGGATGCCGATGAATTGGAGATATTTTCTGAATTGAATATGTCAATATAGAGCGACCGAATTCATCAACGGTTTATTGCTTTCAGCGGAATCGGAAGGATTCGATTCGAAACCGATGCAAGGCGTTGACGGGTATTGAAAAATCCTGGAAATGCCCGGCCTGGAAATGGAGACACAGTGAATATCCTATTGAGTGCGCTCGTTATATGGCTGATCTGCATGGCATTCAGTCATTCATCCCGGATCAAAAAGATCAGGCGGTCGCTTGGCAGTCTCCAAAAAGAAATAAAAATTTTGAAGGAGCAGCTGGCGAATCTCGGGAAATCGACGGTCGCCGAATCGCCCGTCCGGGAATCCGCTTCGCCGATCGTATCTCCGCCGAAGAAAGAGTCCGGCGTACCTGCTGCTGAATCCAAGCAACAGGCCAGGCCCCGGCCCGAGGTTCCCGGGCATGCCAGGCCGGAAAAACCATACGGTATGCCTGCAGCAACACAAGAGCCGGCCCGGGTGAAATCCACCGCAACGAGCGAAAAGACCCTTCGCAGCTTTAACTGGGAGAATTTTCTGGGCGCCAAACTGTTTGCCTGGATCGGGGGATTTTCCTTATTTATCGGTTTCATATTCCTGCTTAAATATTCTTTCGATCACAACCTGATTTCTCCTGCCGTGCGTGTGGCGCTGGGATTTATTTGCGGTGCCGGGCTGATCGGCGGCGGCATGCACCTTAAACGGAAAACCTACGAGGTCACGGCCCAGACGCTGTGCGCCACCGGCATCGTGATCCTTTATGCGTCCAATTTCGCGGCAAACTCCATCTATCATTTCTTCGGAGACGCCCCGGCTTTTGTCCTGATGTCAATGATTACGGCCGGCGCATTTCTGCTTGCGGCTGCAATGAATGCAAGAGTTGTTGCAATCCTGGGAATGGTCGGCGGTTTCTTAACGCCGCCGCTTCTATCGACATGGCAGGATCAACCGTTTGCTCTCTTCAGCTATGTCACTTTCCTGAATGTCGGTCTTTTACTCGTTGCGTTTTACAGGAAATGGAATTTCCTGGCAGCCCTGGGCGCCGTCGGTACCGTACTGATGCAGTTCTGGTGGTCCGTGGAGTTTTTCAGCAGGGAGAAGGTCTTCGTCGCCATGGCGATCTATCTCTGGTTCTGCGCGCTTTATTGCGGAGCATTCTGGTATGGGAAGAAGATTAAGCGCTCGGATGCCTGGCTGGCAGTTTCGGCCGCGGCCCTTCCATTCGTCACCTTTATGTTCACGTTATTCCTGCTCTCCTATCGAAGCATCGGCATGCGACCGGGAGTGATTTTCAGCTATCTGCTTGGAGCGGACCTGTGTCTCCTGGCCCTCGCATTTATGGACGGGAAATTACAGAAAGTCCACCTGGCCGCGGGCGGATGTGTCTTTTTGATATTGAGTATATGGATCGGCGTTCGAATGACCCCGGACCTGCTGATCTGGGCCCTGGGCGGCTCGTTCTTTTTCGCGATTCTGCATTCGGCGATACCGATGATTGCGGCCAGAGCCGGCCGAACCTCCGGGGCGTCCTGGCAGTATCACCTTTTCCCGCTGCTGGCGCTGTTTTTGACATTAATACCCGTCATTAAAGGATACGGGAGCAAGTGGATTATCTGGCACTTTGTCCTCCTTTTCAATGCAGGGATTTTCGCTCTTGTTCTGTATGCAGCCTCTGCGCGGGCCATCCTGGGAGCGCTCTTTGTTACGGGGATCGTGTTGTTCGGCTGGCTTCTCAACGCGCCGGCGGTTATCCTCGACTCCGTCGGGATGGTGATTCTTATCGGCGCCTTCGGGATCTTCTTTTCCATAGTTGCGACTTTCGTACTCCATCGATTACAGCAGAAAATGCCTGTAACGGAAGACGGGAAGCCGAAAGGTATCCTGGATCTTTTCGAACTCTCAAATAAAGACAGTTTGTTCGTTCAAATCCCGGTTTTTTCCTCCGTACTTCCATTCATGCTGCTGATCATCGCTTCCGGTCGAAGCGAGATGGCGAATCCTGCATCGATTTTCGGTCTAGGCCTGCTGCTGGCGGCAATTGCCATATGGCTGGTCCGCTTCCTGAAAATACCGTTCCTGCTTCCGGTCGCAATGGGCAGTTATTTCTTTCTTGAAGTCGTCGTGCACATCGGGCACTTCAATCCCGATAACGCAGCCGTATTTCTTGGATTCTATATACTCACAACAGCCCTTTTTTTTGCTTTGCCTTTTTATTACAGGCAGGATTATTCAGAAACGGTCCTTCCCTGGGCTACGGCGGCCGTGACCGGGCCGCTTCACTTTTTCCTTATCCATGATGCCGTGAGCAAAGCATATCCCAACGATATTATGGGACTGCTGCCGGCCGTCATGGCGATTCCGTTTTTCTTCGGGCTGGCGAAGCTGGTTGAATGGATTCCAAAAGGCGCCCCGAAACGGGACTCGATTCTGGCCTGGTTTGGCGGCAGCACCCTGTTTTTCATTACCTTGATATTTCCGGTTCAGTTCGACCATCAATGGCTCACAATCGGCTGGGCCCTGGAGGGCGCCGCTTTGATCTGGCTGTTCCATAAGATTCCTCATCCGGGATTGAGGGGGCTGGGCGTCGTCCTGTTGATAGGAACATTCCTGAGACTCGGCATGAATCCGGCGATTCTTTTGGACTATCCCCAGAGTTCGTATCCGATTTTCAACTGGTATCTCTACACCTATGGAATCGCCATTTTTTGCCTGATGTCTGCAGGACGGCTCCTGGCGCCGCCAAGGAACAGGATCATGCAGTTCCACGCGCCGCCGGTTTTATACTCCCTTGGGACGATCCTGGCATTTATATTGATGAATATCGAAATCGCCGACCTGTTTTCGACCGGCGTTTCCCTCAAATTCCAGTTCAGCGGCGACCTGGCGCGCGGCATGACCTACTCCATCGCATGGGCACTGTTCGCACTCGGTTTGATTGTTGCAGGTATCCGGAAACAGCTTCGTCCGGTCCGGTTGGCCGCCATCGGGCTCATCGGAGTCACGCTGGTGAAGTTGTTTTTCTTCGACCTCAGCCGGCTGGATCAGCTGTACCGTATCGGCGCCTTTATCGGCGTTGCCGTCGTACTGATTGCCGCTTCGGCCCTGTACCAGAAATGGGTGGTCCGAAGAGGATAATTTCAAAAACGGGGGACAGGCCGCCCGTTTTTAAATTTATATCCCATCCCTTTTTTTGATATCCCCGTTTTTGGCGCTGCGGATCCACTCCCGGCGAATCCTCCGATCGAGTAGTAACGAATGTGTCCCGTTTTCGTAATTATTTACCAGGTCCGTTTATCCCGGATTCCAGGGTGACGGATACGGGAAAATGCACCCCGTCGGCGGAACCTCTCCTTGTCCTTGACAGATTGAGGATAAGCCGCCTAGAGTGGTGCAATTCCGGCCGCGGGGTGAGATTGAGTACGGAAGCCCCGGGACGACAGCCTGTTGCAGGGCCGCATCCACAGTCCGGAAAAACAGGATTGTTCCGCCCATCGCAGGTAGGATGCGGGGGTTGATGAATAAATGAAGCGTAGGGATGGTTGTGCAGACCTCGCAGGGTATGCATTCGGCACCCTGGCCCGCATTCCGGGGCGCATTCCTTCCCATCTAAATAAAAGGAGTCGATTGCAATGAAGTGGTATATGTCAGCAGGTCTGATTGCATTGCTGTGCCTGGGTCTGATTTGCAGTTTTTCAGGCGTAAACAGCCAGGTGCAGGCCGCGCCCGCGGAAGAACAAATTACAGTTCTCAATCCGTTGGGTACACCTCCACCGATCACACTGAAACCGATGGCGCCCCGGCTGGATACTCTGGACGGCAAAACCATCTATATCGTTGACGACGGATACATAGGAGGCGACAACCTCCTGAATTTAATGGTGGTATGGTTTAACGAAAACTATCCCAACACCACGGCGCTGTACAAAAGGAAAGGCGGCGGAGGATTTGAGTCCGAAGACCCCGAATTATGGGCCGAGATCGAGGAGAAGGGAGATGCCGTAATTATCGGGATGGGCCATTGAAGCCAGTGTGCGCCGGCAGTTGTCGGCCACTCCATCAATTTCGAACACAAGATGCGCATCCCGGCCATAGCCCTCGTTCTTTCCGAGTTTTACGAACAGGAAAAAGAGAAGGCCTATAATGAAGGCATGCCGAATATCCGGACACAGTGGGTTCTGGGTCCAGTCTGGGCAAAAACTAAAGAGCAGCTGAAGAAGGATGTCATCAACGGCGTAAACCCGATTTCGGGTCGGCCGGTGATGCAGGAAATCGTCGAAAAATTCACAAAACCCCTGTCTGAAGAGGATAAAAAGACCGGAGAGATCAAACGGACCAAAGGTCCCCTCACGTTCACCGATACCGAGGAAAATCTGCATAAGATGTTCCTGGATAAACGGTACACCGATTTTCTGCCGATCGTGCTGCCGACCGAAGAGCGCGTGGCCGAAATGCTGAAAGGCACCAGCCGCGATCCCGACGAAGTCATCGGCAGGATGTCGCCCACCAATACGGGGGGCTATTTCGAATACTGGACCTTCACGGTAAAGGATGTCGCCATCAATGCGGTCATGGCCGGATGCAATCCGGAATATCTGCCGCTGCTTCTGGCTGTAGCATCGACGGGGAAAGAGGCCATATCGGTTTCGGATAACGGTTTTGTGGGCGCCCTGGTCATCAATGGAGACATCCGGGACGAGATAGGCCTGAATTACGACGTGGCCGCCGTAGGACCCTACGCCCATGCCAATACCACTATCGGCAGGGCCTGGAGCCTGATAGCGATCAATCTCGGAAACTGCGGCAAAGTGGGGACGACCTACATGGGAACTATCGGAAATCCCATGAATCTGATCAATATCGTCATTGCCGAGAATGAAGAAAAATCCCCGTATCCACCCTTTTCCGTTCGGAGAGGCTTCCAGAAGGGTGAGAGCGTCGTCACCCTGTTCGAAGGATGGGGTATTCTTTCCGCGGCGAACTGGGGAGCAAACAGATGGGGCAGTGAGATGGATTATCCCCAGATCATGAAGGACATTACGGCCCAGCAGGGCTTTTTGTTCGGCACCTGTTTCGTTCTGAGCCCGCCGATTGCCAACTTCGTTAAAGAGCGTTTCGAAACGATGGAGGAACTGGAGGCGTTTCTGGCGCCGGCCCCGGCTTTTGGAGGCGGTTTTGCAAAAATGAAACCGAAGCCGTCAGCTGAAGGCGGAGAGCCCGCCGCCAAAAAGCCGATGCCGAAAGGCAAAATGCCCGCTTTCGGCGGCTCCAGTATTCCCATCATCGTTACCGGCGGATCGAACAACAACTATTGGAGCGCCGGAGGATTACGCCCCAGCCAGAGTGTCCTGATTGACGAATGGAGATAGTCGGCACATTCTCCTTCAGAGTGCCGGAAGGATTTTATAAGCTTTTGGCTGCACAGGTACTGCTTCCCTGGTCAGGCAGACAGGGAAGCAGTATAAACCCCACCCTTACCAATCCCGCCCGGCAAGCAGCCGCAGCAGGAAGCCCGGCGCAAAGTGTCTCCAGGATTCCTGGTGATACTTTAAGCTGGTGAGAAATGCAGGCTGGCCGGAAGCGGCGGCTGTGCTATAGTTACAGTTCCTGATCTGAGATTAACGAAATCCGGCGCGCCCGGTTGGAACTGACCCGTGGAATTCCTTCAAAATATCGATATAGCCAAAGTTGCCATCCAATTCATCGTACTGCTCTTCTCACTGAGTATTCATGAAGCTTCGCATGCCTGGATGGCGGACCGAAAGGGCGATTTTACAGCACGCTATCTGGGGCGCGTTACCCTGAATCCTATCCCGCATATTGATCCTGTCGGAACGATAGTATTTCCGCTGCTGATGTTTTTTACCTCCATCCCCATAATCGGATGGGCTAAACCGGTACCGGTTAATCCGGCACACCTTCGCAATCCGCGCAAAGACAATATTTATATCTCGCTTGCAGGTCCGGGGGCCAACCTGCTGGCCGGTTTCATCGCTTTTATCACTCTTATTGTGTTAAAAATTATTCATCCGGAAGCCGGTGCCCTGATACTCGCTTTCGCCAGTGGAATGCCCGTTAGTGAAACCGTTCTTGCGCCGATAGTGGGGATTCTTTTTTACGCCATGGTCATCAATATCGCCCTGGCTATGTTTAACTGCTTACCCATTCCTCCACTGGACGGCCATTGGGTCCTTTACGGATTGTTGCCCGACCATGCAGCGTCTGCTCTGGAACGAATGGGGCGCTATGGATTTCTTATAATCTATGCGCTTATGTTTTTGGGCGTTCTGCACTATATTTTTATTCCCATCTATATGGTGATCGGACTGTTGGTTTCATTTTAGTGCACGGCGAATTTTATGGATAACGATCAAGATCTTAGCCCGGACACCCGGGAGCCTTTTGAAGGAAACGGCGTTACCGTACGCCTGGAAGCCTTTGAAGGTCCGCTCGACCTTCTCCTGCATTTAATAAAGAGGGAGGAGATCGACATCTGGAATATCCCGATCGCCCGTATTACCGAGCAGTACCTGGAGTATATTCAGATCATGAAGGATCTGAATATCAACCTGGCTGCCGAGTGGCTTATGATGGCGTCGACCCTGATATACATAAAATCCAGGATGCTGGTTCCCCAGGAGAAAAAAGAGGATCCCGAGGATGAGGACATTGAGGATCCGCGGCACGAGCTTGTATACCAACTGCTGGAACACCAAAAATTTAAGAACGCCGCCGAGATGCTGCATACCCGGGAGGAAGTTGAAAACGCCGTCTGGAACAAGCCCCCGGCGGATGCCCTTGAGGACGCTAATGAAATCGTCGATGTAAGCCTTTTCGATCTCCTTCGAGCCTTTAGTGAGGTTGTCCGGCGCTTTGAGGAACAGCAGGTCATGGAGGTCGATCACGAGGAGGTTACAGTCGAGCAGATGATCCTGGACATCCGGAACCGACTGCTTCTCCATGACACGATTCTTTTTTCCTCGTTGTTCGCGGAAAGCCGCTCAAAGCGCCACATGATTGTGACGTTTCTCGCACTGCTGGAATTGGTGCGTATGCATGAAGTACGGCTTCGCCAGAAGAAGACGTTTGAAGAAATTCAAATTTCAAAGAAAAAGGAAACCGCCTGAAATCATGGAAACTACAGAAATACAGGCCGTCATGGAAGCCATTATCTATGTAGCGGAAGAACCGGTTAAACCGGAGCAGTTCCGGGAAGTGTTCCCGGATGAGACGATGGAAACCCTGGAACAGGCTCTCAAAGCAATGGTAGAGGCCTTCAATGCGCGCCCGGGAGGTATGGCGATACGGGAAGTCGCGGGCGGGTTCCGGATGACGACTCGACCGGAACACCACGAACAGATTCGGACTTACCTCAAAACGCGGCCGAACGCGAAACTATCGATGGCAGCCCTGGAAACTCTGGCTGTCGTTGCCTATAAACAGCCCGTAACCCTGGCGGAAATTTTAGCCATTCGGGGCAAGAAATCCAGCTCCGCCCTGCATACCCTGCTTGAAAAGAATATGGTTGCGATAGTAGGACGAAAACAGGTTGTCGGCCGGCCTATTCTCTACGGCACTTCGAAGGAGTTTCTAATTCATTTCGGCCTAAAGAGCCTTAAGGACCTGCCTACACTTGAGGAGTTTGCTCAACTTGCCAACGAGCAACTTTAATTCGGTATGAATAATGGCGAAAGACTGCAAAAAATTATTTCTTCTGCCGGAGTGGTCTCCCGGCGCAAGGCCGAACTGTTGATCCAGGAAGGCCGCGTGACCGTCAACGGACAGATAGTCACACGGTTGGGAACCCGTGCGGATCCTGAAGAGGATTCTATCAGGGTGGATGGGAAAAAAGTCCGGACATCACCCCGAAAGCAGTACATTCTTCTCAATAAACCACGGCAGGTTATTTCTTCCGTCGCCGACCCGCAAGGGAGGAAGAAGGTTACCGATCTTGTTAAGGTGAAAGGAAAAGTGTATCCGGTCGGGCGACTGGACTACAATACGGAAGGCCTTATACTGATGACCAACGACGGGGATTTTTCGCAAGCAGTGGCGCGGGCGGGTCGCCATATGCCTAAAGTCTACCGGGTCAAGGTCCGGTCGAAACCGGCAGAAGCGGAACTGGCAAAACTGCGCAAAGGGATCCGGTTAAAAAGCGGAATACAGCTGGCTCCCTGCAGGATCGCGGCCCTTGGGGGGGATCGCAACGGCTGGTATGAAGTGACATTGACCCAGGGGAAAAACCGGCAGATCAGGGAGATGTTCGAAGCCGTCGGCAGTCCGGTACTGAAATTGCGGCGGATAAAAATCGGATTCCTGACGGACAAAGACTTGCCTGTCGGTCATCACAGGTTCCTTACTCCGGGAGAAGTGGCGCAGGTATTTAGAGTCACGAATGAACGTACCCGGTCCGAATAGAGATCGCGGCCGACTGGATGAATATGAATTTGTGCCTTTTCACTCTCCTGTGGCATCGGGTAAGATTTTAAATGCCACTTTATCCCAGGGGGCGACGTGTTTACCGGAATAATCGAAGAGATCGGTACAATCCAGGGAATTCGTTTCGTACATGAAGGCGCGGCTATAACAATTTCGGCCGGGAAAATTCTCCGGGGACTGAAAATCGGAGATTCCGTTGCGGTCAACGGAGTTTGTCTTACGGCGACTTCCGTGGAAGCCGGAGCCTTTGCGTGTGACATCTCCGCGGAAACGCTTCGTCTCAGCAGTTTCAAGCAGGCTAAGCAGGGCTACCGGGTCAATCTTGAGAGATCCCTGCAGCTTGGCGGTCGTTTGGGCGGGCATATCGTGCTGGGCCATGTGGATGGCGTCGGGAGTCTGCTGGCCAAGATTCCAAGCGGAGAGGGATTTGAAATTTCCTTCTCTTTCCCGAAGGAACTGGAACGCTATCTTGTTTATAAGGGCTCTATCGCGGTAAACGGAGTCAGCCTGACCATAGCCTCCCTGGAAAAAGGTTCTTTTTCCGTCGCGGCGATCCCTCTTACGCTGGAAGAAACCAATCTGGTTCAGTTGAATATCGGAGATCCCGTCAACCTGGAAGTGGATATACTGGGGAAATACTTTGAACGGTTTTTCCAGCTCGGAATCTCGAAGAATGAGAAGGCCGATTCCAGGATTAGTGCCGAATATCTTCAAAGCCAGGGATTTTAGATCAGCCATGCCGGGAAAATTTACAGGTCGTTGCATTCTTCTTGTCTCTCTATTACTTACGGTTCTGTGGAGCTTCCCCGCCGGCCATGGAGAAGACATGCCGTTGTTCGGCAGGGATACCGTTCTGGTATGGGAAATTCCCGGGAAGGATTTCACAAAAGATTTTGTCGTGAGAATAGCCGCGTATTCGCCCGATCTGCTTATGGAATGGGAGGACGAAAAATCACAGGGTACGGTTTTTATTTCCAGGCGGGAGATTATGGAGGCGAAGGGGTATGTGACCAACAAGTTGTTCAAATCAGGCATGGATGCCAACGCCGAGGATGAAACAACCGTATGGCTGAGCCGGCGCCTCTACCGCGATTTGAAGGAGAAGAAAGAAGCTAAAGTTAAAATTGATCGCGTCCAGGGCCGAATGATCTATCTGGGAGAGGGAGAATATACGGTGGAAGTAAACGGCTCTCCCATGAAGTTTCCGGTTATAAAGGTCCAGGATAGCCGTAAAGCGGAGCTATGGTTTCTGGACCGGGAGGATAATCCCCTGATGGTGCAGTACCGGATGCGCCAATACCGCAAAACTCTTGTCAGCGTCACTACCAACCGCAAAAATACCCTTCGGTGGATCAAGGGCCCCAAACTTGAAAGAATGCTTCAGGATTAAAACTTAGTTGCATGTTCGACGTTTAAACGTTGGAACGTTTTAACGTATAACTTCGAACGTAAAACCTCGAACGTTTTAACGACACTTTGTTTAAAAAAATCCTCAAATCCTGGGATATCGGAGGTGTGACTTATTCGTTCCACGTTGGACGTTTGAAGTTAGACGTTTGACGTTATAACGTTCCAACGTTCGATGACGTTTTAGGTGGAAGGTAACTCCGAGGCGATAGCCTCCCGCGTGAGTTCAACGAGCCGGTCGCGGTCTTCCAGCTTCATCCCCTTTGTGTCAATGGGATCGTGAAAAACGACCCGAATCCGCCCGGGACAAATGGTGTACCTCCCCGGAGGCTGGATGGTTGCGCTGCCGGCAATTGTGACGGGAATGATGGTGGCCTGCGCCTTTATCGCCATGACAAAAACACCCTTTTTAAACTCCCCAAGGCGGCCGTCCCGGCTTCGGGTGCCTTCCGGGAAGGCAAAGAAGGATTTTCCTTCAGCCAGCAGACGTGCCCCCAGGTCGATCCCTTCACGCGCTTTCTTGGGATTCAATCGTTCGATGGGAACAAACTGTACCTGTTTTAATACGAGGGACAGGACGGGCAGCTTCATCATCTCGCTTTTTATAAGGGCTCTTAAGTTTCGGGGTGTTGCATGGCAGAGAAGCGGACCGTCGATATTTCCCTGGTGGTTGGAAAGAAAAAGGCAGGTCTTGCCGGGGGCGATATTTTCCCGACCCTGGATGGAGACTCGGATTCCTCCCATGATGCCCGACACGCGAATACAGAAACGTGCCAGTATATAGAGCAGGCGGGTGTCTCCGGAAATGAGCGTCCAAAGCATCGCCGGCGGAGCCAGGAGCAGTATGTAGAGGCCTGTAAAGAGATAAATCAAAGTCGTTCGAATCATGGAACTCATTTTCGCGCAAAAGATTGATGATTGTACTTCATTTGCGTTAGTGTCGGAAATGCATTCATCGTTTTATAGGTTTGAAGCACAGGCGCTTGCCTGTTGCTACCGACTATGTTTCTCGAAAAATCCTGACGTTTCCCGTTCCCGGTTGATGTCCCAAAGGAGAGCGCTGAGGGGAGAACCTGACGCCCGACAGATTGATTAATTTTTGATTTTTTTACACTTTGAGGTATTTTTGATGGTTAGGCTAAAAATAGGTGAGGTGAAATTTGAGTTTAGACAGCGTTGAAGAAGCCATTGAGGAAATTAGACAGGGACGGGTCGTTATTGTCGTGGATGACGAAGACCGTGAAAATGAAGGCGATCTGACCGCTGCCGCCGTTAAAACAACACCGGAGATGATCAATTTCATGGCGAAGTACGGCCGCGGTTTGATTTGTCTTGCCATGACCGGAGAACGCCTGGACGAGCTTCGCATTCCCATGATGGTCCGGGATAATACCAGCAAGTTCGGAACCGCTTTTACCGTTTCCATCGAGGCGCGCCATGGTGTCACTACGGGGATTTCCGCCGCGGACCGCGCCAGGACTATTCTGACCGCTGTCGATCCGGCAACGATTCCAGCCGATCTGGCGCGGCCGGGTCATATTTTCCCTTTGAGGGCCCAATCCGGAGGGGTCCTGATGCGCGCCGGCCAGACGGAGGCTTCCGTCGATCTTGCCCGCCTGGCCGGTTTGTACCCTGCCGGCGTTATCTGCGAGGTGATGAACGAGGACGGCACCATGGCCAGGGTTCCCGACCTGAAAAAGGTTGCCGAACAGCACGGGCTGAAAATTGTCACGGTAGCCGATATCATCGCCTACAGGCTCCGGACGGAAACGTTCGTCAAGCAGATTGCAGACGCTGTGTTCCCGACCGAGTTCGGCGAGTTCAAAATAGTCATTTTTGAGAACGAGCTGGATAACGAGCAGCACATTGCCCTGGTTAAGGGAGAAATCGATCCCGATGCGCCGGTGATGGTCCGGGTTCATTCCCAATCCACTATGTCCGACGTCTTTAATTCGCTGCGGACCGGGGCGCAGAACAAGTTAAAAGTCGCACTCAGGAAAATCGAGGGAAACGGGCAGGGAATCCTGGTTTATCTCAGGCAGGAAGAAAAGGCGCACAATCTTGTCGAAGAAATCAACGGGAACGGAAATGGAAAGACCCGCGATGCCGAAGGCAATCCCATTTCAAATCCTTCCAGCGATCTGAGAATCTACGGGATCGGCGCCCAGATGCTCCGGGCGCTCGGAGTGCACCAGATCCGCCTGCTGACCAATCATCCTAAAAAGATTGTGGGCATCCACGGCTACGGCATCACGGTCGTGGAACACATACCCCTGATATAATAATTTTTAATTTATCTTTATCGCATTTCGGCGCTTTGATTCATTTGGAAGTGCGGCAGCTTGCTGCCGCCTTCGGTTCGTTATCATATTTCGTAACAAAGGCGGCAGCTAGCTGCCGCACTCCAAATAAGCCGTCGCCCAATCGAAATATCTCGTCAGGACCGCAGCTTCGCGATCTGCTCTTCAATAATTTCATCCTCGATTTTGGTGAACAGGATTTCGCGCTCTCCCAGGGGATGGTTGTCCGGAAGCCTCAGGTCCGGGATGGAGTTCCAATGCTGCTCCCGGTGGGAACCCGGGCCGTTCAGCATTCTCCAGAGTTTCTCCGCCGAGAAGGGAAGGAACGGTTCCATGATGACCGCGAGCGCAGCCAGCAGCTGCAATGTCGTATTTAAAATAGACCCGCAGCGATCCCGGTCGGTTTTAAGCGACTTCCAGGGGGCGGAGTCGTTGAAATATTTGTTGCCGGTCCGGGCAAGGTCCATCATTTCTTCCACGGCGCGGCGCACCTGGAAATTCTCCAGCCCGGCGGCGATCTTTCCCGTCGATTGGGCGATGGCCGCCAGGACGGCACGATCGGCATCGTCGCACTTTGTTGCCGGAGGAACCTTATTCTCAAAATTCTTTTCCGTGAACGACAGGCAGCGGTTGATCAGATTGCCCAGCACGTCGGCCAGTTCGCTGTTGTTGTGGGCCTGGAAATCCTTCCATCCGAAATCCGCATCCTTGCTTTCCGGCGCATTCGCCTGCAGGTAATAGCGCAGCGGATCGGGTGGGAAAACGTCCAGGTATTCATCGACCCAGACGGCCCAGTTCCGGCTTGTGGAAAGCTTTTCTCCCTCGATATTCAGAAACTCATTTGCGGGGATATGGTCGGGGAGGACGAAATCGCCGTGCGCCATCAGTGTGGCGGGCCAGACAATGGCATGAAATACAATGTTGTCCTTTCCGATGAAATGAATCAGCCGGGTTTTGGAATCGCACCAGTAATCGCGCCAGCGATCGGGCTGCCCCTGCTTTTCGGCCCATTCGACAGAAGATGAGATATAGCCGATCGGAGCGTCAAACCAGACGTACAGCACTTTCCCGTCGGCGTCCGGCAGGGGTACCGGAACGCCCCAGTCGATGTCCCGCGTGATGGGCCTGTCCGTAAGGCCTTCCTGGAACCATCCGGAGCAGAATTCCCGGACGTTGCTCTTCCAGTCGGATTTGGAACCCTGCCATTTTTCGAGTTGCTCCTGGAAAGCGGAAAGGCGGAAATACCAGTGTTTTGTAGTCCGCATTTCCGGATTCGATCCGCACTCCTTGCATTTCGGGTCGATCAGCTGGTCGGGCTCCAGCCATCGGCCGCAGGATTCGCACTGGTCCCCGCGCGCCTCGTCCTTGTGGCAGTGGGGACATTCCCCTTCAATATACCTGTCGGGGAGAAAGCGTCCGCAGGTGTTGCAGTAATACTGCTCTACGGTTTGTTCCGTAACGAAACCCTTGCTGTCCAGGGTGAGAAAAAAATCCTGGGATATTTTATGATGCAGCGGCAGGGAAGTGCGGGAATAGTTGTCGAAATCCAATCCTATGCGATGGAAGCTTTTATCGATAATGGCATGGTACCTGTCCACCACTTCTTTAGGTGTGATGCCCTCTCTGTCGGCACGGATGGTAATGGGAACTCCGTGTTCGTCGGAGCCGCAGATGAACAGGACATCGGCACCTTTCAGTCTCTGGTACCGGACAAAAACGTCTGCCGGGATGTAAGCGCCGGCGAGGTGTCCGACATGCAGAGGACCGTTCGCATAGGGAAGTGCCGCAGTCACTAGAAGTTTTTGTTCTGAATCGCCCACTGGAAAATCCTTTCTGTAAATATATGTATGAAGGCTACGTCATTCTAACGTTTAAACGTTCAACGTTTAACGTCAAACGTGCGACGTTGAACGTTAAAACGTTTCAGCGTACGTATATAATTTTTTTCTCTACTTTGTCTCCAGCTTTACATATTCAGCCAGCGCCTCCCGGGTCGATGGAAAAGCCAGGTCGTCCCAGGGAATTTCATCCAGACGGAAATGTCTGATTTCCCGGCTTTCCGGGGTTATTTCCGCAGCGCCGCTGATGACGGTCGCACAGTAGGCGATCATAACAATACCCGTTTTGCCGTAGGAATAAACATTCAACAAACGGTCCAGACGAACCCGTAGCATGGTTTCTTCATAGGTTTCCCGGACGGCGGCATCCGGGACGCATTCCCCCAAATCGACATAGCCTCCCGGGTAGGTCCAGCTGCCGGAAGAAGGTTCGATATTTCTGCGAATCAACCAGATCTTTCCATCCTGTCGCGGGATGGTTCCCGCAGCGACTTTCGGATTCAGGTAGAAAATAAAACCGCAGTTCCCGCAGACTTTTTGAGGCTTTTGTTCCCCGTCGAGAAAACGTTCCGCAAGCCGGTTGCCGCAGCGGGGGCAAAACTTTGCCCACCCGGCGTCCGCAGGGTGCTGCAGGCTGAGGTTTGTGTCGCGGTCAGACATAATTCCCCTTTTAAGGACCGCCTTGCCGGGTGTTTTCATTTTACCCGGGAAATGTCCAGAAGCTTATAATAGCAGTATGTTCGAACGGTCGCTAAGAATTCGTGATTTTCATTCAAAGGATCTGGATGCGCTGCATGCAATCGACCGCCTGTGTTTTCCGGCGGATATAGCTTTTTCCCGGCGATACCTTCTTTGCTGTCTCAATCAAACCGGGAGCCTGACGCGGATCGCTGAATTGCCCGGCGGCATCGCGGGATTCATTCTGGTACGGATCGAAAATAATCGGCGGGGGCATTTACTCACGCTGGATGTCGTACCCGCCTCACGGCGCCACGGGATCGGTCTGGCGCTGATGGAAGATGTACATCGGATACTGAAGCAGCGGAAAATAACTGCGGCCGTCCTGGAAGTCGGAACAGGCAACTTCCCGGCGCAATGTCTCTATGAAAGATTGCATTACCGTTATATTGAGACTCTTCCCGGGTACTATAACGGCAAAGAGGATGCCTATCGTATGCTGCGGCTGATCTGATTGGATCCCTACTCTTATTCCAGCCGGAATTACAGTTCGGCTGCTTTGTATCCTTCGCGGGTTTTGACCTTCAGCTTGGCCTCCTTCCCGTTGACCATAACCTTCGCATTGACTTCGACCTTTATCTTCCGGAACTTGCCGTCTTTCTTCGTGTTGGTGGAAACGTATCCGATACTGTACTGGCTTCTTAAAAGTGCGGAGATATTGTTGATGATCTTAGGTATCTCGCCATCTTGACGGGGATAATATGAATTGCCGCCGGTATATTCCGCGAAATATCGGAGACGGGCGTCGGCCATGGAAAGATCGATAGGCGTCAGCGGAAATCCACCGGCCACACCCATATAACGGGCTGCTACATCTTCACCGTAACGGGCACGGATCCACTGCCCCAGACTGATGGCGTAGATGGTGGCATGCGCCTCCCTGCATCTGTCCAGCACTTCCTCGTAAGTGTGTTTGCTGAAGCTGTTCAAGCCGGTGCTGAGCAGTATGATGGATACTTTGCCTTCGATTTCCTGAGTGCGGTCGAACGTATCCATCAGAGCGTCAAAGAGATTGTGTTCGCTCATTGCCGGAAAACTGATGGCGCGCATCGCATCAAGGAACTCCAGCTTGTTTTGCGTAAAATCGGCGAGGATAATCGGCTTCATATCGTAACCGATGACTCCGGCCCAGTCTCCCTTTCGAAGATTGCGGGCAAAGTATTCCGCAATACTGTAGATCTGCCGGATGAATTCATTGTCGATATAGTAGTCGCCGTACTTCCGATACTCGACCAGCAGGACTGTGGTAATGTTGGCCTCGATGGCCTCGAAATGCGTTATTTCCTGTTTGACCTTGTCTTCGTAGACGACAAAGTTTTCCGGCTTCAAACCGGTTATGACATTGCCTTTTGTGTCCGTTACCAGTACTTGCATCGTTACAAGATCCGTGGAGACCGAAATGCTCGTCCGCCCCATCGGGGAACTCTGTTCCTGTTGCGCTTCGGTTTCGCCGTTGTCTTTTTGGCGCTGAAGGTATCGGTTTGCGGTGCCGGTGGGAGAGTGTATGGAGTCGGCCGGGTAGGAGGGGGATTCAGCCGGGATGGACGACTGGGAGGCCGGGAGAATAAAAATAAACATCGTGAAAAGAACGATTTTAAAAATACAGTTTATGTTCATGATGGACGATCCGGCTCCTGTAGAAGTTTTGCATTTCCTTTGAAAATGTTAGCACAATTGTATTAATGTCACCAGGAAGGGATATTCAAACAAATTGAATTGACCTGAAAATTCCTCGGTGCTAATAATTGTTCATCGCGGTTTTTCGGTATGTCTTTACTGGAGGTTGACTGTGAGCTACTGCCCGGAATGCGAAGCCCTTATCGACGAGGAATTCGAAGATATCGGAGAAATTATTTCATGTCCCGAGTGTGGCGTTGAACTCGAAGTGATTAACATCGATCCTGTAGAATTCGATCTGGCACTCATTGATGATGATGAGGAAGACGACGAATTCTCATTCGATGATGACGAGGATGATTGGGACGACGAAGATTCCTTCGATGACGAGTACGACGAAGACCGTTGATGCCCTGAAGTAATTTGAGGCCGCTCTCCGGTTTCGTTGATACCTTTGTTGAGAAGCGCCGTGTGACGCGGTTTGCCGTATTCCATCCCTTCGATTTTATGTGGCGCATTCCCGCATTTCCCGTGACGGCGTGTTTTTTTTCAGGAATACCCATCGGACAAGGAATCCCATTTCAACCACAGGCTGCTATGCCTTCACGACGGGCCGGGAAAACTGTTTGGCGTTTCCCGTTTTCAGAATTATCCTGAAAGGGGGAAAGGATACCCGGCCGAGATGCTTTCCGGCAAACTGCCGGAGAAGAGGCGGAGGAGATCGCCGGAGTCTGATTGTTTCATGCTGCAGGAATGAAGAATATGGAGTTGAAGGACAAAGAGCGAAAACTGGAAGAACTGTTGAAGAGTATGGCGCCCGCTATTGTCGCTTTCAGCGGGGGAGTGGACAGCGCCTACCTTGCCTATAAAGCGCATGAAGTGTTGGGCGATCAGGCATTGGCCGTAATGGCGGAAAGCGCTTCCGTTCCATCCAATCAACGTAAAATGGCGGATCGTGTAATAAAACAGATTGAAATACCTTTCAGAAAGATCCGGTCCCATGAATTGGAGCTTGACGAATATAAAGCCAACCCGGCAGACCGATGCTATTTCTGTAAAAACGAACTTTTCAGCAGCCTGAAGCTGATTGCGGAGGAATACCGGTCCGCGACGATTCTCGATGGATTGAATGCGGACGACCTTGGAGATTTCAGGCCCGGACGAAAAGCGGGCGAAGAACACCGCGTACGAAGTCCCCTTATGGAAGCGGGATTGACCAAAGCGGAGATTCGCGAACTCTCCAGGCGGGCGCATCTTCCGACGGCGGACCAGCCGGCATCCGCCTGTCTTGCTTCCCGCTTTCCCTACGGGGTAACAATCACCGAAGAAAAACTCAGGATCGTGGATGAAGGAGAAGAATTTCTCAGGGAGGCGGGCTTCCGGGTCTTCCGGGTTCGGCACCATGATCCTCTCGTGCGGCTGGAATTCGGACCCGAAGATTTGAAAAAAGCCCTGGATCCTGCCGTTGCCCGGAAGCTGGCATTACGCTTTAAAAAGCTCGGATATAAATATGTAACTATCGATCTCGAAGGATATCGAACCGGATCGGCAAACGAGGTGCTCAGTCCGGCGGAAACCGCCGATTTCGACGTCTAATCCGGACCGTCTGGAGAATTTACGGGGCGAACCTTGTGTTCGCCCTCTGTTGTTTTCAGCGACCTTATTCTTATTTACGGATATCAGGCGTTGGCTTCAAGAATCTGTTGGATGACTTCCTTGACTTCTTCAATTTTGAACGGTTTGGCAAGAAACCGGCAATGATTCTCTTCAAAAAAGGAACGGGTTTCATTGCTGACCGTGTCGCCTGTGACGAAAACAATGCGGTTGGCCAACTTAGGGCGGTGTTCCTTTATCCAGTTGAATAATTCTTTGCCGCTCATCTGCGGCATCCTGTAATCGGTTATGACAAGGTCGTATTGAAGATTTTCCATCTTCTCGAGCGCGGCCTGCCCGTTGTTCGCCGTATCGATGAACAGGGGAAACGACTGGAACACTTCCACGAAGAAATCCAGTATATATTTTTCGTCGTCCACAACGAGTAGATGCTTCTGTTTTACCAGTTTCTCAAACTTCAGCCCCTGTTCCGGCGCTTCCCGGGAGGCATCGGCTTCGTCCTGAAGGCTTGTTATAATCGGAAGTTCCACAAAAAAAGTGGAACCTTCATTCAGCCGGCTTTGGACGTAAATATTTCCTCCATGTTCCTTGATCATTCCGTAGGAAAGGCTGAGCCCCAGCCCGGTGCCTTTCCCCACCTCTTTCGTCGTAAAAAACGGGTCGAATATCCTGTTAAGATGACTTTCGGGTATTCCCGGTCCGTCATCTTTGATTTCGATAATAATGTGCGATTCGGGATCGTCGGTCCTGGTCCGGATTGTCAGGATCCCCTTGCCGCTGGATTCCAGCATCGCCTGTTCCGCATTCGTCAGGATATTTAGAAATACCTGTTGCAGCTGATGGGCGTCGGCGATCGTTCTCGGTATGCGACGGTTCAGGTCGCGGCGGATTTCGATGTTGTTCACCTGAAACTCATAACTTCTCAATTCCACCGTTTTTTCCAGAATGTCGTTTACATCGGTCAGTGTTCTTTCCGGTTTCTGTTTTCTGGCAAACGACAGAAGATTCTGGACGATTTTCTGGCAGCGTAAAGCCAGGTTGTTTATTTTATGAAGATTTTCCTTCGCCCGGCTGTCCAGGTCTTCGCGCAGCTGAAGGAGCTGGGAATACCCCATAACTCCGGTCAGGGGATTATTCAGTTCGTGCGCTATGCCCGATATCAGCTCGCCTATGGCGGAGAGCTTTTCGGACTGAATGAGCTGTTGTTGAAGCAGTTTTTCGTTGTTGATGTCCTTCGCTACATGAATCGATCCCGCAAGCCGGTTGTTCTTGTCGTACCATGGGCTGACCGATAATTGAAACGCTCCCCCCATTTTCGGCAGATTGACCTCTTCGACGATGAGAGCATCCGATTCGGGGGGCAGGGTATGTCTGCATTCGGCATGATCCGAGCCCTCCTCGCTGTAGAGTTCGGAGCAGTATCTGCCGATGATCTTCTGGGGAATTGTGTTTAACCTGCGTGCCAGAGCGACATTCGCACGGATAACCTTGCCGCTGGTGTCGTGCACCGATACGCAGTCCTGCATGGCGTCAAAAGTAGTCTCCCATTCCTTCTGACTGCGCGAAACGACCTGGAAAAGCCGGGCGCTTTCCAGCGCGATGGCGGCCTGATGCGCCAGGGCTTCGGCACGCAGTATCTCTTCATGCGTGAACTTGCGCTCGCTCGAATCGTCGCTGCAAACGAGGACGCCGATAGCCTGTTGTTTGGTGAGAAGAGGGGCGAATACAGCGGCATGCCATCCCAGGGATCCCAGCAGTTCGCTGTTTGCCTGCTCTTCACGGGAAATATCCTCCAGTGCGATAGCCCGTTTTTCCAGCAGGGCGGTTACGGGTGTTGAGGCTTCTGATAGTTTTATCCCGACTTTACGGATATCGAAATTCTCGGTTTGGGTTGAAGCGGATCCGATTAGATTCTGGCCGGCATTGTCGAGCAAAAAAAGATGGCACTGGCTTGTTTTGGCCAGTCGCTTGCCCTCGACGACGATTCTGCGAATGATATCCTCCAGATCGAAACTCTGAGATATGATCTTGTTGACTTCCTGTAAAGCGACGAGATCTTCAGAGAGTTTGCTGGATTGTTCCCGAAGTTGCGTATTGACGATTGCAATTCCCAGAATTTCGCAGAAAGCGCTGATGAATTCTTCATGGGTCGCGGACAGGGAATTTGCGCTCCTGGATGCCAGCTTTAAACTTCCCAGGACCTTGTTGCCGGATAATACGGGATAAATGGCGAAAAACCGCATGCCTTCCTGACGCAATGTTTCCGCCAGAGTGCTGTCGCCCCATTGAGATATTTCTCCGGATATGTATGGGAGAGTATGCGAAACGAAGTCCTCGTCCCTGATCTCTTCAAGAACCGCGGTGGTCTTTCTGGTGAAACCCCGGGAGAAGGTGACAGGGGAGGTTCCGTTTGAGGGATGCAGGCAGAAAAAGCCCGCGTCCATTCTTAAAGAGCCGATTATCTCCTCAAGAGCGACGCTCAGGATCGTTTTAAGATCCAGAGACCGGTTGATCATGGATGAGATCTTTTTGATGGATTTCGTTTCCAGGGACTTGTTTCTTTTTCTGGGCGTTACGGTTGTAGCAAGTCCCACGATACAGGCAACCAGCATAAATGCGAGTTCGACATTGGGAACAGAGTCGGTTATTACTGTCGACAGGAAAGTCATAAGCATATCGGTCGTTTGTTAGATAATCATGCAATGGAACAGAGAGATACTCATTATAAAACAAGATGTTTGGAGTACCAGAAGAAAGTTATGGTAGGGGCGAACCTTGTGTTCGCCCTTTTCCAATCTCCAAACAGCCCCGCTTATCGTTTCAGGGCGAACACAAGGTTCGCCCCTACAAGGTCAATACGGATTTGGATGATGGATTTATATCCGCACTCGACTGTAGATTGCTGGCCTGTGACTCTTTCCGAAGCGAAAAGCTGGGCCGGAAATACATCGGCGTCGGGGTCGGAATCGGTATCGGGATCGAGCTTTTAAAAACCGATTCCGATACC